>NZ_PIPF01000019.1:0-14526 GCF_004025845.1 Janibacter hoylei PVAS-1
TACGCGCTTGGATCTTCAGCGGTGGCCCACCGTAGCAGTCTCGCTGCTCGGCTCCAAGTCCGCTTCCCTGACCTTGACGGCCAAGTCCGATGGACCAAGATTCACTGGGCTGTCAGCCTGCGGGACCGGCCTGCCTGGGGCGACTACGAGAGCCACCACTTGGTGTCCGTTCCTCCCTCTCGGGCTGACATCGAGAACACTAGATCAAGCCCGCCGCAGAAACCAAATCGGCGCCCGAGAGGGTGCTCATCGCCCCTCCGGGGTGGGTGGACGGGGGGCCCGGGCCCGTCAGCGACAGTCGGCCGGCCGGCCTCCCCAGTGCTCCGACCGTTCACTCGTCTCCCCCATCGGGGTCCACACCCCGCGGCCGATCATCACGGAGCGCAGGACGTCGGGACGGTCGGTGATGATCCCGTCCACCCCCATGTCGAGGAGCTCGTGCATCCGGGCGGAGTCGTCGACCGTCCAGACGACGACTCGCACGCCCAGGCGGTGGGCCCGCCGGAGCAGGGAGGCCGAGTGGATCGACAGCCGGCCGAGGTGGACCGGCACGTGGGCGAAGCGGCCACGCACGACGGAGGCCGGCGGCTGGACGCCCGCCTTGGAGGCCGAGATGAGGGTGACGAGCGAGCGCCAGCCGAGCGCGGTCCGCACGTGCGGGGCCTGGGAGGCGAGCATCTGCAACCACCCGTCCCAGGCCCCGGCGACACACACCCGCTCCGCGTAATCACGGCGCTGGAGCAACCGGGCCATGGGCGCGATGGCCGCGCGGTCCTTGAGGTCCACCGTGAAGCAGGCGTCGGGGAAAGAGACGAGCGCCTCCTCGAGGGTGGGGATCGGCTCGGTCCCGCCGACGCGCACCCGACGCTCCAGGTCGCGCAGGGACCAGTCACCCAGTCGACCCCGCCCCGTCGTGCAGCGATCGAGGGTCTCGTCGTGGAAGCAGACGAGGTGACCGTCCGCCGTCAGCTTGATGTCCGACTCGAGGTAGCGCAGTCCGAGAGCCGTGGACATCGCGAAGGCTGCCAGCGTGTTTTCCGGGGCGAGCAGCGCCCCACCGCGGTGCGCGATGGCCAGCGGCTCGCTCTCCTCGCCGTAGCTCATGTCTCGATGATGGACCCTGCGGAGAGCCTCCGGGCCGTGCTGGGGACGTCTGCGCCAACCGTTCACCGGGACTTCCCGGTCGCGTCGCCAGCAGGTCGCCGCGGGGCCCCCGGTCGCGCCGTGTCACTGCCTGATGTCGCGCAACCCGACCGGTGGGTAGGCTGATCGTCGAACTCACGTCACCCTCAGGTGGCTCGCACCGTCGACCAGGAGCAGCATGAGCAACGATCACGCCCGCACCGCCAGCACCGACCCCGCCGCCCGGCGCCTCGTCGGCCAGCCGGCTCCCGGCGACACCGAGCGCACCGTCGGCCAGCTCGTCGCCGACGCCTCGCACGACATCTCGGCCCTCGTCCAGAGCGAGATCCAGCTCGCCAAGGCGGAGGTCACCAAGGGGCTGTCCTTCGGCGGCAAGGGCGCCGGCCTCCTCGGGGGCGCGGCCTTCGTCGGGCTGCTCGGCCTGATCTTCCTCTTCCACACCCTCGCCCAGGTGATCGCCGTGTGGCTGCCGATGTGGGCCGGGTACCTCATCGTCACGGTGCTGCTCTTCGTCATCGCCGCCGTCGCCGGTCTGCTCGGTCTCAAGGCGCTGAAGAAGGCCAAGGAGAACACCGTGCCGCAGAAGGCGATCCGCAACGCGCAGGAGACGGTCGCCGCCATCAAGCCGGGCAGCTGAACCCGCCCGACGCCGCGGCCGCCCTCGTCGAGGGCCCGTGGGAGCACCGCTTCATCTCGGCCAACGGGGCCCGGTTCCACGTCACGTCGACGGGGACCGGGCCCGTTGTCCTCTTCGTGCACGGGTACCCGCAGTTCTGGTGGAGCTGGCGTGACCAGCTGCCAGCCGTGGCTGCAGCCGGGTACCGCGCGGTGGCGGTTGACCTGCGCGGCTTCGGGGCCAGCGACAAACCCCCTTCGGGCTACGACGCACCCACGGCGTGCGACGACCTCGCCGCCGTCATCCGCAGCCTCGGCGCCGAGCGGGTAGCGCTCGTCGGCCAGGGCCTGGGCGCCACCTTCGTCTGGAGCATGCCGACCCACCACCCCGGCGTGACCGCCGCGATCGCGCCCATCGGGATGCCGCACCCTGCCGTCTTCCACCACTCCATGTGGCGCCACCCCGTGCAGTGGCGCGCCAACCGCTACCTGCGCGCGATGCAGACCCCCTTCGCCTCGGAGCGGCAGTCGGTGAGCGTGGCGCGCCGGCTGCACGACTGGTCCGGCCACGACCGGTCCTGGATCACCGACGAGGTCGAGCGCCGCTACACCGAGGCGATGGCCTTCCCCTTCGCCGGAGTCGCCGCGGCGGAATACCACCGGTGGTTCTACCGGTGCCGGCTCACGCCGACCGGCCTGCGGTACCTGCAGCGGGTCAAGGCCCCGGTGGAGGTGCCGGTCCTGCACCTGCACGGTGCGGAGGACCCGACCTCGCTGACGACGATGGCGGCGGAGTGCGAGCGGCACGTCACCGGGCCGCTCGAGGTGCGCACGGTGCCGGGCGCAGGGGCATTCGTCCCCGAGGAAGCGCCGCGGACGACCAACGAGGCGCTCATCGCCTGGCTGGAGGCCGTCCACCCGGCCCGGTGAGGTACTGCCGGACGAACCGCCACGGGAGGCGACGACGCCGGTCCGTGTCCCACGACTGGGTCAGACCGGCCGCGTCGAGGAGCACGCTGAGCAGCTGCGCGGTGAAGCCCCACACGAAGAGGCCTGCCACCTCGAAGCCCGGCCCCACGTAGCCGCTCGGCCCCTTGACCATGAAGCGGTTGGCGGGGTCGACGAGCTGTGCCACCGGCACCTGCTCGACCCGGGCCACCTCGCCGGGGTCGACCACACGGAGCGAGCCGCCCTCCGGCCACCACCCGAGGACCGGGGTCACGGCATTGCTGCTCGGCCCGAGCCAGAGGTCCGGGAAGGACCCGACCACTTCGACGCGCTCCGGGTCGACGCCGACCTCCTCCCACGTCTCACGCAGCGCCGCCTCCACCGGGGTCTCCCCCGGGTCGAGCTTCCCGCCCGGGAAGGAGACCTGACCAGCATGACTGCGCAGGGACCCCGAGCGCTCGGTGAGGACGATGTCGTGCCCCGACTCCCCCGGGGTCACGAGCATGAGCACCGCGGAGCGACGCGGAGGCGCCTCCGGCGGGGCGAACTGCGTGAACCACCCCGGCAGGTCGGCCCGCAGGGAGTCCTCCGCGGTGAGCAACCAGTTCGGCGCGGCGGCGCTCACCCTTCGCTCCCGGCTGCGCTCGGCGCGAGCTCGTACCGCAGCAGGGACGCGGCCACCACGGGGTCGGTCTCTCCCACGCCGTAGGAGGGGCACCACCGGGCGACCGGGCAGGCGCCGCAGGCGGGCCGACGCGCGTGGCACGTGCGCCTGCCGTGGAAGATGATGACGTGGCTGAGCATCGTCCAGTCCTTGCGCGGGATGAGCTCGCCCACGGCGTGCTCGACCTTGACCGGGTCCTCCTCCGCGGTCCACCCCATGCGGCGCACCAGCCGCCCGAAGTGGGTGTCGACGGTGATCCCCGGGATGCCGAAGGCATTGCCCAGCACGACATTGGCCGTCTTGCGGCCCACTCCCGGCAGCTTGACGAGATCGGCCATGCGCGGTGGCACCTCGCCGTCGTGGCGCTCGACGAGGGCGGCTCCGAGTTTGATGACCGAGTTGGTCTTGGCGCGGAAGAAGCCGGTCGGCCGCAGCACCTCCTCCATCTCGGTGCGATCGGCGTCGGCGAGCGCCGCCGCCGTCGGCCACCGCGCGAAGAGCGTGGGCGTCACCTTGTTGACCGTCACGTCCGTCGTCTGCGCGGACAGGACCGTCGCCACGAGCAGCTGCAGCGGGGTGTCGAAGTCGAGCTCGCAGTGCGCGTAGGGGTACCGCTCCTGGAGCGTGCGGTACATCTTGCGGGACCGACGGGTCAGGGCCAGCTCGGACTCCTCGCGCACGACAGACACCCCCGCAGCCTAGGCCCCCTTGATGCGTGACACGTGGCACACTGCCCCCTGTGAACCTCGATGTCGTACGCCGCGCCCCGCTCTTCGCGACCCTTGACGACGCCGATGCCGCTGAGGTGATGGCGACGATGACTCCTGTGCGCATGGAGCGCGGGGACGTCCTCTTCAACGAGGGCGACCAGGGGGATCGTCTCTACGTGATCACCGAGGGCAAGATCAAGCTCGGCCGCTCGTCGAGCGACGGGCGGGAAAACCTGCTCGCGATCCTCGGGCCCTCCGAGATGCTCGGCGAGCTCAGCCTCTTCGACCCGGGCCCGCGCACGGCCACTGCGACCGCCGTCGCGGAGACCCAGCTCATCGGGCTGGGCAACGAGCAGCTCAGCCAGCTGCTCGGGGCGCACCCGCGCATCGCCGGCACGCTGCTCGCAGCGCTCGCCCGCCGCCTGCGTCGGACCAACGAAAACCTCGCCGACCTCGTCTTCACCGACGTCCCCGGTCGCGTGGCCAAGGCCCTCCTCGAGCTGAGCCAGCGCTTCGGGCGTCCGGTCGAGGACGGCGTGATGGTCGCCCACGACCTCACCCAGGAGGAGCTGGCGCAGCTCGTCGGCGCCTCCCGCGAGACGGTCAACAAGGCCCTGGCCGACTTCGCCGCCCGCGGCTGGCTGCGCCTCGAGGCCCGCGCGGTCCTCCTCACCGACGTCGAGCGCCTCCAGCGGCGCGCCCGCTGACCCCAGACTCCCCGCGAAGGGCCCGGCCGCCTCAGGCGCCGGGCCCTTCGCGCGTCCATCTGGATGAAGCGCGGATGGGGTGGCCAGCCCACGATCGGGAGATGGACCCAGCCAGCGGACGGTCCGCAGGCGCCTCAGGCGCCCTCGAGGTACCGCATCTGCGCGAGCACCGACATCTTCGCCGCCGGCCAGACCGAGCGGTCGACCTCGGCGTAGACCCTGGCGACGACGGCGTCGGCGTCGGTCGCGCCGGCCGCCATCGTGGCCCGCACCTGCTCGAGCCGCTCCCGGCGGTGCAGGCGGTAGAAGTCGACCATCGCCGCCGCGTCAGGGACCGTCGGCCCGTGGCCGGGGAGGATCGAGGTCACGGCGCCGTTGCCGGTGAGCGCCGCGATGCGCTCGAGCGAGTCGAGGTAGGCCGCGAGCTCACCGTCCGGGTGGGCCACGACCGTCGTGCCGCGCCCGAGGACGGTGTCCCCCGTGAGCAGCGCGTGGTCGGCCTCGATCGCGAAGGAGACCGAGTCGGACGTGTGCCCGGGCGTCGCCACGACCCGGACCTCCAGCCCTCCGGCGCGCAGCACGGCGCCATCGGCGAGGTCGTCGTGGCCGCGTCCGACGGCGCTGACCGGCGCACCGGTCAGCGCGACGAGTCGCGGCACGCCCTCGTCGTGGTCACGGTGACCGTGGGTGACGACGACGCGCGCGACCCGGGCGCCGAGACCACTCACGTGATCGACGACGCGCTGCTGGTGCTCTGGCTCGTCCTCGCCGGGGTCGATGACGATGGCCTCGGTCCCCCCGGGCGCCAGCAGGACCCAGGTGTTGGTGCCGTCGAGGGTCATCGGCCCTGGATTGCCCTGCACGAGGCAGTGGGCGTGGTCCGTGATCTGTCCGCCCACCCACTGGCCGAAGGGAGCGGTGGGCTCGGGTGCGACGGCGCCGGTCACGGCAGCTGCACCCGCATCGCGGGCCCGGCGTCGGTGTCGACGAGGACAGGCATGACGGGGGCGATCGTCGGGTCGACGGCGAGCGCAGCGCTCACCGTGCTCGTGGCCGCCAGCTCCTCGAGGCAGACGAGCGTCGGGGGCATGAGCAGGATGTCGCCGTCCTCGAAGGCTCCCAGGGCGGCCGCCGGGCGCAGCCACTCGGAGCGGTCAGCCTCGCTCGTCTCCCCGTCGGGCTCCTGGCCCGCCGGCACGGCGGCGATGAAGAAGCGGGTGTCGTAGCGACGCGGCTCGACCTCGGCGGTGATCCAGTGCGCGCGGTAGCGCAGCAGATCGCTGCGCAGCACGAGGTGCTGGTCCAGCAGGACCTGGCCGAAGCCGATCTCGTGGGCGACGAGCTTGGCCCGCAGGTCGGCGGCGACCGCGGCGTCCAGGCGCGCGGGCTCCCCCTTCGTCGTGCCGTCGTCTGCGGCGGGCGAGGCGAGGAGGACACCGGTCTCCTCGAAGATCTCGCGGACCGCGGCCGCGACGAGCATCTGCGCGCTCGCCTCGTCGGTGCCGAGGAGCTCGGCCCACTCCTCGACGGGCGGGCCCGCCCAGGGCAGCTCGTCGTCGGCATCGCGGCGGTCGACGCCACCACCCGGGAAGACGTGCATGGACGGGGCGAAGGCCATCGACGAGACCCGACGCAGCATGAAGACCTCGAGCGGGCCCTCGTCGTCACGCACGAGCATGACCGTCGCCGCCAGCTTGATCGGCGCCGGCTCGAGCACCTCCGGACGCTCGCCGTCCATCCCGAGCAGGGCCTCGCGGGCCTGCCCGAGGAGGAAGTCCCGCTCGGCCATCAGGACCGGACCCGGACCGTCACCTCGACCTCGACAGGCGCCCCGAGGGGCAGGGCCGCGACGCCGACCGCGGAGCGGGCGTGCTCGCCGGCCGCGCCGAAGACCTCGCCGAGGAGCTCACTCGCGCCGTTGATGACGCCGGGCTGCCCGGTGAAGTCAGGAGCGCTGGAGACGAAGCCGACGACCTTGACGACCTGCTCGATGCGGTCGAGGTCGCCGATGACCGAGCGGATCGCGGCGATCGCGTTGATGGCGCAGGTGCGCGCAAGATCCTTGGCGACCTCGGGGTCCACCTCCGCCCCGACGTGGCCGGTCGTGGGCAGCGCGCCGTCGACGAGGGGCAGCTGGCCCGAGGTCAGGACGTGGTCACCGTCGACGATCGCGGGCACGTAGGCGCCCGCGGGGGCGGGCGGGTCGGTCAGCGTGATGGACAGATCCGCCAGGCGGTCGTCGATGCGTCCCATCAGGCGGCCTTGGGGCGCTTGAGGTAGGCCACGAGGTTGCCCCCGTCACCCTGCAGGACCTGCACGAGCTCCCAGCCGTCCTCGCCCCACTGGTCGAGGATCTGCTTGGTCGCGTGGACGATGAGCGGAACGGTGACGTACTCCCACTGGGTCATGTCGGCACCCTACTCGTAGGCTGTCGGGCGTGACCCGCCGCTCCGACTCCCCCATCCGCCTGCACGTCGTGACGGGCAAGGGTGGCACGGGCAAGACGACCGTCGCCACCGCCATGGCGCTGGCCCTCGCCGCGCGCGGCCAGCGGGTCCTCCTGGCCGAGGTCGAAGGACGCCAGGGTCTGTCGCAGGTGCTCGACGTCGCTCCGCTCGGCACGGAGGAGCGCACCCTCGTCACCGACCCCTCGGGTGGCGAGGTGGTCGGCCTGTCCGTCGATGCCAAGACCGCCCTGCTCGAGTACCTGCAGAAGTTCTACAAGCTCGGCCGCGCCGGCTCCGTCCTCGAAAAGGTCGGCGCTGTCGACTTCGCGACGACGATCGCCCCGGGCGTGCGCGACGTCCTGCTCATCGGTCGCGTCTACGAGGCGGTCGGCCGCGTGACGAAGGGGGCGAAGAAGCGCCCCGTGTACGACGCCGTCGTCCTCGATGCCCCGCCCACCGGCCGGATCGGCCGCTTCCTCAACGTCAACTCCGAGGTGTCGGAGGTGGCGAAGGTCGGACCGGTGCGCAACCAGGCCGACTCGATCACCCGGCTGCTGCAGAGCCCCACGACCGCGGTGCACCTCGTCACCCTCCTCGAGGAGATGCCTGTGCAGGAGACGCTCGATGCCATCGAGGAGCTCGGCGGCCTCTCGCTGCGGGTCGGCTCGGTCATCGCCAACGGTGTCCGCGAGCCGCTCCTCGCCGACGCCGACGCCCCGGCCGTCGCGGCGCAGGACGACGACGTGCGCGCCCGGCTCGAGGCAGGACTCGCGGCCGTGGACGTCACCGCCGGCCCGGCCCTCGTGCGCGGGTTGCTCCAGGAGGGCGCCGACCACGTCCACCGGGCCCGGCTGCAGGCGGAGCAGCGGGAGGTACTCGACCAGATCTCCCTCCCGGTGCGGGTCCTGCCCCACCTCAGCGACGGGGTCGAGTCGGGCGAGCTGCGGTTGCTCGCCGACACCCTGACCGAGCAGGGAGCACTGTGATGGCCAAGGACCTCGGCCCCGCACTCGACCTCGACGAGGTCATCGGTGACCCGGAGCGGCGGATCATCGTCTGCTGCGGCTCGGGAGGAGTGGGCAAGACGACGACGGCGGCCGCGCTCGCGCTCCGTGCCGCCGAGCAGGGACGCCGCGTCGTCGTCCTGACGATCGACCCGGCCCGGCGCCTCGCGCAGTCACTCGGCCTCGAGGCGCTCGACAACACCCCCCGCCCGGTGGCCGGCATCGACACGTCGGCCGGCGGCTCGCTCGACGCGATGATGCTCGACATGAAGCGGACCTTCGACGAGGTCGTCGAGGCGCATGCCTCCCCCGACAAGGCCGCGCAGATCCTCGCCAACCCCTTCTACGTCGCCGTGTCGAGCTCCTTCGCGGGGACGCAGGAGTACATGGCGATGGAAAAGCTCGGCCAGCTGCGCGGCCTGATGGCCGACGGCACCCGGGACTGGGACCTCGTCATCGTCGACACCCCGCCCTCCCGGTCCGCGCTCGACTTCCTCGACGCGCCCCAGAGGCTCGGTTCCTTCCTCGACGGACGCTTCATCCGGCTGCTCACGGCACCGGCCAAGGTCGGTGGCCGGGCCTCGCTCAAGGTCTTCAGCGCCGGGGTCTCCCTCGCGAGCGGCATCATGACCAGGCTGCTCGGCGGCGAGTTCCTCCGCGACGTCCAGACCTTCGTCGCGGCGATGGACACGATGTTCGGCGGCTTCCGCCAGCGCGCCGACGAGACCTATGCCCTCCTCTCCCGGCCAGAGACGGCCTTCGTCGTCGTCGCCGCCCCCGAGCGGGACGCCATGCGGGAGGCCGGCTTCTTCGTCGAGCGTCTGGCGAGCGATCGGATGCCGCTGGCCGGGGTCCTCGTCAACCGGGTGCACGTCGCCGCGGCCAAGCAGATGGGGGCCGGGCGCGCGGACGACGCCGCCGCCCAGCTCGAGGAGCTGGGCGGTCACGACATCGCCGCGGCCCTGCTGCGGGTGCACGCCGAGGTCGCCGAGACCGCGACCCGGCACCGTGGTGTCGTCACCCGATTTCGCACCTCCCACCCCGGAGTGCCGGTCGGCACCGTGCCCGCCCGCTCGGTCGACATCCACGACCTGGAGGGACTGCGCGAGGTGGGCGCATCGCTCGGGGGAGGCTGACCCCCTTCGTCGGCCCGCGCGGGCTCCCGGCCACGCTCAGGTAGCCCGGTTACCCTGTCGGCATGTCTGACTCCGGGATGCCTCACCTCGTCCGGCTGCTCGGCGCCTTCCTGGCGGTCGCGGTCGGGATCGGACTCGTCGGCGCCGGCATCGTCATCCCGCTCGCGGGGGCAACCGGCGGGGCCGCGAAGTCGACGGCGACGGGCTTCAACAACCTCGACGACGAGTTCACCGCCAACCCGCTGGCCCAGCAGTCGAAGATCTACTCGGCCGACAACAAGCTGCTGGCGACGCCCTACGACGCCAACCGCATCGTCGTGCCGCTGAACAAGATCTCGCCGACGATGCGCAAGGCGCAGATCGCCATCGAGGACAGCCGCTTCTACGAGCACGGCGGCATCGACGTGCGTGGCACGACGCGAGCCCTCGTCTCCAATGCCTCGTCGGGCCAGACCCAGGGTGGCTCGTCGCTGACCCAGCAGTACGTCAAGATCATGCTGCAGGAAAAGGCGATCCGTGAGGACGACCAGGACGCCGCCCGCGCGGCGACCGAGAAGACCTACAGCCGCAAGCTCCAGGAGCTCAAGTACGCGCTCAACGTCGAGAAGACCCACACCAAGGACCAGATCCTCTCCGGGTACCTCAACCTCGTGTACTACGGCGACCTCGCCTACGGCGTCGAGGCAGCCTCGCTGCACTACTTCAGCAAGCACGCCAAGGACCTCAACCTCGGCGAGTCCGCGACCCTCGCCGGCCTGGTCCAGTCCCCCGACACGCTCAACCCGGTGAAGAACCCCGAAGGCGCCCAGGAGCGCCGCGACGTCGTCATCACCCGCATGCAGCAGCTCGGCATGGTGACCCCCGAGGCGGCGGACAAGGCCAAGTCGAAGTCGGTCAAGAGCATGCTCAAGGTGCGCAAGAACGAGGGCGGCACCTGCTCCAAGGCCGCTGACCCGTACTTCTGCAACTACGTCATCCAGTACCTGCGCCAGATGCCCGAGCTCGGGCCCGACCCGGACGCCCGTATGCAGGCCGTCAACACCGGTGGTCTGACGATCAAGACGACGCTGCGTCGCGACTGGCAGAAGCAGCTCAAGGAGGACCTCACCGACCGGGTCCCGGCCGGCACCGACAAGTTCGGCGCCGCCGGTGCGCTCGTCGAGCCGGGAACGGGCAAGGTGCGGGCCATCGCCCAGACCTCGACCTACAAGGTCGGCCTGAAGAAGGCCTCGACGAAGTACTCCGAGCAGGCCTGGAGCGTGCCCGCGCAGTACGGCGGCACCAACGGCTTCGCCATCGGCTCGACGGCGAAGATGTACGCCCTCGTCGCGGCGCTCGAGAAGGGCAAGCCGCTCAACTCGACGGTCAACGCTCCGCCGGCCGGCGTGAAGAACCCGCACACCTTCCAGGCCAGCGAGTTCCAGTCCAAGTGCACCGGTGACGTCGCCGGGTGGCCGGTCTCCAACGACTACCAGGTCGGCGGCACCATGACGCTGGCCGAGATGACGAAGAAGTCGATCAACACCGCCTTCGCCCAGCTCGCCTCGGACGTCGGCTCGTGCAACATCCCCAAGGTCATGTCCAAGATGGGGCTGACCGACGGCTACGGCCTGCCCTACGGCCTGAGCTACGCCGACGGCAAGAAGGTCAAGGACGACTACGCGATCTCCAACCTCGTCCTCGGCTCCGACTCCACGTCGCCCCTGCAGCTCGCTTCCAGCTACGCGACCCTCGCCGCCGACGGCACGTACTGCCCGCCCAACCCGATCGAGTCGATCACGACGGCGAGCGGCAAGAAGATGAAGATCAAGAAGCCCGCGTGCAAGCAGGTCATCGAGCCCGACGTCGCCCGCGGCGTCACCCAGCTGCTGCTGGGCCCGCTCGAGCCGGGGGGCACCGCGGCCGGCAACGACCTGGACGGCGGCCGCCAGGCCGCTGGCAAGACCGGCACGACGGACAACCACAAGCAGTCCTGGTTCGCCGGCTACACCCCGCAGCTGTCGACCGCGATCTGGGTCGGCTCCCCGATCCGCGAGTACGACATGGACGGCATCACCCTCGGTGGTCGCTACTACGGCCAGGTCTTCGGTGGCACCATCGCCGCCCCGATCTGGAGCGAGATCATGAACGAGGCCTCCAAGGACATGCCGAAGAAGACCTTCAAGAAGCCCGGCCAGAAGGTCGTCAACGGCGACATGCGGGACATCCCCGACGTCACCGGTCTCGGCCCGACGCAGGCCGAGGAGCAGCTGAAGAAGGCTGGCTTCAAGGCCAAGGTCGGCAGCCAGGTCAACAGCGGCGTCCAAGCCGGAGCGGTCGCCTACACCCAGCCGCGGGGCAAGGCCCTCAAGGGCGCCATGGTGACGATGTACATCTCCAACGGCACACCGCCCTACACCCCGCCGCCGGCGCCGTCGACGACGCAGGCCCCCCCTGCACCGTCGACGACCCAGCGCCCGCCCTCGAGCAGCTCGTCGTCGAGCTCGGCACCCACGTCGACGTCGAAGACCAGCTCGAAGACGAAGAACCGGCCCAGCCCGTCGTCGTCGAGACCCAAGCGGACGGCGTCACCCGACGAGGACTGACGCATGACGAAGGGGGGTCGGGCCAGTGGCCCGACCCCCTTCGGCGTGTCCGTGGCTCAGCCGGCGAGGCGGGCCTTGACCCGGGCAGCGATGGCGCCGCCGTCGGCGCGGCCGGCGGCCTCGCCCTGCGCGAGCTTCATGACCTGCCCCATCTGGGCCATCGACGTCGCGCCGACCTGCTCGATCGCCCGGTCGACGATGGCGGTCAGCTCCTCCTCGCCCATCTGCTCGGGCAGGTAGCCCTCGAGCACGGCGAGCTCCGCCTCCTCCCGGTCCGCGAGCTCGGGGCGCTGGGCGTCGCGGTAGGCGGTGGCCGACTCCTTGCGCTTCTTGGCCTCCTTGGCCACGACCTTGAGCGTCTCCTCGTCGCTGAGCTCGCGGGCGGTGGTCCCGGAGACCTCCTCGTTGCTGATGGCGGTGAGGGTCATGCGCAGGGTGGCCACGCGCACCTCCTCGCGGGCCCGCATCGCGGCGTGCAGGTCGTGCTGGAGGGTGGCCTTGAGGGTGTCGGTCATGACTCGATTGTCTCAGCCCTCGAGCATCCCGTCGCTCCCTTTGCAAGGATGGGGGCGTGACACTCCCCCCTTCGACGCGCCTCGTGGCCGGCGCGGCCGCCGCGGGCGCCGCCGCACTGGCGTGGGGCGCCCTCGTCGAGCCGCGGCTCTTCACCCTGCGGAGGTACGCCCTGCCGGTGCTCCGGCCGGGCTCCCTGCCGGTGCGGGTGCTGCAGCTCAGCGACATCCACATGGTCCCCGGGCAGCGGACCAAGGCGGACTGGATCCGCGGGCTGGCCGCCCTCGAGCCCGACCTCGTCGTCAACACCGGTGACAACCTCAGCCACCTCCAGGCCGTCCCCCACGCGCTCGAGGCACTGAAGCCGCTGCTGGAGCGCCCCGGGGTCTTCGTCATGGGGTCCAACGACTACTACGCGCCGACGCCGAAGAACCCCGGCCGGTACCTGACCAAGGACTACGCCAAGGTCGTCGCCGAGCGCGTCGCGCTGCCGACCGAGGAACTGCGCTCGGGCATGACCGACGCCGGCTGGGTCGACCTCGACAATGCGCGGACGAGCCTGCACCTCGGCGGCCAGCGGATCGACCTCGTCGGCGTCGACGACCCGCACATCGAGCGCGACGACTACGCCTCGGTCAGCGCCCCCGCTGCCGCCGACGCGACGACGGTGGGCGTCGCCCACGCCCCCTACCAGAGGGTGCTCGACGCGATGACCGCTGACGGAGCGCGCCTCGTCATCGCCGGCCACACGCACGGCGGGCAACTGTGCGTGCCCGGCTACGGCGCGCTCGTCACCAACTGCGACCTCGACCGTGGTCGGGCGAAGGGGGTCTCCCGCTGGTGGCCGGGTGCCGGCACCTCGGCACCCCGCCCGAGCGACGCGGCGTGGCTGCACGTCTCCGCCGGCCTCGGCGCGTCGCGGTACGCCCCCGTGCGCTTCTCCTGCCGGCCCGAGGCGACCCTGATGACGCTCGTCCCGGAAGGACTCGACCGATGAACCTGCGCGAAGTCGTCTCACTGGCAGCCGCGGTGGCCTTCGCCGGGGGGACCTCCACCTGGGCCCTGGCCGATGCCGCCCCCACCGTGGACCTGCCCCCGGCCCCGACGCTGTCCACGTCGACCTCGGACCCCTCGCCCTCGACGACCAAGAAAAAGGCGAAGAAGACCTCGACCTCGACCACGTCGTCCGTCTCGTCGGAGCCCACCGAGACCGAGACCCCCGAGCCCACCTCGGAGACGTCGACGTGGACCCCGGAGACGACGAGCGAGCCGGTCGAGCCGACGACGACGTGGACCCCTCCACCGACATCGACCTGGACGCCTCCACCCGCGGACCCGCCGCAGGAGACGGGCACCCAGCCCGGCGACGGGACCACCGGGGAGACGACGGGTCAGGGCACGACCGACGACTCCACCGACGGCCTGACGACGACCCTCGAGGGCGGCCAGGGAGCGACCTCGTCAGGGCCCGGCTGACCTCGATTGTCACTCCGGACGGCGACTGGGTTATCCTTCCTTGTCGCCGCCTGACGCAGGTGGTGGACAGCTCGGGGTGTGGCGCAGCTTGGTAGCGCGCTTCGTTCGGGACGAAGAGGCCGCAGGTTCAAATCCTGTCACCCCGACCCGGTGAAACCGGCTCAGATCCGCTAGAAATGCGGGTTTGGGCCGGTTTTTGTTTGCCCTTTGGGCATAACTGGGACACAACGGCGCAGCCCGCGGACAGCAAGGACCCCCGCGAGGCTGCCACCTCCGGGGGTCTGACGACAGCAACTGAGAGGTGCTGACGTGAGATCCAGCGTAGCCGTCCACGCTCCGCCCGTGAAGGGCGTCGAGCACCGGCCCGTGCGCACGTCTGCCCCCTGCTGCTCACCGGTGTCCTCCTGTGCCCGCGTCGGCGGTGATGCCGCTGGGTAGCCCCGACCGCTCGACGCGGCGCTGGACAGGGCCTCAGCCGCGACACCAAAACGAATCGACGCCCCCGGTGACTGACCTCCAGGTCTGCGAACCGGCGCAGACCGCCCCACGTAGCGCAGTGTGAACCGCACTGGGTTGGT
>NZ_PIPF01000020.1:0-2540 GCF_004025845.1 Janibacter hoylei PVAS-1
ATCAGACCCAGTGCGGTTCAGGCCTCCACCAGTGCCTGCATGTTGTCCCCGCCAGAGCGAGCGAACCGAGCGCTGGCCACGCCTAAGCCCATGTCCTGTGCCATCGACCTCATCCTCGTCAAGGAAACGGTCTTACCCATCCCCCGCACCCCCGTCAGCACGATCGGACTCGGCGCCGGACGACCGAACGAAGCGACCGACAGCATCCGGGTACCGACCTTGGAGAACAGATCGGCACGGCCAGCCAGTACCGGCGGTTGCGCCCCGGTACCGGGTTGGTAGGGGCACGGCAGGTAGTCCATACCCATAGTTTCCTATAAAGCGACCTTTTTATAGGGAACTATGGGTGCAGTGATGACCCCATCGACAAGGGTGATGGTGATAGGTGGCCCACGGTGCCGTCCTTGACGGGGGGTATCGACCAACTCGTAGTCGAGCCGAGATGGCGCCGCCGCGGAGTAGGAACCGTCACGCTTGGGATGGTCGACGGATTGGCGCAGGGGTGCATCGGCCAGCTTGGGCCGGCCGCATTGCCGACGATCTACGTCGGCAAGTGCGACGCCGCCGCTGCCGACTTCTACGGGCGGTGCGGGTACTCGGTGATGGCACCGGAGAGGGCGGCGGGGGCAGGGGCCGAGAGCGGTCACCACCCCTGCACCTTCATGCGCACCGATGGGGTCTGAGAGCACCAATGTCGAGCCCTCCCCCACTGCCTCAGGTCTTATCTGATGACGGGTCTCCGTCGATAGAGTCGCCGTCACCTTCATCGGTGAGACCCTCGACGTTGGGTTCAACACTGACCAGGAGGCCCTCCCTCCGGAAATAGGCAGGGACCCGGTCAAGGAACAGGTCGACCAACCCGACCACCATCGCGATCGCGCCCGCGAGGATGACGAGGATTGGCACTGGTTGCGGGAGCACAGCCTCGGGGGTTGACGCCACTGCCGCACTCACGCCAAGGACGGTCACTGGCAGGCCCAGCGCCCCCAAGAAGGTGCGCACGTCGGGACGGACCGGACGCGGCTTGAGAGCCTCGGGAACGAGACCTTCCAAGACCTCGTCCTGAACGCGGTATCTCTCGAAAATGAGGTGGAGGAACGTGCCTACTACGCCGCCCGTGACCGTCACATGGAGAGCTGCGTAGGGCATGCTCATCCACGTCTTTCCGCCGACCTCGGACCACAGATCTGAAGCAACCGTCGTGCCCCCCGCGTGGTACCCGGTACCGCCTACGACAGCCAACATCAGGACAACGACAGTTCCCACTAGCAGGAGATGGACGGGCGAGACGTGCTCAGCCGCAACGATCTTCGCGATAACACGGTCTCGCCTCTCCGTGATGGCGGCTCTAGCCGCGTCCGACAGGTCCTGACGATCGAGCAGCTCGCTCAGGGCGGCTTGCCTCTTGTTCAGGCGGCCCCGGGCTGAGACAGCAGCGACCACCACACTGACGATGGTCAGCAGCCCCGCTGCGAGCGACAGCAGGTCTTTCGCCTGCGTCAGATCCCAGTCACCCATCGGACTTCATCTCGTCGAGGCGGACGTCCTGAACGACGGCAGAGACGATCGACACTGGGTCGCTTTCTACCTCCGGGTCGAACCTCGCCAGTGAGGCGATTTCCCCGCGCAGGACCCGCCCGACGACTGCCCGGGACAGCCCTGTCGTCGACGCGATCACGCTCTGTGTCTTGCCCGCCCCGGCCATCTCGTGGACGAGCCGGAACTGGTGGGCGGTGACCCGCGAGGGCCGGCCCAACGGCGCCCCCTTCGCCCTGACCGCAGCCAGCGCCGCGCGGGTGCGCTCGGCGGTCATCTCCCGCTCGAACTGCGCCACCGACGCCATAACGTGGAACAGGAGCCAACCACCCGGCGTGGTCGTGTCCAGCGACTCCGTCAGGGAGCGGAACTCCACCCCACGGGTGCCGAGCTCGTCGACGACGGAGATGAGGTGCTTGAGCGACCGGCCCAGCCGGTCGAGCTTCCACACCGTCAGCACGTCCCCCTGCTCAAGCCGCTCGAGCAACCGGGCCAGGCCCGGGCGGTCCGTGCGCGAGCCAGACGCGTGGTCGGTGACGATGTGCTCGTCGTCCACGCCAGCCCGACGCAGCGCGTCGAACTGCAGCGCCGTGTTCTGATCGAGGGTGCTCACCCGCGCGTATCCCCAGGTGGTCAAGGCCGCCGGTCACCCTGCCCGCGGCGACGGGCGAACACGCGGCCCACCAGCACAGCGCCGCCGACAACCGCACCCAACACCGCCGCGGTGACGTACCCACTGATGTCAACAACGGCCGCTGCCGTCTCAATGCCAATCATCAAGACCCCAACCCGTGCTCGAAAGTCGCCGGTTTTTGACCTTTCGAGCAAAGCTATCAGTGAGCAGGGGTTTCGACCGCCCTCAGAGCCTCCCGCGACCCGTCCCCAGAGCTGCTCGAAAACGAGCGTCACTGAGCCGATCCCGCCGAGGTCGACGGAGCAGATCCTCTAAAGTCTGCACATGGAGCCTGACGAGCAGATGGGACCTTGAAGCGCCCCAGGTATCG
>NZ_PIPF01000003.1:0-272909 GCF_004025845.1 Janibacter hoylei PVAS-1
ATAGCCCGTGCCGACGACGGTGATCTTGCTGGTCACGTGGTCCTCGAGTGATCGGGGGCGGGCTGGCTTCGGCGCATTATGACCAAGCCAAGCAGACATCCGTTGAACAGGTGGGCGTGGACCGTTGATTCCCGACGACAGGGGGCGTTGGATGGGTCACATGAGCCTCACGCACAAGAACGACACGGAGACGATGCGGCGCCTGATCGCCGACCCTGGCACCTGGGTCGTCGTCGGCCTGAGCAACAACACCGACCGCGATGCCCACCGGGTCGCGCGGTGGCTCAAGAACGAGATGCACAAGGCGATCATCCCGGTGCACCACGAGGCCGAGGTCGTCGACGGCGACCAGGGCTACGCGACGATCTCCGACATCCCCGACGGCGACGTCAAGGTCGTCGACCTCTTCGTCAACTCCAGCGAGGTCGGCGCGCTCGTCGACGAGGTCATCGCCAACAAGGACCGGCTGCAGATCGACGCCGTGTGGATGCAGCTCGGGGTCGAAGACCCTGCGGCCGCCGACCGGGCGCGCGAGGCAGGCCTGCTCGTCGTCATGGACACCTGCCCCAAGATCGAGTGGCGCCAGCTGCGCAACGAGGGCGCCTCGCGCTGACCCATCTCCGCTGAGCCACCCGGAGGGGGAGCGTCAGGCGCCGGCCACCTGCTGGCGCAGGCGCTCCCCCTTCGCGTGCGCCTGGGCACCGAGGTCGGCCGCGAAGCGGCCGAGCGCCTCCCGCAGGCGGGCGGCTTCCTCCCCTTCGCCCGCCGCGAGGATCCGCGCGGCCATGAGGCCGGCATTGCGGGCGCCGCCGACGGCCATGGTCGCGACCGGGATGCCGGCCGGCATCTGCACGATCGACAGCAGCGAGTCCATGCCGTCGAGGTGCTTCAGGGGAACGGGCACCCCGACGACCGGCAGCGTCGTCACGGAGGCGAGCATCCCGGGCAGGTGGGCCGCTCCCCCGGCGCCGGCGATGATGACCTGCAGGCCGCGGTCGGCCGCGCCGCGGCCGTACTCGATCATCTCGGTGGGCATCCGGTGGGCCGAGACCACGTCGGCCTCGAAGGGGATGTCGAAGTCCTGCAGCACGGCCGCGGCCGCCTCCATCGTCGGCCAGTCGCTGTCGCTGCCCATGACGAGCCCGACGCGGGGGCCGGTGTCGGTGTTGCTCATTCGTCGATCACTCCCTGGATGTAGTCGGCCGCGTGCCGGGCCCGCTCGCGCAGGTCGGCCAGGTCGCTGCCGCTGACGTTGACGTGGCCGATCTTGCGACCCGGCCGCACGCCCTTGCCGTACAGGTGCACCTTGAGCTCGGGGTCGCGGGCCATGAGGTGCCGGTAGGTCGGGTAGAGGTCGGTCGGCTCGCCCCCGAGGACGTTGCCCATGACGGTCCACGGCTCACGGGCCCGCGGTGAGCCGAGCGGCAGGTCGAGCACGGCCCGCAGGTGCTGCTCGAACTGCCCGGTCACGGCACCGTCCATGCTCCAGTGGCCGGAGTTGTGCGGACGCATCGCCAGCTCGTTGACGACGACGGAGCCGTCGGCCAGCTCGAAGAGCTCGACGGCCATGACCCCGGTGACCTCGAGCGCCGCGGCGATGTCGAGACCGACGAGGGTCGCGGCGCGCGCCGCCTCCGGTTCGAGGTCGGGTGCCGGGGCGATGACCTCGGTGCAGATGCCGTCGGTCTGGACCGTCTCGACGACGGGCCAGGCGGCGGCCTGCCCGGAGGGGCTGCGGGCGAGCAGCACCGACAGCTCGCGGACGAAGGGGACCCGCTCCTCCAGCAGGAGGGTCTCGCCCCGCTCGGCAGCGGCGGACAGCCAGTCGCGGACGTCGTCGACGGTGTCGGCGAGCATGACCCCCTTCCCGTCGTACCCACCCCGGGGGGTCTTGACGACGACGGGCCAGCCGACGGCCTCGGCGAAGGTGGTGACCTCCTCCTCGGTGGCGGCCTGCGTCCAGCGAGGGCAGGGCACCCCGGCCTCGGTGAGCGCCCGCCGCATGACGAGCTTGTCCTGCGCGTGCAGCAGCGCCTCAGGGGTGGGGTGGACGGCGACACCGTCGGCGACGAGCGCCTCGATGACCGGCGCCGGCACGTGCTCGTGGTCGAAGGTGATGACGTCGCAGTGGCGGGCGAAGTCCCGGACCGTCTCGACGTCGGTGTGGTCGCCGACCGGGGCGAAGGGGGTGACGAGCGCCGCCGACGCGTCGGGCGCCTCGGCGAGGACGGCGAGCGTGACGCCGAGCTCGGCTGCGGGACCGGCGCACATGCGGGCCAGCTGGCCGCCACCGATGATGCCGACGACCGGGAAGCCGCCGGGGGAACGAAGGGGAGTCGACACGTGCCGAAGGATACGTTGCGCGAATTGGCGGCCGCCACGATTACGCTGCTCGGGATGCCCGACTCTGCCGACACCACCCAGGACGCGCCTGCCCGCGGCGCGTCGACGACCCGTTGGGGTGGCGTGACGCGCTTCGTCGACACCATCTGGCACGAGATCGCGAAGTTCGGGCTCATCGGCGCCATCTCCTTCGTCATCGACCTCGGCGGGATGAACCTGCTGACCCACACGGTCCTCGAGGGCAAGGTCACGACGGCGCGCATCCTGAGCGGTGTCGCCGCGACCCTCTTCGCGTGGTTCGGCAACCGCAGCTGGACCTTCGCCCACCGCCGCTCGCGACCCGTGCACCACGAGGTCACCCTGTTTTTCGTCGTCAACGGGCTCGCGCTGCTCATCTCGACCCTGTGCCTCGTGCTGTCGCACTACGTGCTGGGCTTCGAGTCGCGGCTCGCGGACAACATCGCCACGGTCATCGGCATCGGGCTGGGCACGCTCTTCCGCTTCTGGACCTACCGCCGCTTCGTCTTCGCCAACGAGCCGATGGACGAGGACACCTCTCCCCTGCACCACGAGGACGGGCCCGCGCCCACCGCCTGACCGACGGGCCGCTCCCCCGGCTCAGCGGCTGCCGGGCCCCGAGAGGAAGACGGCGAAGACGGCCGGCTGCGCCTGCACGAGCTCGAGCCGCCCACCATTGCGCTCCGCGAGCTGACGGGCCAGCCCCAGGCCGAGCCCCGAGCCGTGCGACGTGACCGAGCGCTCGAAGATGTGCGGGGCGATGGCCGACGGCACGCCCTCGCCCTCGTCGCGCACCTCGACGACGACCGAGCTGCCCGAGCTACGGGTTTCGATCTCGACCCGACCGGCTCCGTGGTCCAGGGAGTTTTCGATGAGGATCTGCAGGATCTGCGCCAGGTCGACGGGGGCGGCGCGCACCGCCAGCCCGGGCGGCCCGACGACGCGCATGCTCCGGCGGGCGGCGGTGAAGGCCGGCTGGTACTCGCGCTGGAGCCCGGCGAGCACGGAGTCGAGGGAGATCTCGGGCAGCTGGGTCTTTTCCCCCTTCGAGCGGTGGCGCATCGTGTCGACGACCCCGGTGAGGCGCTCGACCTGGGTGACCGCCACGGCCGCCTCGTCGCGGACGACGTCGAGGTCGTCGGTCTGGCCGATCTCCTCCAGACGCATGAGCAGCGCCGTGAGCGGTGTGCGCAGCTGGTGCGACGCGTCGGCCGCGAAGTCACGGTCCATCGCGCGCTGCTGGGCCAGCTCACCGGCGAGGCGGGCCAGGTCGCCCGTCGCGGCGTCGACGTCGCTGAGGTCGACGACCGATCGAGGGAGCGCGCCGCCCCCTTCGCGGATGGCGGCGATCTGGTCCCCGATGAAGGCCATGCCCTGCTCCCGGCGACGGTCGACCACCCGCAGCACCGCGAGCGTCGCCCCGCCAGCGAGGCCCACGCCGACGGCCGGGGCGATGATGATCCAGGCGAGGAGGTCGAGGCCGAGGACGCGCACCCCCTGCGAGCCGGTCGCGGCGATCGCGACGGTCCCGAGCACGAGGGCCGTGACGATGGCGGCGCCGAGCGTCGCGATCGTCAGCAGTCGACGGACCTGCGCCGAGTAGGTCACGAGTCGAAGCGGAACCCGACACCACGCACCGTGGCGATGTGCCGGGGGTCGGCGACGTCGTCACCGAGCTTGCGACGCAAGACGGAGATGTGCATGTCGAGGGCCTTGGTCGAGCCGTACCACTCGGTCTCCCAGACCTCGCCCATGAGCTGCTCACGGGTGACGACCCGGCCGCTCTCGCGGACGAGGACGCTGAGCACGGCGAACTCCTTGGCGGTGAGCGACAGCTCGTCCCCGTGGAACCACACCCGACGGCTGTCGAGGTCGATCCGGACGGGTCCGCCCGGCTCCGCGCCGTCGTCGCTGCGCCGACGCAGCAGCGCGCGCACGCGCGCCATGAGCTCGGCGAGGCGGAAGGGCTTGGTGACGTAGTCGTCGGCGCCGGCGTCGAGCCCGACGACCGTGTCGACCTCGTCAGCGCGAGCCGTCAGGACGAGCACCGGCACGTCCGACCCCGTGGCCCGCAGCCGGCGGCAGACCTCGAGACCGTCGAGGGTGGGCAGGCCGAGGTCGAGGACCAGCAGGTCAGGCGGCGTACCGAGCGCGGAGTCGAGGGCTTCGCGCCCGTCCTCGTGGACCGTGACCTCGTATCCCTCACGGACGAGGGCCCGGGCCAACGGGTCGGAGATCGCAGCATCGTCCTCGGCCAGCAGCACTCGCGTCATGGTCGGATCATAGGAAGAGATCGTCAGACGTGCGCGGTGACGTCGCTCGAGCGACGCACACCGGTGACTCGCACGAGGCGGCTCGGGACGACCTCACCGATACCCCGCAGGGAGCGGCGCCGCGTCGGGAGCGTCGAAAATCCGCTGAGCGGCTCGAGCAGCCGCGCGAGCGCGTCGTCGACGAAGACCCCGCCGGGTGGCGCCACCGCCGTCAGCCGGCTCGCCCGGTTGACCGTCGTGCCGAAGACATCGCCCAGTCGGCGAACGACCGGCCCGTGGGCCATGCCCACGCGGGCGGAGGGCAGCAGGTCGTCCTCGCTCATCGCCTCGACGAGGTCGAGCGCGATGGCCGCGGCCGGGGCGACGTCGAAGGTCTGGAAGAGCACCTCGTCGCCCACCGTCTTGACGACCCGACCGCCGTGGGCCGTCACGACGTCGGTGCACAGGTCCTCGAAGCGCTGCACCATGCGCGCCAGGTCGCTCTCGGTGAGGCGCCGCACGACCGACGTGAAGTTGACGAGGTCGGCGAAGCCGATGATCGAGGCGCGCGTGCTGTCGTCCTCGACGGTGAGCGAACGCTGGATCGAGGCGGTCAGCTGCCGACGCCACACGTAGAGGACGAGGGGCTCGAGCTCGTCGACGAGCGAGGTCATCCAGGCCGCAGCGGCCTCCGGGTCGCCCTCGGGCACGGCCTCGGACTGCGGGTCGTCCTGCCGCTGCCGGGCGATCTCCTCGTTGACCAGCTGCAGCTGCCACGCGGCGAGTCGGTCCATCGTGCGCGCGATCGCCCGGGTCATCGACAGGGCGAAGTCCTCGGGGGCGATGTCGTCCCGCACCATCTGGGCCACGCGGCTCAGGGCCGCGAGGTCGGCCTCGGTGAACATCGCGTCGCCCTCCTGGACGACGGGGAAGCCCATGGCGTGCCAGAACTTGCGGGCCGAGCGGATGGACACACCGGCCCCGCGGGAGACCTCGCGACGGCCCATCGACGCAGGACGGCCGAGCAGCGCCCGCTCGAAGGCCTCGAGGCCCACCTCGTCGGAGGGCTGCCCCACCGGCTCGGAGGGTCGCCCGTGTGCGGCGTCGTACGGCAACGGCACCTCCGGGGCGGCAAGGGGGTCAGGTCGGCGGGACGCCAGCAGCACGGACGTGCTGCACGTCACCTGCGGCCACGGTAGCCGAGCCCGCAGGCCCGTCGACGACGAGTCGCCCGTCGTCGTCGACACCCGTCGCCGTCACCCGCTCGAGGGTCCCGTCCGGACGGTGCAGGTCGACCTCGAGACCGAGAGTCACGCAGGCCTCGCGATAGGCGCGGCGGACCCCCTTCGCCCCCGCGTCGTCGGACAGCTCACCGTGGAGCCGGCGGAGGTGGCCGAGCACGGAGGCGGCCAGGTCGGTCCGGTCGACGTCGGCGCCGACGAGACGAAGGGAGGTGGCCGTGCCGACCGGCAGGTCGGCCCGCTCGTGGTGGACGTTGATCCCGATGCCGACGACCACCCCGGTGCCCGACGGCTGGAGCTGGCAGAGGATCCCGCAGACCTTGCGGTCGTCGTCACCCGGGACGAGGACGTCGTTGGGCCACTTGAGGCGGGCGGCGACGCCCACCTCCGCCAGCGCGGAGCGGACCGCGAGGCCGGCGACGAGGGGCAGCCAGCCCGGCGAAGGGGTGAGCGGCACGAGCACCGACATGGCCAGCCCGGCGCTCGGGACCTCGTGCCACTCCCGGCCGAGGCGACCGCGCCCGGCGGTCTGCAGCTCGGCGACGACCGGCGACCACACGAGCGCCCGCTCGGCGGCCTCGACATTGGTCGACCCGACGACCGACAGGTGGTGCACCTCGCCCCAGCCCTGTGATGTCGGTAACGCCGTGGCCAGTCGTTGGACGTCGATCGGGGGCAGCATGCCAGCAAGGCTAGGCTGCGCAGCATGTCCCAGAGCACCGAGACCACTGACGCTCAGGCGATCGGTGGCACCGACGTCCCCGACGGCATCGACATCCACACCACGGCCGGCAAGCTCGCCGACCTGAAGCGTCGGGTGGCCGAGGTCGCGAATGCCGGATCCGACCGGGCCATCGAGAAGCAGCACGCGCGCGGCAAGAAGACCGCCCGCGAGCGCATCGCCCTCCTCCTCGACGAGGACAGCTTCGTCGAGATGGACAAGTACGCCCGGCACCGGTCGACCGCCTTCGGCCAGGAGGCCAACCGGCCCTACGGCGACGGCGTCGTCACCGGGTACGGCACGGTCGACGGCCGGCAGGTGGCCGTCTTCGCCCAGGACTTCACCGTCTTCGGCGGGTCACTCGGCGAGGTCTTCGGCGAGAAGATCACCAAGGTCATGGACTTCGCCATGAAAATCGGCTGCCCGGTCATCGGGCTCAACGACTCCGGTGGCGCGCGCATCCAGGAGGGCGTCGTCTCCCTGGGGCTCTACGGCGAGATCTTCAAGCGCAACGTGCACGCCTCGGGTGTCATCCCGCAGATCTCCCTGATCATGGGCCCCTGCGCCGGCGGTGCCGTCTACTCCCCCGCCGTCACCGACTTCACCGTCATGGTCGACCAGACCTCGCACATGTTCATCACCGGTCCCGACGTCATCAAGACGGTCACCGGTGAGGACGTGGAGTTCGAGGACCTCGGTGGTGCCCGCTCGCACAACACCAAGTCCGGTGTCGCGCACTACATGGGCACCGACGAGGAGGACGCCATCGACTACGTCAAGGCGCTCCTGTCCTACCTGCCGAGCAACAACCTCGAGACGGCGCCGGTCTTCGGCGGCGAGCTCGACCTGACGGTCAACGACACCGACAAGGTGCTCGACACGATCATCCCCGACTCGGCCAACATGCCGTACGACATGAAGCAGGTCATCGAGACCATCGTCGACGACGGCGAGTTCCTCGAGGTGCACCCGCTCTTCGCGCCCAACATCATCTGCGGCTTCGCCCGCGTCGAGGGCCAGTCGATCGGCGTCGTCGCCAACAACCCGATGCAGTTCGCCGGGACGCTCGACATCGACGCCTCGGAGAAGGCGGCACGCTTCGTCCGCACCTGCGACGCCTTCAACGTCCCGGTCCTCACGCTCGTCGACGTCCCGGGCTTCCTGCCCGGCACAGACCAGGAGTGGAACGGCATCATCCGCCGCGGCGCCAAGCTCATCTACGCCTACGCCGAGGCGACGGTCCCGCTCGTCACCGTCATCACCCGCAAGGCCTACGGCGGCGCGTACGACGTCATGGGGTCCAAGCACCTGGGCGCCGACATCAACCTCGCGTGGCCGACCGCCCAGATCGCGGTCATGGGCGCCCAGGGCGCGGTCAACATCCTCTACCGCAAGCAGCTCGCCGCGGCCGAGGCGGAGGGTCGCGACCTCGAGGCGGCGCGCCAGGAGTTCATCACCGCCTACGAGGACGCCCTGGCCAACCCGTACGTCGCGGCCGAGCGCGGCTACATCGACACGGTCATCACGCCGAGCAACACGCGGATGAACGTCTCGAAGGCGCTGCGGGCCCTGCGCACCAAGCGCGAGAGCCTGCCGCCGAAGAAGCACGGGAACATTCCGCTGTGATGGCTTCGCAGGCTCAGCCCGAGACCGCGGCGCCCGAGGCCGTGGTGCCCGCCGGCCCGCGCATCGAGGTCCTCGGCGACGCCTCCCCCGAGCAGGTCGCGGCCCTCGTCGCGATCCTCTCCGGGCTCGGCGGCGGCGAGGAGGAAGCCCCGGCGGGTCCCCCTTCGCGCTGGTCCTCCCCCGAGCGCCTCGTCCGGCGCCCGGTGCACCCCTCCCTCGGCGGGTGGGCCGCCTCCGGCCTCCCCCGCTGACCTACAGCCCTCCAGCGGTTGGAATACACCCCGCGTGTTCGGACACGCGGGGTGTATTCCAACCCGCGCGGGCGGAGCGAAGGGGGCGACGTAGGCTCAGCGGGTGCGTGAGCCCCGCGTCCTGAGTGTCAACATCGGCCGCCCCGTGCTGCAGCGAGTGCCGAGGGGGAGGCCCACCGGTATCGCCAAGGGCCCCGTCGACGTCATCAGCGTCGCCGACCCCGGGCCGAAGCGCGTCGAGGACGGCGCCGGCGTCTCCGGGGTCACCGGCGACCACATCGGGGACGGGCGGCACCACGGCGGGAGCGACCAGGCGGTCTACGCCTTCGCCCGCGAGGAGCTCGACGCCTGGGCCACGACCCTGGGCCGAGAGCTGCCCGACGGCATGTTCGGGGAAAACCTCACGACGACCGGGCTCGACGTCGACGCGAGCGAGGTCGGCGACGTCTGGCACGTCGGGACCGCCGTGCTCGAGGTGCGCGGACCCCGGGTGCCGTGCGCGACCTTCGCCGAGCGCCTGGGCGAGCGCGGCTGGGTCAAGCGGTTCGCCGCGCACGGGCGCAGCGGGGTCTACCTCCAGGTCAACCAGCCCGGCCAGATCCGGCCGGGCGACTCCATCACCGTGACACCGTCGGGCTCGGGTCTCGACGTGCCGACCCTGCTGCGCGCCTTCCTCGGGGACCCCGACGCCGCGCGGGCCGCCCTCGACTCCGGCGCGCTCGCCGAGCACCGCGCCGCCGAGCTCGCCGCGACGGCCGGGCGGGGCTGACCCTACTTCGGCCCACTGCGGGGACAGATCCTCGTACTGTGGCCCCACCGACAGGACGACCGGCAGGGGGACGGACGATGAGGACGACGACGATGGCCGGGGCTGCGGCCCTGACGCTGGCGCTGAGCGCGTGCAGCTTGCTGCCCGGCAGCGGGAGTGACGGACTCACCAGCGGTGACGACTACTCGGTGACCGGCGCCCTGGCCGAGGTGCCGCTCGTCACCGGGGACGACATCTCGGTGGCCACCGCAGACCTCGTCCGGGCGACCGAGATCAACGGCGTCGACCGACCCGCCACGTTCAACCCCAAGGCCATCTTCGTGTGGGAGGCCAGCCTTGACGGACGGCCGTTCTCCGGGACGGGTGACGACCGGGACTACGGCACGGTCCACGCCGCACCGCCCCAGGTCGGCCGGAATTCGCTGGGCAGCAAGCACACGGAGTTCGAGGAGCTCGCCGGGTGGACGACCCTCGACGTCGACTCCTACGTCGAGGTCCGCGCTCCGCACGACGTCACCGTCCTGACCGGGGCCTTCGACGACGACACCCTCGCGGACCTGCCCGAGGTGGAGCCCGGCGTGCGGACCATCGGCGAGGGTCCCGACCGGAAGCAGGACCTGGAGAAGGTGACACCGGTCAGCCCCGTGGGCTGGCCGATGCGGACGTCGGTCGAGGACGGCAATCTCGCCATCTCCCCGAGCACCGAGACCGTGCAGAGCTGGCGCGAGGGCCCGGACTCGTCGATGGCCGACCACCCCGCCCTCGGCCCCATCGCGACCGCCCTCGACGAGGAGGACGTCGTCTCGGCCCGCCTCGAGGCGGGCGACTTCAGGTCAGCGGGCCTCCAGGGCTCCGAGGCCGAACCCCTCGCCGACCACCCCTTCGACGGGGTGGGCGTCGGCTGGGGTGCGCAGGACGGCGAGCCGCGCGTCGTCGTCAGCTACCACTTCGCCGACGACGACGCCGCGTCGGCCGCGGTCGAGCCCCTGCGCGAGGTCTTCGACGCTCCTACCGTCGCCGAGGACCTCGTCATCGAGGAGATCTCAGCCGACGGGTCGCTCGTCACCGCGCGCCTGTCGACCGTCAAGGCCAACTCGCAGCACTCGGTGGCCGCACGACTGCAGCGCCGTGACGCGCCCTTCTACCTCCCCGCCCGCTGAGCGAGCACACGTTCAGAAGAGCGACAGCGGCTCGTGCTCCGTCTCGGCGGGGGCGCTGGCGGGCCCGGCCGACGCATCCTGCGTCGCACGACCCGACCCCGCGCCGGGGATGCCGGGGCCGGGGTCGGGGGCGGCGCCCTTCGACCAGGCCACGGCGGCGCTGGTGGCCAGCCGGTCGGCGTGCTCGTTGAGCTCGTGACCCGCGTGCCCCTTGACCCACTCGAAGGTCACCCGGCGCCCCTGCATCGCCGCGTCCAGGGCCTGCATGATCTCGACGTTGAGGACCGGCTTGCCGTCCTTCTTGCGCCAGCCCTTGGCCTTCCACCCCGGCATCCACGCGGTGATCGAGTTGATGACGTACTTGCTGTCGCAGATGACGTGCAGGTCGTCGTCGAGGTGCGCGGTCTGCTGGAGCAGGTCGAGCACGGCGGTCAGCTCGCCCATGTTGTTGGTCCCGTGCAGCCACCCGCCGCGGGCCCAGCGCTCCTCGTCGATGTACCAGCCCCAGCCGGCGGGCCCCGGGTTGCCGAGTGCGGATCCGTCTGCGGCTGCGGTGATCGTCATGCCCGCAGTCCTATCAAATGCGGGCGAGGACCTCGCCGTGCACCACGACGAACCACCCGTCGGGCGCGTCGGTCCACGCCCGCCACCCCTCGACGACCTCGTCGACGTCCGTCTCGCCTCCGAGGCCCTGCCCGAGCACCTCGTCGTGGAAGCGCGACTCGCGAGCCCGCCGCTGCCACTGCCCGCCCCACCACCGACGGGCCTCGTCGTCGGCATAGCACCAGACCGAGGCGCCAGCGGTGACGTCCGTCAGCCCCGCGGCCCGGCACCACCCGAGCAGGTGGCGCCCGGCGTCCGGCTGCGTCCCCGTGCCGCGCGCAGCCGCCCGGTACAGGTCGAGCCACCGGCTCAGCCCGGGGTGCGCCGGCGCCCAGGTCATCGCCTCGTAGTCCGCGTCCCGCGCCGCGACGAGGCCACCTGGGCGGGTCACCCGTGCCATCTCCCGGAGCAGGCCCACCGGGTCGCCGACGTGCTGCAGGACCTGGTGGGCGTGGACGACGTCGAAGGAGTCGTCAGCGAAGGGCAGCGCCATGGCGTCCGCCACCTCGAAGCGGGTCCCGACGTCACCCGCGTCGACCGCCGCCTGCCGCGCCAGCCCCACGACCGCCTCCGAGGCGTCGACGCCGACGACCTCGCCGGGGGCGACCCGCTGCGCGAGGTCGAGCGTGATCGAGCCCGGACCGCACCCGATGTCGAGCACCCGCATGCCGGGTCGCAGGTGGGGGGCGAGGTAGGCCGCTGAGGTCTCGACGGTCCGCGCCGCGTGCGCGGCGACGACGGACTCGGCGTGCCCGTGCAGGTAGCGCGTCATCCACCGATCGTGGCACCGGCCGGGCGGCCCGCCACCCCGGCGACGGATGCCGAGACGGACGAAGGGGGGCGACAATGACCGCGTGGACCTCGCCCTCACCCTCCTCGCCGTGGCCGTCGCCTCGCTGCTCGTCCACGGCATCGCGTCGAGGCTGGGCGCGCTCGCCCCGCTCCTGCTCCTCGCCGCCGGCGCGGCAGCGTCCTTCGTGCCCGTCGTCCCCGACGTCACCCTCTCGCCGGAGGTCGTGCTCGTCGGGCTGCTCCCGCCGCTGCTCTACGCGACGGCGATCTCCACCTCGCTGATCGACCTCAAGGCGCAGCGGGTCGCCATCGCCGGTCTCTCGGTGGGGCTCGTGCTCTTCACGGCGCTCGGCGTCGCCGTCGTCGCGAGCGCGCTGCTGCCGATCGACTTCGCGCTCGCCTTCGCGCTGGGCGCGATCGTCGCCCCGCCGGACGCCGTCGCCGCGACCGCGGTCGCCCGCAGCATCGGGCTCCCCCGCAGGGTCGTCACCCTCCTCGAGGGCGAGTCGCTGCTCAACGACGCCACGGCCCTCGTCTCGCTGCGCACCGCGCTCGCCGCGGCCGGTCTGGCTGCGGGCCACGGCAGCCACGCGGTCATCGACATCTCGGTCGGGTCGGTGACGCTCGACTTCCTGCGGGCTGCGCTCGGCGGCGCGATCATCGGCTTCGTCGCCTACAAGCTCATCGCGCTCGTGCGACGTCGGATCCACGAGCCGGTCGCGGACACGACGGTGAGCTTCGCCGCCCCCTTCGTCGCCTACCTGCCCGCCGAGCTGATGCACTCCTCCGGCGTCATCGCCGTGGTCACCACCGGTCTCCTGCTCGGCCACCGCTCCCCCGTCCTGCAGGACGCACGGTCACGCCTGTCGGAGCGGTCCAACTGGGCGAGCATCCAGTTCATCCTCGAAAACGCGGTCTTCCTCGTCATCGGCCTGCAGCTGGCCAGCCTCGTCGACGACGTCCGCGGGTCCCACCTCGGGCTGGGGCGGACCCTGCTCGTCGGGCTCGCGGTGCTCGTCACCGTGCTCGTGCTGCGCCCGCTGTGGGTCTTCCCCTTCCGGGCCCTGCGCTCGCTCGTCTCGACGCGGGAGCGCGAGGTCCTCTCCCCGCGCAGCGAAGGGGTCGTCGTCAGCTGGGCGGGGATGCGCGGGGTCGTGACGCTGGCCGCTGCACTGCTGCTGCCGCCGGAGACACCGCACCGCCCCACGCTCGTGCTCATCGCCATGGTCGTGACGATCGGGACGCTCCTGCTCCAGGGCACGACGCTGCCGACGCTCTCGCGTGCCCTCGGGGTGCGCGGACCCGACCCGCGGGAGGACGCCCTGCAGGAGGCCACCGTCATCCAGGCCGCGGTCGGGGCCGGGCTGCGACGTCTCGACGAGCTGCCCGACCACGACGACGGCGCCGTCGAGCGGCTGCAGCAGCAGGCCCGGATGCGGGTCAACCGGGTCTGGGAGCGGCTCGGCCGGGGCGACGCGGAGTCGCCGAGCGATGCCTACCGTCGCCTGCGGCTGCCGATGCTCGAGGCCGAGCGCACCGAGCTGCTGCGCATCCGGGACGCCGGCCTCGTCGACCGCGAGGTCCTCGGCGAGGTCCTCGCGGCGCTCGACGTCGAGGAGTCGACACTCGTGTCGATCGGTGACCGGGCCGACGCGGTGCGCGACGCTCCGCTGCGCGCGCCCGAGCGGATCACCGGCGAGTGCGAGCACCAGGCCCGTCTGCCCGAGTGCATCGCGCCGCGCGACGCCGAGGGCTGCGAGGAGTGCCTCGCCGACGGTCTGACCTGGCTGCACCTGCGGGTCTGCCTCAGCTGCGGGCACGTCGGCTGCTGCGACTCCTCGCACGGGCACGCCACCGCGCACTTCGAGCAGAGCGGTCACCCGGTCATGCGGTCGCTCGAGCCCGGCGAGGCGTGGCGGTGGTGCTTCGTCGACGGCACCCTCGTCTGAGCGCGCTCGCCCGGACAGCGAGGTAACGTCGCCTCGGTGACCACCGAGCAGCCCCGCCCGCAGACGACGATCGACCGCATCGCCGAGGCGCACCTCGACGCCGAGGTGGAGCTCTCCCCGCTCACCGCGACCTACCGCGGGCTGCCCGGCCACGAGAGCGAGATCGACGACCTCTCCCCCGACGGTCTCGCCGCCGCATCACGGCTGCGGCGGCGCACCCTCGCCGCGCTCGACGAGGCCGCCCCCGTCGACGACGTCGACCGGGTGACCCTCGAGGCGATGCGCGAGCGCCTCGGACTGGCCGAGGAGGTGCACGCCGCCGGCCTGGACCTGCAGGAGATCAACGTCATCGCGTCGCCGATGCAGGCCGTCCGCGATGTCTTCGACATCATGGCGACCGCGACGCCCGACGACTGGTCGACGATCGCGACCCGACTCACCCGCGTGCCCGCCGCCCTCGAGCAGTGGACCGCCTCGCTCACCGCCGCCGCGACGAAGGGGGACATCGCCCCCCTTCGGCAGTACGAGCGGTGCATCGAGCAGTGCACCGACCTCACGGCACCCGACGGGTACTTCGCCGGCCTCGCCGACGGGGCTCGGCTCGACGGCGGGGCGCCGCTGCCCGAGTCCGTCGCCACCGACCTGCGCCGCGCCGCTGGGAGCGCCGCGGAGGCTTACCGCGACCTCGCCACGCGACTGCAGCCCTTGCGCGACAAGGCTCCCCGGTCCGACGCCTGCGGTCGCGAGACCTACCAGCTCCACTCGAGGTCTTTCCTTGGCGCGACCATCGACCTCGAGGAGACCTACGCCTGGGGCCAGGAGGAGCTCGCCCGGATCACCGCCCACATGGATGATGTCGCCCAGCAGGTCCGCCCCGGCGCGAGCGTCAAGGAGGCCGTCGCCGCCCTCGACGCCGACCCGCGCTACCAGCTCCACGGCACCGCGGCCCTGCAGGCGTGGATGCAGCGCACCGCGGACGAGGCCATCGACCTGCTCGCGCCGCACCTGGACATCCCCGAGCCGGTGCGCACCATCGAGTGCCGCATCGCGCCGACCGAGACCGGGGGCATCTACTACACGGGGCCGAGCGACGACTTCTCCCGCCCCGGCCGCATGTGGTGGTCGGTGCCCAAGGGGGTCACGGACTTCGGCACCTGGCGCGAGCTGACGACCGTCTACCACGAGGGTGTGCCCGGCCACCACCTCCAGGTCGGCCAGACGGTGCACCGCAAGGAGCTGCTCAACCGCTGGCGTCGACTGGCCTCGTGGACCTCCGGTCACGGCGAGGGGTGGGCCCTCTACGCCGAGTGGCTCATGGCCGAGCTCGGGCACATGGACGACCCCGGCAACCGGATGGGTCTGCTTGACGGGCAGTCGCTGCGCGCGGCCCGCGTCGTCCTCGACATCGGCGTGCACTGCGGTTTCGAGGCGCCGGCCGAGGTCGGCGGCGGCGTCTGGACCTACGACAAGGCCTGGGACTTCCTCTCCGCGCACGCCAACATGGACGAGGGCTTCCTGCGCTTCGAGCTGGACCGCTACCTCGGCTGGCCGGGCCAGGCGCCGAGCTACAAGATCGGTGAGCGGCTGTGGCTGCAGCTGCGCGCCGAGACCGAGCGCCGCCAGGGCGCCGACTTCGACCTGCGTGACTTCCACCGCCGCGCGCTCGACGTGGGCAGCGTCGGGCTCGACACCCTGCGCACCGCGCTGCTCGACCTGGGATGAGTACTCGTGCCCGCGCTGCGGGCACCGGGCAGACCTACCATCGGAGGGTGAAGCTCACCAGGGGGTCCCTCGTCGTCGCCGTCTGCGTGGCTGCCACAGCCTGCTCACCGGGTGGGTCCGAGCCCACCGACACCGGCCCCGACACGGTCACCGTCACCTTTTCGAGCTCGACGAGCAATGCGCCGAGCACGACGACGATCACCCCGTCGGGAGGCTCGACGCAGAGCGACACTCCCCCCGCCTCGCCCTCACCCGGCCAACCGGCACCCACGTCCACCCGCGGTGCGCCCGACACGACCGCGGCCCCCGCCACCGACGACGACCGGTCGCTCCCCCGCGGCACGAGGGCCTACGCCGACGGCTTCGTCCGGGCCTGGGGCGCCGGCGACCGGGACAAGGCCGGTCGCTACGCCACCAGTGCGACGGTGTCCGACCTCTTCGGCGTCTCGGCCCTGGGCGGCACGTCGTGGCAGCGGCGCAGCAGCACCGTCGAGGGGGCGCGGACCCGGGTGCGCTACACCAACTCCTCCGGTCGCTCGCTCGCGGTCCTCGTCGACGAGGCCGCGGCCTCATCCGGCAGGGAGCACGCGGTCGTGGGCGCCGACCTCGGCCCGGCACCCACGAGCACGCCCACCGAGACACCCACCGACGCCGTCGGGCTGCCCCGGTCGGTCACCGACTACGCCGACGCCATGATCCGGGCCTGGGGCAAGGACGACCCGAGCGCCTGGGACTACTCGACCGACGAGGTCATGCGCACCCTGTACGACGACTGGGGCACCGGCGGCCCGCGCTGGGCTCGAGTCTCGAGCACCGCGTCGACGGTCACCTACCGCAACAAGGGCGGGGGCACCCTGGTGCTCACGCTCGACGGCGGTCGGGTCGCCGACGGGCTGACCGACGCGATCACCGGTGCCGCCTTCTCCTGACCTCTGCAGGGGATAACGAAGGGGGTGGCACCGGCCGGTGCCACCCCCTTCGTCATCAGGTCCGGTGGATCACAGACGCCAGCAGGAGTTGACCTGGTTGCGCCCGGCGAAGCGGTCCTCGAAGAAGAGCATGGACTTCGCCACGTGCGGCACCATCCCGCCGACGTGGGTCGGGGTCAGGCCGGCGTTGAAGGTCACGCGGGTGCCCTTGTCGCACCAGTCGCTACCGAGTTGCTTGCCCACCGCGTAGGGGATCGTGTCGTCCAGGATGGCGTGGTTGATCTGCACCGGCGCGTTGGGCTTGAGGCGACCGATGCGCTGACGCTCCACGGCAGCCCGGAAGGGCTGCTCGTCGAGCAAGGCAGAGAGCTTCTTGCCACTCGTCGTGTACGTGCCCGAGTCCTTGAAGGCGTAGTTGAAGAGGTCGAAGACGCAGTCGTTCTCGACCTGCGAGGCCAACTCCTTGCCCGCGGCGTTGAGGTGCGGGTTGGGGTCGATCCCCTCGGACTGGGCCACCCCGAGGAGGGCGAAGGTCGCGAAGGCGAAGTAGAGCGAGCCGTCGATGTTCTTGCCGACCTTGCCCAGGTCGGCCGGGGGCGCACCGATGGCCGAGCCCTTGATGTTCAGCTCGGGTGCGTAGCTGCCGGCCAGCTCCGCGGCCGCACCGGCCGCGCCGCCACCCTGCGAGTAGCCCATGAGGCCGATCGGGTTGCTGGCCGTGATGCCGCTGCCCTTGAGGTTCTTGGTGGCGCGCGCCATGTCGAGCACGGCGCGGCCCTGGGCCTCACGGACCATGTAGGTGTGGGTGCCGGCGGTGCCGAGCCCCTGGTAGTCGGTGATCGAGACGGCGTACCCGCGGGCGACCGCGGGGGTGATCCCGATGCCCTCGTACTCGACGAGGCTCTCCATCTGCCGCGACGGGGCGCAGGAGTCGCCCATGCCCTGCGTCCCGGGGGCGTAGGAGATCAGCGGGCGGGCGGAGGAGCCGCGGTAGGTGGTCTTGGGCACGAAGACGGTGCCGGTCACCGCGATCGGGCGGCCCTGGCCGTCGGTCGAGGAGTACATGACCCGCGTGGCGGTGACCACGCTCGAGGACAGCCCCAGCGGGTCGAGCAGGAGCGGGGCGGGCTCGCTGCGGATGAGCGTCCCGGGCGTCGAGGGGATGGTGGCGGGCGGCTCGTAGAAGGCCGGGCGCGTCGGCTCCGGCGTGTTGGTGAGGGTGCGCGCGCCTAGGGTGCCCGGGACGTCCCGGTGGTCGGCGGAGGCGGTCCCGGCCAGCGGAAGGGTGACGGCGACGGCGAGGGCCGCGGCCGCGACGGCGCGCTTGGTCATGGAGGTCATGCAGGTCCTGTCTGTCAGGGAGGGTGCGGTCCTCCGGACAGGTGTGGTGCCCCCTGGCGGACGACGTCGTCGGTGTGGCGGTGGGTCTCATGGTTACCTACCGGTCAGTTACTGGCAAGGGGCGATGATGTGGCCATGACCTCCGTCGTCCTCGCCTCCGCCTCACCCGCTCGTCTGGCATTGCTGCGTGCGTGCGGGCTCGACCCGCAGGTCGTCGTGAGCCACGTCGACGAGCCGGCCGTCGAGGCGGCGGCCCGCCAACGCGACCCCCACGTCTCCCCCGGCACGCTGGCGCAGCTGCTGGCCGAGGCGAAGGGAGAGTCCGTCGCCTCTCGCCTACCCGCCGGGACCGACCTCGTCATCGCCTGCGACTCCGTCCTCGAGCTCGACGGGCGGGTCCACGGCAAGCCCGGCACGGCCGAGGTCGCCCGCGAGCGCTGGTCGGCGATGCGCGGCCGGACCGGTGTGCTGCACACCGGTCACCACGTGGTCCACCTGCCCACCGGCAGGAGCGCCGGCGCCCCGGCGAGTGCACGGGTGCACTTCGCTGGGGCGTCGGATGCGGAGATCGACGGCTACGTCGCGACCGGTGAGCCGCTGCACGTCGCGGGCGGCTTCACGCTCGACGGGCTGGCCGCCCCCTTCGTCGACGCGATCGAGGGGCACCCGAGCACGGTCATCGGGCTGTGCCTGCCGCTGCTGCGCCGCCTGCTCGCCGACCTCGGGGTCGACTGGTGGACGGTGGCGTCGGCTCAGTCGCGCGGGTAGGCGACCGCCGCCCGGGCGTCGACGATGCCGCGACCGTAGAGCGCGCTGAAGCCGCCGCGGGTGCCGAAGAGCGGGTGCCTCGAGGTCGAGAGGATCGCCTGCTCGACGTTGTCGAGGCTGCGGCCCTGGCCGAAGAGGATCGCGGCCACACCGGCGACGTGCGGCGTCGCCATCGACGTGCCGGCGAAGGCGGCGTAGTCCTTGCCCTCGCCGCACTCGTCGGTGCCGGTGCCCCGCGGGACGGTGGAGATGATGTCGTCGGAGCAGGGCCCGCCGAGGAGTCGCCCGGAGCCACCGGGACCCGCGACGCCCTTGCCCCGGAAGGTGACCGGCAGCTCGGAGAAGTAGGACTTCAGCTCGTTGCGGTCCGTGGCACCGACGCAGATCGAGTCGCTGCTGAAGGCGGGGTCGTTGCACAGCAGCGTCGAGGTGTTGCCGGCAGCGGCGACCGTGAGCGTGCCCTTGTCGCGGGCGTACTGGATCGCGTCCTTCATCGTCGTGTCGAGACCGAAGATGGAGAAGATCTGGGTGCCGGGCAGGCCGCCGAGGCTGAGGTTGATGACGTCGGCACCGTGGTCGGCGGCGTAGCGGATGCCCTCCGCGATGTCCTCGTTGGCCCCGGAGCCGTCCTCGAGGACCTTGATCGGCATGACCTTGGCGTCGGGGGCCACGCCGGCGACCCCGATGCCGTTGTCGGCGCTGCCGACGATGGTCCCGGCGACGTGGGTGCCGTGGACGTCGGACTCCTGGCCCACACCGTCCTGGCCCTTCCAACCACCGTCGCCGCAGGAACCCTTGACCTCGCCGCACACGAAGTCGGCACCGGGCACGAGGCGGCCGGCGAGGTCGGGGTGACCGAGGTCGACACCGGTGTCGACGACCGCGACGACGACGCCCTCACCGCGGCTCGAGGACCAGGCCTGCTCGGCCCTGACCTGGTCGAGACCCCACAGGTCGGAGCGGAGCGGGTCGTTGGTGGCGGCTCCGGCGGAGCCGGCCGAGGCGACGAGGCCGATCGCGCAGGCGACGGCCGCGACGGATGAGGTCCAGCACTTCTTCATGGGGCGTCCTTCGTCAGGGGGAACGTTGGTTACCCAACGGTAACTACGAAGTCGGGGTCGTGCAGCGTGTGCACGGTGGGACGACCGTCACGCACACCTCGCCCACCCCGCGCTTTCCGGGTGACCCGGAAAACCTCCCCTTCGCAAGAGTTTGAAACCCTTGCGAAGGGGAGGTTTCTCGGGTGACCCGAGAATCGTCGCGGGGTCAGACGGGCGGGATCCCCCGCCGGCGCTCCGAGAAGGTCCGGTCGCGGCCGCGGGCGTGCCGCAGACGCGCGAGCAGCTCGTCGCGCAGCTGCTCGGGCTCGATGACCTGGTCGAGCACCAGGTCGGCGGCCAGTCGCTCGAGGTCGACATCCTCCTCGTACTCGGCCCGACGGGCGGCGATGAAGTCGTCGCGGGCGGCCTCCCCTTCGTCGGCCTCGATCTGCGCGATCTTGTTGGCGTACACCGCGTTGACCGCTGCCTCGGGGCCCATGACGGCGATGCGGGCGGTGGGCAGCGCGATCGTCGCGTCGGGGGCGAAGCCCGGCCCGCCCATCGCGTAGAGGCCGGCACCGTAGGCCTTGCGGACGATGACGCAGAACTGCGGGACGGTGGCCGACGCCACGGCCGAGACCATCTTGGCGCCGTGCCGGATGATGCCGCCGCGCTCGACCTCGGAGCCGATCATGAAGCCGGGGACGTCCGCGAGGTAGATCAGCGGGATCGAGTAGGCGTCGCACAGCCAGATGAAGCGCGCCGCCTTGTCGGCGCTGTCGGTGAAGAGCACGCCGCCCTTGGCTATCGAGTTGTTGGCGACGATGCCGACGGTCTCGCCGGCCATGCGGCCGAGGCCGACGACCAGCTCCGGCGCGAAGAGCTCCTTGACCTCGAAGAAGGAGTCGTCGTCGACGAGGCCGTCGATGACGTCGTGGATGTCGAAGGGCTGCGACTCGCGCTCGGGGATCGTCGCGGCCGTCAGGGGTGCCGCGGGCGCCTCCGGCTCGTACGAAGGGAGGTCACCGCGCCAGTTGAGCGGGAGGTAGCTCAGCCACAGGCGAGCGGCCTCGATCGCCTCCGCGTCGTCGGCGACGAGCACGTCGCCGACGCCACTCACGGTGCAGTGCATGCGCGCCCCGCCCATCTCCTCGAGGGAGACCCGCTCGCCGACGACCATCTCGGCCATGCGCGGGCTGCCGAGGTACATCGACGCATTGCCCTCGACCATGATGACGAGGTCGGTGAAGGAGGGGATGTAGGCGCCGCCCGCGGCGCTCGGGCCGAAGAGGCAGCAGATCTGCGGGACCTTGCCCGACAGGGCGACCTGGTTGTGGAAGATGTGGCCGGCCCCGCGACGGCCGGGGAACATCTCGACCTGATCGGTGATCCGCGCGCCCGCGGAGTCGACGAGCCAGAAGACCGGCAGCTCCTCGCGCAGCGCGGTCTCGGTGGCGCGCACGATCTTTTCCACCGTGCGGGCACCCCACGAGCCCGCCTTGACGGTCGGGTCGTTGGCGATGACGATGACCGGCCGCTCGTCGACGAGGCCGCGGCCGGTGACGACGCCGTCGGCCGGCAGACCGGCGGCCAGCGCGTTGGCATAGCGCCCGTCCTCGACGAAGGAGCCCTCGTCGACGAGCAGCGCGATGCGGTCGCGGACGTAGAGCTTGCCCTGGGCCTCGAGCTTGGCCGCGGCCTTGTCGGTGGGCCGCTCGGAGGCGTCGTGCGCGGCGCGGATGCGACGACGGACGTCCTCGACCTTGGGGTCGGTGGGGTAGCTGCTCACGGGGTGACTCCCTCCGTCCGGGCCGGCTCAGACCGGCAGGCCGAGGTGGCGGGCGATGACCATGCGCTGCACCTCGGAGGTGCCCTCGCCGATCTCGAGGATCTTGGCGTCGCGGTAGAAGCGGGCGACGGGGTACTCCTCCATGAATCCGTTGCCGCCGAAGACCTGCGTCGCGATGCGCGTGGCGCTCACCGCGGCCTCCGACGTGTAGAGCTTGGCGATCGAGGCGGCGCGGGCGACCTCCCTGGCCGAGCGGCGACCGCGGTCGGCCTCGTCCTTGAGCCAGGCCGCCTTGTAGGTGAGCACGCGCGAGGTCTCGGCCATGACGGCGAGGTCGGAGATCTGGAAGCTCACGCCCTGGTTGGCGCCGATCGGCCGGCCGAAGGAGGTGCGGGTCCGGGCGTAGTCGGTGGCCAGCTCGAGCATCCGCTGGGTCAGTCCGGTGGCGAGCGCGGAGATAGCGATCCGGCCGTCGTCGAGGGTCTTGAGGAACTGCCGGAAGCCCTGCCCCTCCTCCCCGACGATGTGGTCGGCGGGCACGCGGCAACCGTCGAAGCTCAGCCCGTGGGTGTCGGAGATGTGCCAGCCGAGCTTGTCGTAGGGCTCCTCGACGGTGAAGCCGGGGGTGCCGCTCGGGACGATGATCGCCGAGATCTGGGCACGCCCCTCGGCGGTCGTGCCGGTGCGCGCGGTGACGGTGACGAGGGAGGTGATGTCGGTGCCGGAGTTGGTGATGAAGGACTTGGCACCGTTGATGACCCACTCGTCGCCGTCGCGGGTGGCCGTGGTGCGGGTGCCACCGGCGTCGGAGCCGGCGTCGGGCTCGGTGAGGCCGAAGCCGGCCAGGGCGCGGCCGGCGACGAGGTCGGGGAGCCAGCGGTCACGCTGCTCGTCGGTGCCGTAGGTGAGGATCGGGTTGATGCCCAGGCCCACGCCGGCGGAGAGCGTGATGCCGATGGACTGGTCGATGCGGCCGAGCTCCTCGATCGCGACGCACAGCGCGGTGAAGTCGGACTGGACGACGCCGTCGTCGGTCTCGGCGGAGCCACCCCAGCGCTCGGGGACGACGAGGCCGAAGAGGCCGAGGTCGCCCATGCGGTGCACGACCTCGAGCGGCAGGTGGTGGTCCTTGTCCCACTGGGCCACGTGCGGCTCCACCTCGCGCTCGGCGAAGTCGCGCACGCTCGCGCGGAAGTCCTCGTGGTCCTGCGACAGCTCGAACATGCCCGACCTCTCCCGGCACCCCGGGGTCACCGGCAGCACCATTGCTTGACGTTGACGTCAACGTAAAGCATCATCTCGGGTCATGACAAGCCGGACGAAGGGGGCCACTCCCCCGGGCGCGGATGCTCCCGACGAGCACGCGCGGACCTGGACGATCCGCGAGGTCGCCGACGAGTTCGGCATCACCACGCGCACGGTCCGGCACTACGAGGACATCGGCCTCGTCTCGCCCGAGCGGCAGGGCACGACCCGCCTCTTCCACCGGCGCGACCGCACGCGGTTGGGCCTGGTGCTGCGCGGCAAGCGGCTCGGTTTCCCCCTCGACGAGATCGCCAAGATCATCAACCTCTACGACGCACCGCGCGGGCGCCGCAGCCAGCTCGAGTACGTGCTCGGCCAGATCGACGAGCGCCGCGCGGACCTGGAGCAGCGGCGGCGCGACCTCGACGACGCACTCGCCGAGCTCGACACCTTCGAGCAGCGCTGCCGCACCGAGCTCGACGCCCGCTGAGGCAGGGTCGAGGTCAGGAGCGAGCGGCGAGATAGGCGTCGATCTCCGCGGCCGTCGGCGCGGACGTCGGCCCCTTGCGGGTCACCTTGATGGCCCCGGCGGCGTTGGCGCGGCGGCAGGCGTCGGGCCAGGTAGCCCCCTTCGCCCGCTCCGCGAGGAGCACGCCGGTGTGGGTGTCGCCCGCGCCGTTGGTGTCGACGGGGGTCTCGGGGTAGCCGGGCACGACGCTCGTCACGCCGTCGGCGTGCACGGCGCACCCCTGCTCGCCGTCGCGGACGACGGCGACGGCACCGGGCTCCAGCAGTGCGGCGACGGCCTCGGCCGCCGGCGCCATCCCCTTCGCGCCACCGAAGTCCTCGGACTCCTCGGCATTGCCGGTCCAGACGTCGGTGAGCGCGACGACCCGGGCGCGAAGGGAGGGCTCCAGCTCCGCGAAGACCGCTCCGGGGTCGAGGACGACGAGGACGTCGTCTGGCAGGGACTCCAGCCAGGTCACCAGCGGGTCGCAGGTGCGGCCGACGAGGCTGTAGCCGCTGACGCACACGAGGTCCCCCGCGACCGGCGCACTCGTCGCGAGCGACTCGACGCTGATGTGCCGCTCGGCCTCCTGCGTCGTGACGAAGGTCCGCTCCGCGGAGGGCTCGACCATGACGATGCAGACACCGGTGTCGAGGTCCTCGACGACGGGAGCCGAGAGCGTGACGCCGTCGGCAGTGAGGGTCTCGCGGACGAGGTCGCCGTTCGGGCCGCGACCGTGGGCCCCTGCGTGGACGGCCGCGGCGCCGGAGCGCACGGCGGCGACCAGGATCGTCGTCGCTCCCCCGGCGTAGCGCGCCACGGATGTGGCCATCGAGTTGCCGCCGCGGCGAGGCAGGTCGGGCACCTCGACGACGACGTCGACGAGCGCCTGTGCGGTGTGGATCACCCTCGGGCTCATGGGGGCACACGCTACCGACGGACGCGGTCGGGCAGACTGCGAGCATGACGCACACCCCCCGCTTCACCTCGGTCGACGACGTCACGGCGCGCCTGGCCGAGCACGGCTACCTTGCCTCCGACGAGATCGCGACGACCGTCTACCTCGCCGACCAGCTCGGCAAACCGCTGCTCATCGAGGGGCCTGCCGGTGTCGGCAAGACCGCGCTGTCCGCCGCCGTGTCGGCAGCGACAGACGGCGAGCTCGTGCGCCTGCAGTGCTACGAGGGCGTCGACGAGGCGCGCGCCCTCTACGAGTGGAACCACGCCAAGCAGCTGCTGCGCATCACCGCAGCCGGCGCCCACCACGACTCCGCGGGCGCCGACGAGGCGGACTGGACCTCGGTCAAGGAGGACATCTTCACCGACGAGTTCCTCCTCTCCCGCCCGCTGCTCACCGCGATCCGCAACGAGCACCCGACGGTCCTGCTCATCGACGAGCTCGACAAGGCCGACGTCGAGATCGAGGGTCTGCTGCTCGAGGTGCTCTCCGACTTCCAGGTGACCGTGCCCGAGCTCGGCACGATCAGGGCGAGCCAGACCCCCTTCGTCGTCCTGACCTCCAACGCGACCCGTGAGCTGTCCGAGGCCCTGCGCCGCCGCTGCCTCTACCTGCACATCGACTACCCCGAGTCCGACCTCGAGCTGCGGATCGTGCGTCTGACGGTGCCCGACCTCGACGAGACGCTCGCTGCCTCCGTCGTGCGGCTCGTCGGCGCGCTGCGCGATATGCGGCTGCGCAAGTCGCCCTCGGTCGCCGAGACCATCGACTGGGCCCGCACGCTCGTCAGCCTGGGCACCGACGGCGAGCTGCAGCCGGAGCTCGTGCGCTCGACCCTCGGCGTCGTCCTCAAGCACCGCGAGGACATCGAGCTCGCGGTGCAGACCCTGGACCTGGACCGTGCCCTCGCCTGACCCGCTCGGCGAGCGGCTCGTCGACCTCGCCCGGGCGCTGCGCCGGCACGGCGTGACGGTCGGGACCTCAGAGGTGGCCGACGCCGCCTCTGCCGCAAGGGCGCTCGGCCTCGACGACCGCGAGCGCCTGCGCACCGGACTCGCCGCGACGATGATGCGCCGCTCGGCCGACCGGACGGTCTTCGACCAGCTCTTCGACATCCACTTCCCCGCCGCCGTCGGCGGTCGCGTCGGTGAGGCCGAGGACCCGGCGCCGACCGACACGAAGGGGGCCCGCGAGCGCGCCGCCCGTCTGCGTGACGACCTCGTCGACGCCCTCGCCCGCGGCGACGAGCGTGAGCTCGATCGGCTCGCGGCCCGTGCCGTGGCCGAGCTGGGCCGGCTGGCCAACGAGTCGTCGACCGGTGGGTGGTCGGCCAACCAGACGATCGAGCGTCTCGCCCCGCAGACCGCGATCGCGGCGGCCCTGCAGCGGGCCCGCGACGCCGGCGACGTCACCGGCGGGTCCGGCGAGGGCTCGGGCGGATCGGGCGAAGGGAGCGGCGGCGCCACCGGCAGCGGCGGCGGGGGCGCGGGCAGCGCCTGGCGGCCCGAGCAGCTGAGCGACCGCTACGACCGCGACGAGATCCGCCACCGCGTCGGCGCCTTCCGGCGCAAGGTCGAGACCGAGTCGGCGCGGCGCAACGCCGAGGTCCGCGGACGCGACCGCATCTCGCGCTACGGCGTGCGAGACCCCTTGGAGCGCAAGGACTTCCTGCTCACCGGCAAGACCGAGGCGGCCGAGCTGCACGCGGTCATCGCGCCCCTGTCGCGCAAGCTCGCGGCCAAGCTCGCCGCCCGCCAGCGGCGGCAGTCGCGGGGCACCATCGACATCCGGCGCACGCTGCGCGCGGCGATGTCGACCGGTGGGGTGCCGGTGCGCCCGGCCTACAAGCGCCGCACCCGCAGCCGGGCCGACATCGTCCTGCTGTGCGACATGTCCGGGTCGGTGGCGGGCTTCTCGCGCTTCACGATGCTGCTCCTGCAGTCACTCGCCGGAGTCTTCCGCCGGGTGCGGTTCATCGGCTTCGTCAACACGTGCGACGACATCACCGAGCTGGTCCGCGAGGCGCAGGTCGGCGAGGACATCAGCGAGCGGGTGGCTCGCGAGGCACAGATGACCCGCTGGCACGGGTCGAGCGACTACGGCGCGGCCTTCGAGGACGCCGTCGAGCACCACCTCGACGCCATCGGGCCGCGCTCGACGGTGCTGATCCTCGGTGACGCGCGGACCAACGGCACCGACCCGCGCATCGACCGCCTGCGCATCCTCGTCTCCCAGGCCCGCTACGCCGCCTGGCTCAACCCGGAGGCGGAGCGCATGTGGGACACGGGCGACTCCGTGGCCAGTCGCTACGCCGAGGTCGTCGACATGCACGAGGTGCGCAACATCGAGCAGCTGCGGCAGTTCGTCTCCCGCCTGCCGGTGGGCTGATTCCCCCTTCGTCCACCGCATCTCCCTAGGGAAATCACCACCCCTGCCGTCATCTCCCTAGGGAAATGCGCACCCTCCACCGCATCTCCCTAGGGAAATCACCACCCCTGCCGTCATTTCCCTAGGGAAATGCGGGTCCGGGGGCGGGCGGATCTGCAGAGGATCTCCAGATCTCGTCCCGGGGATCCACCGGTGCGGCTGCCTAGCCTGATCCCATGACCGCTCCCGCACCGTGCGTGCTCGTCGTCGAGGACGACCCGACGATCAACCAGACCCTGGCCGACCGCTTCACGGCGGAGGGTTTCGAGGTGGTGCGGGCGCACGACGGCCCGGGGGCGGTCGCCGCCCACGCCGAGCACGACCCCGCGGTCGTCGTGCTCGACCTCATGCTGCCCGGGTTCGACGGACTCGAGGTGTGCCGCCGGATCCAGGCCGACCGCCCCGTGCCGGTGCTCATGCTCACCGCCCGCGACGACGAGAGCGACATCATCGTCGGGCTCGGGGTCGGCGCCGACGACTACCTCACCAAGCCATTTCGCATGCGCGAGGTCGTCGCCCGGGTCCGGGCCCTGCTGCGCCGCGTCGAGCGCGCCGCCGAGCTCGGGCGCCCCGACGAGACGATCACCCACCACGCCGGGCTCACCCTCGACGAGCGCACCCGGCGGTGCACCGTCGACGGCCACGCCGTCCACCTCACGCCGACGGAGTTCGACCTGCTCGCCCTGCTCGCCCGCGAGCTCGGCGCGGTGCTTCGCCGCGAGCGGATCGTCGCCGACCTGTGGGGCTGGGACGACGGCCTGGGCCGCGGCAGCCTCGACAGCCACGTCAAGTCGCTGCGGGCCAAGGTCGGCAGCCACCGGATCCGTACGGTCCACGGCGTCGGCTACGCCCTCGACGACGGGAGCGACCGATGAACCGCTCCGCTCCCCTGCTCGAGCTCACCTCGATCCGCACCCGGCTCGCCGTCCTCGTCGGCGTGAGCGTCGTCGTCGCGGCCGTCGTCGGCACGGTCGGCACCGATGCCGGGGTCCCCCTGTGGATCGGCCTGCCCGCGACGATCGGCCTCGCCCTCGTCGTCACCCGCTGGCTGGCGACCGGCATGACGACCCCGCTCACCCAGATGACCGATGCCGCACGGCGGATGGCGAAGGGGGACTACGGCGCCCGGATCACGACGTCGAGCCAGGACGAGATCGGCGAGCTGGCGCGTGCCTTCGCGAGCATGGCCGCCGAGCTGGAGCAGGGCGAGGAGCACCGGCGACGTCTCGTCGCCACCGTCGCCCACGAGCTGCGCACGCCCTTGTCGGCCCAGCAGGCCCTGCTCGAAAATCTCGCCGACGGCGTCACCACCCCCGACGAGGCGACCCTGCGCGCCGCCCTCGCCCAGTCAGAGCGCCTCGGCTCGCTCGTCACCGACCTGCTCGACCTCTCCCGGCCCGACGGCAGGGGAATCCCCCTCTCCCCCAGCCGGATCCGCGTCGGTGACCTGCTCGACGACGCCATCGGCGAGACCACACTCCAGGGCCGGGACGTCGCGCTCGTCGCCGACGTCGAGCCCGGCGACCTCGTCGTCACCGGCGACCGTGCCCGCCTCGCCCAGGTCACCGCCAACCTCCTCGACAACGCGGTGCGGCACAGCCCGAGCGGCGGCACCGTCACCCTCACCGCCCGCGCCGCCGGCGACGCGTGGACCCTCACCGTCGCCGACGACGGACCCGGCCTGACCCCGGAGCGGGCGGAGCGGCTCTTCCACCGCTTCGGTCCCGGAGAGGACGAAGGGGGTGGCACCGGCCTCGGCCTGGCCATCGCCGCGTGGGTCGCCTCGATGCACGGCGGCACGATCCGCGCCCTGGGCGCCGACGCGGGGGCCCGGCTCGAGCTCCACCTCCCGCTCACCCCGCCGGCCTTCCCTTCGCCGGCACCGCTCACCACGACCACCACTCAGGAGCCCACGATGACTGCAGGATCCGCGCCCTCCCTTCGAGGCTCGGCCGCGAACGGCCTCGCACCGGGTCCTGAGGAGGCGCGCCAGCGCCGTCTCGAAGGGCAGGGAACGGGGCTCTCGTTGTCGCGGTGGTGGCCCGAGCGGGTCACGCAGGGGCAGCCGCGGCTGCTGCTCGCCGCCCTCGCCGTCGGCCTGCTCGCCGCGATCCTGCTGCCGGGCAATGCGATCGGGCTCGGGCTGCTCGTCGTGCTCACCGCCGGTGGTGCCGCCTTGTGGCTCGCCTCGCCCCGCCGGGCGAAGCCGTGGTCGTGGGTCACCGCAGCGCTGGCCCTTCCCCTCGGCCTGACGACGATCCTGCGCGACGACCCGGTGATGAGCTTCTTCGCCGTCGCCGTCGCCGGGGTGCTCGCCGCGACCGCGTGCACCGATGCGCGCACGGTCGGCGGGATCGCCGCGTCGGTCATCGCCTGGCCGCTCTCCGCGCTGCGCGGGCTCCCCCTGCTCGACAGGACGATCCGCGTCCTCGCCCGCCGGGGCAGCGCCTGGTCCATCTTGCGCACGGCCGTCGTGAGCCTCGCCCTGCTGCTCGTCTTCGGCGGGCTGCTCGCCTCCGCCGACGCCGTCCTCGGCTCGTGGGCGTCGGCCCTCGTGCCCGACATCAGCGACATGGCGATCTTCCGGGTCTTCGTGCTCGTCTTCTTCGCCGGCGTCACGCTCGCCGGTCTCTACCTCGCGATCAACCCGCCGACCGTCGACGGGGCACGCCTGTCGCCGCGCATCCCGGAGCGCGAGTGGCAGGTCCCGCTCGGCGTCGTCATCGCCATCTTCGTCGCCTTCGTCATCGCCCAGGCCGCGGCGGTCGTCGGCGGGCACGACTACGTCGTGCGCACCGCGGGCGTGACCTATGCCGAGTCGGCCCGGCAGGGCTTCGGCCAGCTCACCGTCGCCACCGCGCTCGCCCTGCTGCTCGTCGCCGGGGTTCGAGCGCTCGGCCGCGCGAGCACCCAGCGCGACCGTCGGGTCATGACCGCCATGAACGCGACCCTGTGCGTCCTCACCCTGCTCGTCGTCGCCTCCGCGCTGCGCCGCATGGCGCTCTACCAGGACGCCTACGGTTACACGACGCTGCGGATCAACGCCGACCTCTTCGAGATCTGGCTCGGGCTCGTCGTCCTCGCGGTGCTCGTCTCCCTCTTCACCCCGACGCGGCGCTGGCTCGGCCGCACGGGCCTCGTCGCGGCCGCCGTGCTCACCATCGTCGGCACCGTCGGCAACACGAATGCCTGGGTCGCCGACCGCAACATCGAGCGGTGGCAGGCCACGGGCAAGATCGACACCTGGTACCTCAGCAGCCTGCCCGCCGACGCCGTGCCCACCATCGAGTCGAGCGCCCTGCCCGCGCACATCAAGCAGTGCGCGCTGTCGATGCACCAGGTGTACGGCGCGGGCGACGAGGACACCCTCGCCGGATGGAACCTCGCCCGCTCCCGCGCCGACGAGATCCGGCAGCGCTACGACGACCCGACCCAGTGCACCGACTCCCGCGGCTGGTCGAGGTGACGGGCGCCCCCTTCGCCTCCGCAGGGGGTGGGCGAAGGGGGTGTGCGGCGCCACGATGCGGGCGACCCGCCGGGGGTGGCAGGCACGCAGTAGTCTGCGGCCCATGGCCATCAGCAAAGTCCTCATCGCGAACCGCGGCGAGATCGCCGTCCGCATCGCCCGTGCCTGCGCCGACGCCGGCATCGGCTCCGTCGCCGTCTACGCCGAGCCCGACCGTGACGCCCTGCACGTCAAGGTCGCCGACGAGGCGTACGCCCTCGGCGGTCAGACGCCCGCCGACAGCTACCTGCTCCAGGACAAGCTCCTGCAGGTCGCCCGGGACGCCGGCGCCGACGCGGTCCACCCCGGCTACGGCTTCCTCGCGGAGAACGCCGACTTCGCCCAGGCCGTCCTCGACGCCGGCCTGATCTGGATCGGCCCGAGCCCGCAGGCCATCGACGCGCTCGGTGACAAGGCCAAGGCCAAGCACATCGCGGTCAAGGCCAACGCGCCCCTGGCCCCCGGCACCAATGACCCGGTCAAGGACGCCGACGAGGTCGTCGCCCTCGCCGAGGAGTTCGGCCTGCCGATCGCCATCAAGGCCGTCTACGGCGGTGGCGGTCGCGGGCTCAAGGTCGCCTACACGATGGAGGAGATCCCCGAGCTGTACGAGTCGGCCGTCCGCGAGGCCGTCACGGCCTTCGGCCGGGGCGAGTGCCTCGTCGAGAAGTTCCTCGACAAGCCGCGCCACGTCGAGACCCAGTGCCTCGCCGACCAGCACGGCAACGTCGTCGTCGTCTCGACCCGCGACTGCTCGCTCCAGCGCCGCAACCAGAAGCTCGTCGAGGAGGCCCCCGCGCCCTTCCTCACCGAGGAGCAGCACGCCGAGCTCGTCCGCGCCTCCAAGGCGATCCTCAAGGGGGCCGGCTACGTCGGCGCCGGCACCTGCGAGTACCTCGTCGCCCAGGACGGCACGATCTCCTTCCTCGAGGTCAACACCCGCCTGCAGGTCGAGCACCCCGTGACCGAGGAGGTCACCGGCATCGACCTCGTCCGCGAGATGCTCCGCATCGCCGACGGCGAGGAGCTCGGCTACGACGACCCGGTCGCCCGCGGCCACTCCTTCGAGTTCCGCATCAACGGCGAGGACGCCGGGCGCAACTTCATGCCGGCCCCCGGCACCGTGACCAAGATGCGCGTCCCCCAGGGCCCCGGTGTCCGCTGGGACGCCGGCATCGAGGAGGGCGACACCGTCGCCGGTGCCTTCGACTCGATGATCGCCAAGCTCATCGTCACCGGCGCGACCCGCCAGCAGGCTCTCGAGCGCTCTCGCCGCGCCCTCGACGAGCTCGTCGTCGACGGCATGCCGACGGTCGTACCCTTCCACCAGGCGATCGTCCGCGACCCGGCCTTCGCGCCGGAGGGTGACGCGCCCTTCTCCGTCTACACCCGCTGGATCGAGACCGAGTTCGACAACCAGATCGCGCCCTACGGCGGCGAGGTCGGCGAGGCGGCCGAGGAGGACGGCGAGCGGCAGAAGATCACCGTCGAGGTCGGCGGCAAGCGCCTCGAGGTCGTCCTGCCCGGCGGCCTCTCGCTCGGTGGCGGTGGCGGCGCCGCCAAGAAGAAGGCGCCCAAGCGCTCCGGCGGCAGCGGCGGCGGCGCGGCGGCCTCCGGTGACAGCCTCACCGCCCCGATGCAGGGCACGATCGTCAAGGTCGCCGTCGAGGAGGGCCAGGAGGTCGCCGAGGGTGACCTCGTCGTCGTCCTCGAGGCGATGAAGATGGAGCAGCCCATCAACGCGCACAAGGCCGGCACGATCAGCGGCCTGCAGGCCGAGGTCGGCGCCACGGTGAGCAACGGCGCGGTCCTCGCCGAGATCAAGGACTGATGACGACTCCTCCCGCGAGCACCGACGCCGCCCCCGGCACGCCCTCCCGGCGTGCCGGGGGCGGCGTCGTCATCGCCGTGCTCGCCCTGTGCGGCACCGTCGTCTCGCTCCAGCAGACGATGGTCCTGCCGCTCGTCCCCGACCTGCCCGACCTCATCGGGACCACCCCCGGCAATGCCTCGTGGATGGTGACCGCGACCCTCGTGGCCGGCGCCGTCGCCACCCCCGTCATCTCCCGCATGGCCGACATGTACGGCAAGCGGCGGATGATCCTCGTGACCCTGGCGATCGTCGCGCTCGGCGCCGCCATCGGGGGTATCGCCCCCTCCCTGCCCTTCCTCATCGTCGCCCGCGCGCTCCAGGGCATGGGCATGGCCCTCGTCCCCGTCGGCATCGCGACGATGCGCGACGAGCTCGACCCGGACCAGGTGCCGCTGGCCGTCGCCCTGATGAGCGCGACCCTGGCCATCGGCGCCGGCGTGGGGCTGCCCCTCGGCGGCTTCCTCGCCCAGACCTACGACTGGCACGTCGTGCTGTGGCTCCCTGGGGTGCTCGCCCTGCTCATGGTCCTGCTCGTGCGCGCGACGGTCGCCGAGTCCACCGTCCGCTCCCCCGGTGCCTTCGACATGCGCGGGGCGGTCCTGCTGAGCGTCGCCCTCGTCCTGCTGCTCCTCGCCGTGTCGAAGGGAGCGGAGTGGGGCTGGCTCGACACCCGCACCCTCGCCGCCTTCGGCGTCGGCAGCGCCCTGCTCGCGGTCTTCGTACCGCTCGAGCTGCGCATCCCCAACCCGCTCGTCGACATCCGCACCGCCGCCCAGCCGATCGTCGTCTCGGCCAACACGATCTCGCTCTTCATGGGCTTCGGGCTCTTCGTCAACATGCTCGTGTCGACCCAGCTCCTGCAGACACCGGAGGACTCCGGCTACGGCATGGGGCTGGACGGCCTGCACGCCGGTCTGTGGATGGCCCCGTCAGCGGTCGCCTTCGGTCTGCTCGCCCCCTTCGCCGGGTGGGTGACGCGACGCTTCGGCCCGGAGCTGGCGATCGCCGTCGGCGGCTCGATCATGGCCGCGTCGTACCTCGTCCGCGTGCCCCTGAGCGGCTCGATCGGGGCCATCGTCGTCGGCTCCGTCGTCGTCACGGTCGGCACGGCCCTGGCCTACTCCGCGCTGCCGACGCTCATCATGCGCTCGGTGCCCGTGACCGAGACGGCCGCGGCCAACGGGCTCAACACCCTGCTGCGCTCGGTCGGGACCTCGACCGCGAGCGCGGTCACCGCGGCGATCTTCGCCGCCGGGGCCTCCACCGCGACGGGCGGCCACGCCGGCTACGGCTCGATCGCCCTCGTCTACGTCCTCGCCGCGATCGCCTCGGCGATCAGCGCAGCCCTCATCGTGCCCTTCCTGCGCCAGCGGGCTGCCGAGGTCGAGGCCCGGCCCGACGTCGAGGAGCAGCGCGCCGACCACGTCGTGCACGGCCGGGTCACCGACGTCGCCGGCGACGCCGTCGGCGGCGCGGTCGTCACCGTCCTCGGCGGCCAGGGGTCCCACGTCGACTGGGCGCACACGGACTCCGCGGGCGACTACTCCGTGGCGACGGGCGGCCCGATCCGGCACCTCTTCGTCGTCACGGCGCCCGGGTGGGCGCCGGCGAGCGGCTACGTCGACCTGGCAGAAGGGCGGCGGGTCCCTCCCTTCGTCCTGCGGGAGCGCACGAGCGTCACGGGCACGGTGACCGCCGTCGACGGCGGACCGGCCGCGGACGTGTCCGTCGTCCTCACCCGTCGCACGGGCGGGTCGGTCGACTGGATGCGCACCGACGCCGACGGACGCTACGACCTCCCGGTGCCCAAGGAGGGCACCTACGTGCTCACGGCCCTGGACCGCGGCACCGGCGACATCACGACCCGCATGCTCACGGTGGGTGGCGGGACGGTCCGCGCCGACCTGCAGCTCACCGCGGGGGCGAGCCCGACCTCAGCCGGGCAGGGCCCCGCCGTCGGTTGACCCCTCCGGCTTCGGCTCGGCCGGAGTCTGGCTCCTCGGCGACTCGGCGGTCGCCTCGTCCTCGGGCTGGGCGTCGCCCTTCGGCTCGGCCTTGTCCTCAGGCAGACCGAGCTTGTCCTCGACGAAGTCGCCCGCCTTGTCGATGATCGACGTGAACTTGCCGCCGGTGCGCTTGTCGACGGCCTCCTGGACCTTGTCGATCGCACCGCGCGCCTGGTCCGGGTGGTCCCGGGCCGCGTCGCGCGCCTTGTCGACGTACTCGCCACCGTTGAACTGCTGCGGGCTGTTGCTCATCCTCGGCTCCTTCGTCGCGGGCCGCGGATCGGCCCCCTGCGACCCTAGCGGCGGGACCGCACCCGCGCGCCCGCCGAGCTCACTCCCCGTGGAGGGGGTGCAGCCGACGAGCCGCCTCCGCGAGAGTGCCCGTCAGCGAGGGGTACACGGTGAAGGTCGAGGCGACCTGGTCGACCGACAGCCGGTTGGTGACTGCGAGGGCCACCGGGAAGATCAGCTCGGAGGCCCGGGGCGCGACGATGACGCCGCCGAGCACCGTGCCCGTCCCGCGGTAGGCGAAGAGCTTGACGAAGCCCTCGGTGATGCCGAGCATCTTGGCCCGCGGGTTGCGCGAGAGCGGCATCATCACGGCCTCGACGTCCGCATTGTCCGCCGCCTCGGCGGCGCTGATGCCGACCGTCGCGATCTCGGGGTCGGTGAAGACGTTGGCGGAGACGCCCGACAGCCGAAGGGGGGTCACCGCGTCTCCCAGAGCGTGCGCCATCGCGGTGCGACCCTGCATCGCGGCCACCGAGGCGAGCGCGAAGACCCCGGTGCAGTCGCCCGCGGCGTAGATGCCGCGCACCGACGTCCGCGAGACGCGGTCGGTGACGATGTGCCCCGACTCGCTGAGCTCGACCCCGACCTCCTCGAGCCCGAGGTCGCGCGTGTTGGGCACCGCACCCACGGCGATGAGCACGTGGCTGCCCTCGACCTCGCGACCGTCTTCGAGCGTGACGACGACGCCGTCGCCGCGGCGCTCGGCCGAGGCCATGCGGGAGCGGTTGAGCACCGTCATGCCCCGGCGACGGAAGACGTCCTCGATGACGGCGGCGGCGTCCTGGTCCTCGCCCGGCAGGACGAGCTCGCGGGAGGAGACGAGGGTGACGTCGGCGCCCAGGCCGAGGTAGGCCTGGGCGAGCTCGGCGCCGGTGACACCCGAGCCGACGACGACGAGCCGCTCCGGCACATCGGGCAGGGCGTAGATCTGCTGCCAGGTGAGGATCCGCTCGCCGTCGGGCTGCGCGGTCGGCAGCACCCGCGGGGTGGCACCCGTGCTGACGAGCACGACATCGGCCTCGATGTCCTCGCTGCCGGCGTCGGTCTCGACGGTCACCGTGCTCGGCGAGGTGAACCGCCCCGTGCCGGAGACGACCCGCACCCCGACCTCCTCGAGGCGGGCGGTGATGTCCGCGGACTGCGCCGCCGCGAGGTTGAGCACGCGCGCGTTGATCGCCGCCAGCTCCGCGACGGTCTCGGTCGCGACATCACCCTCGTGGTCCTCGAGGTGCACCCCGAGGTCGGCGGCGATCTCGATGCCGCCGAGGTAGTCGGCGGTCGCGATGAGGGTCTTGCTGGGGACGCAGTCGGTGAGCACGGCGGCCCCGCCGATGCCGTCCCGGTCGACGACGGTGACGGCCGCCCCGAGGTGGGCGGCCACGAGAGCCGCCTCGTATCCGCCGGGACCTCCGCCGAGGATGACAACTGAGCTGGTTCGGGTCACACCACCCATCCAACCACCCTTGTAGATTGCGCCTGTGACCGAGCACACCGACAGCCAGGACCCCTTCGACCTCGCCCGCGACGCGGCCGCCGTCATCGCCGAGCGCACGGGCGTCGCGCAGCACGACGTCGCCCTCGTCCTCGGCTCCGGCTGGGGACAGACCGCCGACCTCGTCGGCGAGACGCTCGCGACGATCGACCAGGCCGAGGTGCCCGGCTTCGCGGCCGCGGCCGTCGCCGGCCACTCAGGGCAGATGCGCTCGGTCGACATCGCCGGGTCCGGCCGGCGGGCCCTCGTCTTCGGCACCCGCACCCACTACTACGAAGGGCGCGGCGTGCGAGCCGTCGTGCACGCCGTGCGGACCGCGGCCGCGGCCGGCTGCCGCGCGATCGTCCTCACCAACGGCTGCGGCGGGCTGCGCCCCGAGTGGGGCCCCGGCACTCCGGTCCTCATCAGCGACCACATCAACCTCACGGCGACCTCGCCGGTCGAGGGCGCCAACTTCGTCGACCTCACCGATCTCTACTCCCCCCGGCTGCGGGAGCTGGCCCGCGAGGTCGACCCCGACCTCGACGAAGGGGTGTACGCGCAGTTCCGCGGCCCCCACTACGAGACGCCCGCGGAGGTGCGCATGGCGGGGGTCCTCGGCGCCGACCTCGTCGGCATGAGCACGACGCTCGAGGCGATCGCCGCCCGCGAGGTCGGCCTCGAGGTGCTCGGCGTCTCGCTCGTCACCAATGCCGCCGCCGGCATCAGCGAGACCCCGCTCGCGCACGACGAGGTCGTCGCCGCCGGGCAGGCCGCCGCCGAGCGCTGCGGTACCCTCCTGGCCAACATCGTCGGGCGCATCTGATGAGCGGGTACGCCGGCCGCCACTCGACGAGCGAGCTGGCCGACGACCTGCTCGTCGCCGCGGCAGAGTGGGCCGCCGACGACCCCGACCCCGCCACCCGGGCCGAGCTCGAGCAGCTCGTCGACGCGGCCTCGGGCGGCACCGACCCGGCCGCCGCAGCGGACCTGGCCGACCGCTTCAGCGGGCTGCTGCAGTTCGGCACCGCCGGCCTCCGCGGCGCCCTCGGCGCCGGCCCCCACCGGATGAACCGCGCCGTCGTCATCCGCGCCGCCGCAGGTCTCGTGGCCCACCTGCGCGAGGCGAGCGACTCCCCCTTCGTCGTCATCGGGCGGGACGCCCGGCACAACTCCGATGCCTTCGCGCTCGACACGGCCGCGGTCGTCGTCGCCGCCGGTGGCCGGGCCGCCGTGCTGCCCGAGCCGCTGCCCACGCCGGTCCTCGCCTTCGCGATCCGGCACCTGGGCGCCGACGCCGGCGTCATGGTCACCGCGAGCCACAACCCGCCGCAGGACAACGGCTACAAGGTCTACCTCGGCACCGGCAGCCAGATCGTGCCGCCGAGCGACGCGCAGATCGCCGAGCAGATCTCCCGCGTCACGAGCGTCGCGTCGGTGCCGCGCGCAGAGTCCGGCTGGCAGGTGCTCGGCGACGAGGTGCTCGAGGCCTACCTCGACGCGGTCGCCGGTGTCGTCGCGCCCGACAGCCCGCGTGACCTGCAGGTGCTGCACACCTCCCTGCACGGCGTGGGCGACGCGACGGTGCGGCGGGCCTTCGAGCGGGCCGGTTTCGCCGCCCCTGCCACGGTGGCGACCCAGGCCGCCCCCGACCCGGACTTCCCGACCGTCGCCTTCCCCAACCCCGAGGAGGACGGCGCGCTCGACGAGGCCCTCGCCACCGCCCGGGCCACCTCCCCCGACCTCGTCATCGCCAACGACCCCGATGCCGACCGGTGCGCGGTCGCCGTGCCCGACGCGGGCGCCGACGGTGGCTGGCGGTTGCTGGGCGGCGACGACGTCGGCGCGCTGCTCGCCTCGCACCTCATCATGCGCGGCATCCCCGAGGGCGGCCGCATGGCCAACTCCATCGTCTCCTCCCGGCTGCTCGCCGCGATGTGCCGGCAGTCCGGGGTGGCGCACGAGGACACCCTCACCGGCTTCAAGTGGATCGCCCGCGTCGACGGCCTGGCGTACGGCTACGAGGAGGCCCTCGGCTACTGCGTCGCCCCCGACCTCGTCCTCGACAAGGACGGCGTCTCCGCGGCCCTGCTCGTCGCCGAGCTCGCCGCGATCCTCAAGGCCGAGGAGCGCACCCTGCTCGACGTCCTCGACGACCTGCACCGCCAGCTCGGCGTCCACGACACGGATGCCTTCTCCATCCGCGTCGACGACCTCGCCGACATCGACGTCGTCATGGCCCGGCTGCGCCAGACGCCGCCGACGGAGATCGCCGGGTCGGCCGTGACGAGCGCCGAGGACCTCGCCGAGGGCGCCGGCGGCCTGCAGCCCACCGACGGGCTGCGCTACCTGCTCGACGACGCCTCCCGCATCATCGTGCGACCCTCCGGCACCGAGCCCAAGCTCAAGGTCTACCTCGAGGCCATCGAGCCCGTGGCCGGGGACGACGACCTGCTCCCGGCACGGGGGCGGGCCGCCGAGCGGCTCACCCGGGTGCGGGCGGCGATGGAGTCGCTCACGGCGCTCTAGACTCTCCCTTCGTGCCGACGCCAGCCCAGCCCCCTTCGCCCGGACGGGTCGTCGTGCTCGCCGGGCCCAGCGGATCCGGCAAGTCACGGCTCGCCGGCCGGCTCCACCGTGACCACGGGTGGCCGGTCGTGCGCCTCGACGACTTCTACAAGGACCTCGACGCCCCCGACCTGCCCCGCAGCGCGGAGCTCGGCATGGTCGACTGGGACCACCCCGACAGCTGGGACGAGGCCGCGGCCGTCGCGGCCCTGCGCACTCTCCTCGCCACCGGTGAGGCCGCGATGCCCGTCTACGACATCAGCGTCTCCCGCGCCACCGGCGAGCACACCGTGACGGCGCGACCCGACGACCTCGTCGTCGCCGAAGGGATCTTCGCCGCCGAGGCGATCCCCGCCCTGCGCGAGGCCGGCCTGCTCCACTCGGCCTGGTGCATCCGCCACCACCGGGCCAAGACCTTCGTGCTGCGCCTGGCCCGCGACCTCGCCGAGCGCCGCAAGCCGCCGCTCACCCTCGTCCGCCGTGACCTGGTCCTCATGCGGGACGAGCCGCGGGTCGTCGCCCGGCACGTCGAGCTCGGCGCCCGCTGCGCCACCCCCACGCAGGCCGAGCGCGAGCTCGCCGGCGCCTGAGTGCCGTGGGCCCGACGTCGTACCGCACCATCGCCCGTGACGGCGAGGTCGAGATCGAGGTCAAGCGGTCACGCTTCCGGTGCACCCTCGAGCGCGTCGAGGACGAAGGGAGTGCCCGTGCCGTCGTCGAGCGCCTGCGCAAGCAGCACTGGGACGCACGGCACCACTGCTCCGCCTTCGTCCTCGGGCCGGATGCGGCAGTGGCCCGCTCGTCCGACGACGGCGAACCGTCCGGCACCGCAGGTGCACCCATGCTCGAGGTGCTCACCGGCCACGAGGTGAGCGATGTCGTCGCCGTGGTGACCCGGTGGTTCGGCGGGGTGCTGCTCGGCACCGGCGGGCTCGTCCGGGCCTACGGCGACGCGGTGCGCATCGGTCTCGACACGGTCGGCACGCTGCGCCGCGAGCTCGTCGTCGAGCACGCGCTGACCGTCTCGCACGCCGACGCCGGGCGCATCGACAACGAGCTGCGGGCCCGTGGCGTCCACGTCGACGCCGACTACGGCGCCGAGGTCACCCTGACGCTCGGGGTCCCGGCCACCGAGGTCGCTGCCCTCGGCCCCCTCGTGGCCGAGCTGACCGCCGGGTCCGGTCGGCTGCGCGAGGTGGGGTCGCGCTGGGTCGACGCCCTAGGCTGAGAGCATGACCCGTCGTCCCCCCTTCGCCCCCGGCACGACCCTGACCGTCCAGGACGTCGCCGACCTCATCGACCACGCCCTGCTCAAGCCCGAGCTGACGCCCGACGAGGTCGCCGGGTCCGTCCGTGAGCTCGCCGGGCAGCGCATCTGGAGCGTGTGCGTGCGGCCGAGCGACGTCTCGCTGGCGGCCGAGTCCGTCGCCTCCGTCGAGGGCAGCCCGACCCGGGTGTGCACGGTCATCGGCTTCCCCCACGGCACGACGTCGACGGCGGCCAAGGTCGCCGAGGCGCAGCAGGCCCTGGCCGACGGCGCCACCGAGCTCGACATGGTGCTCAACATCGGTCGCCTCCGCGGGGGCGACGTCACCGCCGTGCGCGACGACATCGCCGCCGTCGTCGAGGTGGGCCACGCGGCCGGGGTGGTCGTCAAGGTGATCTTCGAGACCGCGCTGCTCGACGAGCGGGCCAAGATCGACGCCTGCCGGGCCAGCGTCGACGCGGGCGCCGACTTCACCAAGACCTCGACGGGCTTCGCCGGCGGCGGTGCGACCCTCGCCGATGTCGCCCTCATGCGGGCCAACACCCCCGAGCAGATGGAGGTCAAGGCCTCCGGCGGCGTCCGCGACATCGCGACGCTGCTCGCGATGCTCGCCGAGGGCGTCACCCGCATCGGCACCTCGAGCACCGCGGGTCTGCTCGCCGAGGCCGAGCAGGTCGGCCCGGCCGGTCTCGTGGTCCCCGAGCCGGGCCAGTCCGCCGACGCGGGTCCGAGCGACACCTACTGAGTCGTGGTGGGTGGCGCTGAGCGCACCGGGCGAGAGCGACCTCAGGCCAGGGCTGCGTAGGCGGGCTTGATCGTCCCCTCGATGAGCTCCAGCCGCTCGTCGAAGGGGAGGAAGGCCGACTTCATCGCATTGGTCGTCACCCACCGCAGGTCCTCGGCCGTCCAGCCGGCCTCGGTGACGAGCGCGAGCATCTCCCGGGTCATCGACGTGTCCGACATGAGTCGGTTGTCGGTGTTGAGCGTCACCCGGTAGCGCAGCAGGGCGAGGAGCGTGATCGGGTGCGCGGCGATCGAGGGCGCAGCACCGGTCTGGACGTTGCTGTGGGGGCACATCTCCAGGGGCACGCGGGTGTCGCGCACGAAGTCGGCCAGCCGCCCCAGCCGCAGCTGCGAGGGGTCCTCGCGGGCGGCCTGGTTCGCCGCGAGCGGGTCATCGGTCACCGTCCCGTCGCCGAAGCCGATGTCGTCGACGATCCGCACCCCGTGCCCGAGACGATCGGCACCGCACCACTGGAGCGCCTCCCAGATGCTCGGCAGCCCGAAGGCCTCACCCGCGTGGATCGTGAAGTGCGCATTTTCGCGCCGCAGGTACTCGAAGGCGTCGAGGTGCCGGCTCGGCGGGTGCCCTGCCTCTGCCCCCGCGATGTCGAAGCCACCCACGCCGCGATCGCGATAGCGCACCGCGAGCTCGGCGATCTCCCGGGACTTGGCGGCGTGCCGCATCGCGGTGAGCAGGCCGCGCACGACGATCGGGTGGCCCTCGGCGGCGGCGGCCTCCTCCCCTTCGCGGAAGCCGGCGTCGACCTCCTCGACGACCTGCTCGAGGGTCAGCCCACCCTCCAGGTGCTGCTCGGGCGCGTACCGCGACTCGGCGTAGACGACGCCGTCACGAGCGAGGTCGAGCACCGACTCACGGGCCACCCTGCGCAGGGCGGGAGCGGTCTGCATGACGCCGACGGTGTGGGCGAAGGTCTCGAGGTAGCGCACGAGCGAGCCCGAGTCGGCCGACTCGCGAAACCACCGCGCCAGCCCGTCGGTCGTGCGGTCGGCCCCGCTGACCGGGAGGTCGTGCCCGACCGCGTCGGCGAGCTCGAGGACCGTCGCCGGCCGCACGCCCCCGTCGAGGTGGTCGTGCAGCACCACCTTGGGCAGGGCGCGGATCGTGGCCTCGTCGAGGCTCACTCCGCGTCCTCGCGGTGCACGGTGTCGGGGGCGAAGGCCGGGGTGCAGATCGCGACGTACTCCGCGCCCTCGGGGCCGGTCGAGTAGCGCACCCGCTCCCCCGCGCGGGTGACGATGCTCTGGCCGGTCGACACCGAGGTCGTGCCGCCGTCGTGCTCGACGAGGACGGTCCCGGAGACGACGAGGGTCACCTCGTCGAAGTCGGGCCGCTGGGCCGGCTCCGACCAGCCGGGCGGCGCCTGCATGTGCGCGACGGACATGGCCTCGTCGCCGGTGGCGACCCGCCCGACGTGCTCGGCGATGACCTTGCCGCCGGGCACGTCGATGATCGACGGGGTGGCGTTGAGCTCGGGCACGTCAGCCCTCCCGTGCGGTGATGCGGTCGATGACGACCGGCGACGAAGGGGGCGCCTCCCCCGACACCTGCCACCCGCCGTCGAGCGCCTCACGGGCTCGGGCGAAGCGCTCCGGGGTGTCGGTGTGCAGCGTCATGAGCGGCTGGCCGGCGACCACGCGGTCACCGGGACGGGCGTGCAGCTCGACCCCGGCGCCGGCCTGGACCGGGTCCTCCTTGCGCGCGCGGCCCGCTCCGAGGCGCCAGGCGGCGACTCCGACGGCCATGGCGTCGAGCGACGTCAGGTACCCGTCGGTGTCGGCGGTGATCGTCTCGGTCTCGCGGGCCGTGGGCAGCGCCGCGTCGGGGTCGCCCCCCTGGGCGGCGATCATCCGGCGCCACACGTCCATGGCCCGACCGTCGGCGAGGGCGGCGCGCAGCTCGTCCTCACCGACCTCTCGGCCGGCGGCCCGGGTCATCTCGTCGGCGAGGGCGACGGTGAGGTCGACGACGTCGCTCGGGCCGCCCCCGGAGAGGACCTCGACCGACTCGCGGACCTCGAGGGCGTTACCGGCCGTGAGGCCGAGGGGCACCGACATGTCGGTGAGCAGGGCGACCGTCCGCACGCCGGCGTCGGTGCCGAGGTCGACCATCGTGCGGGCGAGCTCGGTCGCGTCGTCGCGGGTCTTCATGAAGGCTCCGGACCCGACCTTGACGTCGAGGACGAGCGCCCCGGTGCCCTCGGCGATCTTCTTGCTCATGATCGAGCTGGCGATGAGCGGGATCGCCTCGACGGTGCCGGTGACGTCGCGCAGGGCGTAGAGCTTCTTGTCGGCGGGCGCCAGCCCGGACCCGGCGGCGCAGATGACGGCACCGACGTCGTCGAGCTGGGCGAGCATCGCGTCGTTGGACAGGTCGGCGCGCCACCCGGTGATGGACTCGAGCTTGTCGAGCGTGCCGCCGGTGTGGCCGAGCCCGCGGCCGGACAGCTGCGGCACGGCGACGTCGAAGACCGAGACGAGCGGCGCGAGCGGCAGCGTGATCTTGTCGCCGACGCCCCCGGTCGAGTGCTTGTCGGAGGTCGGCCGGCTCAGCGACGAGAAGTCCATCCGCTCGCCACTGGCGATCATCGCGCCCGTCCAGCGCGAGATCTCCGCGCGGGACATGCCGTTGATGAGGATGGCCATCGCCAGGGCCGCCATCTGCTCGTCGGCGACGACGCCGCGCGTGTAGGCGTCGATGACCCAGTCGATCTGCTCCGGGGTGAGCTCACCCCGGTCCCGCTTGGTCCGGATGACGTCGACGACGTCGTGCCGCTCGGTCACGGTGCTCCCTTCGCCAGGTCGTGGGCTCCGAAGGCCTGCGGGAGGATCTCGGCGAGCGAGCGCTCCCCCTCCGGTGTCTGGATACGGCACTGCGGGCCGCCGTGCTCCCACAGCAGCTGGCGGCACCGGCCGCAGGGCATGAGGGTGTCGCCGTGGGCGTCGACGCACCACACGGCGACGAGGAGGCCGCCACCCGTGCGGACGAGGTCGCTGACGAGCCCGCACTCGGCGCACAGGCCGACGGCGTACGACGCGTTTTCGACATTGCAGCCGCTGAGCAGCCGGCCGTCGTCGGCGAGGCCGGCGACGCCGACCGGGAAGCTGGAGTAGGGCGCGTAGGCCCGCTCCATCGCCTCGACCGCGGTGACCCGCAGCCGCTCCCAGTCCGCGTCGCTCAGTGCGGCAGACACCTCAGTGGCCCTCGCCGCGGCGGTAGATCTTGCCGTTGGCCGCCGGCATCCGCAGGCGTTGGCTGGCGAAGGCGAGGACGAGCAGGGTCGTCAGGTGCGGCGCAAACCGGGTGACGTCGCCGGGGACGGTCTCGGTGATCACGAAGATCACGCCGACGGCGACACCGATGGCGACGGCGATGGTGCCCTGGACGTAGCGCTGGCGGCGCAGCACCTGCCACAGGCCGAGACCGACGAGCAGCACCGCGATGAGCAGGAGCAGCGCGTGGATCGCGTCGCCGCCACCGCGCAGCTGCAGGGCGTCCATGAAGCCGAAGAGCCCGGAGCCCATGAGCACCCCGCCGGGGCGCCAGTTGCCGAAGATCATCGCCGCGAGACCGATGTAGCCGCGGCCGTCGGTCTGGCTCTCGCGGTAGGCGTTGGACGCGACCATGGCGAGGAAGCCGCCGCCGAGACCGGCGAGTGCGCCGGAGGCCGTCACCGCGACGTACTTGTAGAGGTAGACGTTGACGCCGAGGGTCTCGGCGGCGACCGGCGACTCACCGCACGAGCGGACCCGCAGGCCGAAGGGGGTGCGCCACAGCAGCCACCACGTGCCCACGATGAGCAGCAGGGCGATGATGGTGAGGATCGACAGGTTGGTCGTGGCGGCGCGCAGCAGCGCGGCGAGCTCGGAGACGAAGAACCACCCCTTGTCCTCGACGGACTTCAGCGGGTCGGAGATGCCGGGGATGCCCACCCGCGGGAGCGAAGGGAGTGGCGGCGACTGCACGTCGCTGCCGCCCTCGAGCTCGCCGAAGAAGCGGGCGGCGAGGTAGCTCGCGACGCCCAAGGCGACGATGTTGAGCGCGACACCGGAGACGATGTGGTCGACACCGAAGGTCACGGTCGCCAGGGCGTGGACGAGCCCGCCGACCGCGCCGCAGACCATGGCACCGACGATGCCCATCCACGGGCCGCCGTGGATCGCGCCGAAGGCGGCCCCCCACGTACCGAGGATCATCATGCCCTCGAGGCCGATGTTGATGACCCCGGCCCGCTCGGACCACAGGCCACCGAGACCCGCGAGGGCGAGGGGCATGGCGAGCGCCAGGGTGGCACCGAGGGTGCCGGAGGAGGAGATGTCGCTGATCCCCGTGACCAGACGGATCGCGGAGAGCGCGACGAGCACGCCGGCGAGGGCGAGCGGCCAGGCCCAGAAGGGGATGCGGCGGGCAGGCGTGGACGGAGCGATCTGGGTCTCGGTGCCGACACTCAGGCTCATGCCGTGGCTCCTTCCGTGGTGACGCCGGCATCGAGCTGGCGGGTGACCTGCTTCTGCTCGAGGCGCCGCTCGAATCGGGCGACGACCTCGTAGGCGATGACGACGGCCAGCAGGATGACGCCCTGGATGATGTAGACGAGCGCCGGGGAGACGCCGGCCTGCAGCTGAAGGCCGTCGCTCGCCTTTTCCAGCCACGACCACAGGAGCGCGGCGAAGGCGATGCCGACCGGGTGGTTGCGACCCAGCAGGGCGATGCCGATGCCGATGAAGCCGACGCCCTCCTGGAAGTTCAGCCCGTAGCTGTGGTCGGCCCCGAAGAAGGCCGGCATGCTGATGAGGCCGGCGACGGCGCCGGAGGCGATCATCGCGATGAGCACCATGCGCGGCACCTTGACACCGCTCGCGACGGCGGCCGACTCGGACTCACCCGTGGCGCGCACGTCGAAGCCGAACCGGGTGCGGTTGATGACGAACCAGTAGGCGATGCCGATCGCGATCGCGAGCACGAGCAGCGTGTAGACCCGGTTGGGTGCGTCGGCGAAGACCGCGAAGCCCTCGAGCTGGCTCGACTCGGGGATCTCCTGCGTGTTGCGGGTGTTGCTCCCCTCGGCGCGCTGGCCCCAGGTCCGCAGCCCCCAGCCGACGAGTCCGGCGGAGATCGTGTTGAGCATGATCGTCGAGATGACCTCGGAGACTCCGCGGCGGACCTTGAGCCAGCCGGCGATGCCTGCCCAGAAGCCACCGACGAGCATCGCGACGAGCATCGCGAGCACGATGTTGAGCACCCCGGGCAGCCAGCCCTGACCGGCGATGAGCGCTGCGGCGAAGGCGGCGATCCGGTACTGACCGTCGACGCCGATGTTGAAGAGCTTCATCTTGAAGCCGACGGCGACGGCGACGGCCGCGATGTAGTACGTGATCCCGCTGTTGATGATGTTGACCATCGTGCGCGGGCGCGGCTCGGACAGGAGCGTCGACCACACCTTGCCGACGGGGTCACCGACGAGCACGAGGACGAGCGAGGTCACGACGAAGGCGACGAGGATGGCGAGCACGGGTGCGGCCAACGTCAGCAGGAGGCGACGGAGGCTGAGCTTCATGAGGCGTCCTTCCCGGCGCCGGTCATGGCGCTGCCGAGCTCCTGGCTCGTGACCTTGTCGGGGTCGAACTCCCCGGTGATGCGCCCGCGCAGGATGACCTTGATCGTGTCGGAGAGGCCGATGAGCTCCTCAAGGTCGGCGCTGATGAGCAGCACCGCCAGGCCCTCGCGACGGGCCTCCCGGATGAGGTCCCAGATCGCGGCCTGGGCGCCGACGTCGACGCCACGGGTCGGGTGCGAGGCGATGAGCACCTTGGGCGCATGGCTCATCTCGCGCCCGATGATGAGCTTTTGCTGGTTGCCGCCGGAGAGCGAGCCGACGGTGACGTGGATGCCGGGTGTGCGCACGTCGTACTCGGCGACGATCCGCTCGGTGTCCGCGCGCGCGTCCGACGGCGTGAGGATCCCGCGGCGGGAGGCAGGGGCCTGGGTCTGGTGACCGAGCATCCGGTTTTCCCACAGCGGGGCGTCGAGCAGCAGGCCCTGACGGTGGCGGTCCTCGGGGATGTAGCCGACGCCAGCCTCGCGGATGCGGCGCACGTCCCAGTCGGAGATGTCGGTGCCCTCGAGCTCGATGCGGCCGCTGACCGGCTCGCGCATGCCCATGAGCACCTCGACGAGCTCGGCCTGACCGTTGCCCTCGACGCCCGCGATGCCGACGACCTCGCCGGCGTGGATGTCGAGCGTGACGTCCTCGAGGGCATTGCGCCCGGTGCCGGGGAGGGTGATGTCCCGTACGGAGAGCACGACGCGGTCGGTGACCGTCGACTCCTCGGTCTCCGGGGTGGGCAGCTCGGACCCGACCATGAGCTCGGCGAGCTGGCGGGCCGTGACGTCCTGGGGCAGGACGGTGTCGACGGTAGTGCCGCGGCGGATGACGGTGACCCGGTCGGCGACGGACAGCACCTCGTCGAGCTTGTGCGAGATGAAGAGCACCGTGATGCCCTCGCGCTTGAGCTCACGCAGGTTGCCGAAGAGCTCGTCGACCTCCTGCGGCACGAGCACCGCGGTGGGCTCGTCGAGGATGATCGTGCGCGCACCCCGGTAGAGCACCTTGAGGATCTCGACGCGCTGCCGGGCTCCGACGCCGAGATCGGCGACGAGCTCGCGGGGGTCGACCCCGAGGCCGTACTCGTCGGAGATCCGGGTGATCTCGGCGCGGGCCGCGGCACCGATGCCATGCAGCTTTTCGGCGCCGAGCACGACGTTTTCGGCAACGGTGAGGTTGTCGGCGAGCATGAAGTGCTGGAAGACCATGCCGATGCCGTGCTTGATCGCGTCGGCCGGGCTGTGCAGGGTGACGGGCTCGCCTCCGACGGAGATGGTCCCCTCGTCCGGCCGCTGGACCCCGTAGAGGATCTTCATCAGCGTCGACTTGCCGGCACCGTTCTCACCGACGATCGCGTGGACCGTGCCCCGCTCGACGCCGAAGGAGATGTCCCGGTTGGCGACGACGCCCGGGAAGCGCTTGGTGATGCCCTCGACCGCGACCGCGAGGTCACCGGTGGGTGGGCTCGGGGCCGAAGGGGGGTCTGGGACGGTCGTGCTCATGGTGCCTCCGTGGGACGTCCGCGGGATCGTGCCGCAGGCGAAGGGTAGCGCTCCGGACGGGCCGGGGCCCGGTCACACGCAGTGCGTGCGAACGGGCCCCGGGGTGCCGGTCGGCGTCACTTGGACGGGACGGTGATCTTCCCGTCGACGATCTGCTGCTTGTAGTCGTCGAGGTCCTTGGTGATGTCGTCGATCTTGCCGCCGGTGGTGGCATACGAGACACCGCCGTCCTTGAGGTCGAACTCCTGGAGGCCGGAGAGCGGCTCACCCTCGGTCGAGGCCTTGATGTAGTCGAAGACCGCGACGTTCACGTTCTTGACCATCGAGGTGATGATGACGTCTTGGACGTCCTTCTCCGCGGTCTTGGCCTGGTCGGAGTCGACGCCGATGGCCATCTTCTTGTTGGCCTTGGCCGCCTCGAAGAGACCCGAGCCGGAGCCGCCGGCCGCGTGGTAGATGACGTCGGCGCCCTTGTCGTACATGCCCTCGGCGGCGGTCTTGCCCTTCGCCGGGTCGGCGAAGCCCGAGCCGTCCTCGGCCAGGTACTTGGTCTGGATGTCGATCTTGGGGTCGACGGCCTGGGCGCCGGCCTTGAAGCCCGCCTCGAACTTGTTGATCAGGGGCACGTCGGTGCCACCGATGAAGCCGACCTTGCCGCTCTTGGACTTCAGCGCCGCGGCCGCGCCGACGAGGAAGGAGCCCTCGTGCTCGGCGAAGACGAGCTGGGCGACGTTATCGCCCTCGGAGTCGGCCGAGGCGTCGTCGATGATCGCGAAGGAGACGTCCGGGTTGTCCTTGGCCGCGCCGCCGATCGCCTTGGCGTAGATGTAGCCGACACCGATGATGTTGGTGCAGCCGGCGTCGACGAGCTGGTTGAGGCGGTCCTCGCGGGCCGCGTCGTTCTCGCCCTGGCTGGCCTCGACCTCCTCGACCTCGACGCCGAGCTCCTCCTTGGCCTGGTCCAGGCCCTTGGCCGCCGAGTCGTTGAACGACTGGTCGCCGCGGCCACCCACGTCGTACGCGAGGCAGGCCTTGACGTCGGAGCCCTCCCCGGAGGTGGCGTCGCCGCCAGAATCGCTGCCGCCACATGCGGTCAGGGCCAGCGCGGCCACGGACATGATCGATGCGGCCTTCACGGTGTGACGCAAGGCGCTCTCCTTCTCGAGCAGGGGTACTCGGCAGACGTCGGCGCCTACCATCTGAGGGATGCTACGTCCCGGTAGGCGCTGTGGTGCAGGCCCGTGTGGCCCGTGGGACCAACTGTTATGAGACCGCGACCAGACCGCCACGACGTCGCCGAGGACGCGGGGAGAACCCTCGGTCGATCAGTCGCGCTCGACGCGCGTCCACTCCCCCGCCGCAGCGAGGGTGAGCAGGGTGGCGCCGTTGCGGACCGCGCCCTCGTCGACGACGAGATCACCCTGGTGCAGGTCGAAGGTACGACCGCCGTGGGTGCGCGTGCCGAGGCGGGCCATGGCGCCCTCGGCCTCGTGGAGCATCCACGCGAAGTCCTCTCCCCCGAGGCTGTGCGGGGTGGGGACCGGCCGCATGCCGGCCGCCATCGTCGCGCGGCCGAGCGCCGCCACCGCGCCGGTGTCGTTGACGACGGGGGGCACGCCCCGGATGTGCTCGATCGCCGCGTCGACGCCGTAGGGGCGCACGACGTCGTCGACCACCTCGTGCAGGAGCGGGCCGATCTTTTCCCACAGCTCGATGTCGAGCATCCGCAGGGTGCCCTGGGCGACCCCCGTCGACGGGATGACGTTGATCGCCTCGCCGGCGGACACCCGGCCCCAGACGACGACGAGCCCCGACCGTGGGTCGACCCGGCGGCTGAGCACGGCCGGGACGTCGGTGACGACCTTGGCGAGCGCGTAGGTGAGGTCCTCGGTGAGGAAGGGCCGCGAGGTGTGGCCGCCGCGCCCGCGCAGGGTCACCGTCACCTGGTCGGCCGCCGCGGTGAGCGGCCCCTCGCGCAGACCGATCTCGCCCACGTCGAGCGAGGGGTCGCAGTGCACCGCGTAGACGGTGTCGACCCCCTGCATGACCCCCTCCCTGACGAACTTGAGCGCTCCACCGGGCATCTGCTCCTCGGCGGGCTGGAAGAGCAGGCGGACGGCGACGTGGCGGGCGGCCAGCTCGTCGGCGACCTCGGCGAGGGCCAGGCCCGCCCCGAGCAGCGCAGTGGCGTGGACGTCGTGACCGCACGCGTGGCAGGCACCGTCGACGGTGGAGCTCCAGTCGAGGCCGGTGCGCTCGCGCACCGGCAGCGCGTCGATGTCGCCGCGCAGGGCGACCCGACGCCGGGGCTCGCTCGCCCCGAGGTCGACGACGAGCCCGGTCTCGCTCACCGACCGTGGCTCCAGACCCGCTGCCTCGAGACGCTCCCGGAGCCGGGCGGTCGTGCGGTGCTCCTGGAAGGAGAGCTCGGGGTGGGCGTGCAGGTCCCGCCGGAAGGCGACGAGCTCGGGCACGAGTCCGTCGATGACGCGCAGGAGCGTCGGGGCGAGAGGAGCAGTCATGGCGTGGTGACTCTACCGACGCCGCGGTCGGCAGCGGTGCAGGCGCCACGTCGTGAGCGCGCGTGCCTCAGACGAGGTCGGTGCGCCCGGCGGCCTTGAGGGCCTCGACGACGAGCTTGACGTCCTGGGCGCGCTCGCGGCTGGCGACGAGCAGGGCGTCGTCGGTCTCGACGATGACGACGTCCTCGAGGCCGACGACGGCGACCATGCGTCCCGACTCGGAGACCACCAGGCCGCCGGAGTCGACGGCCTGCACCTGCGCGGGGTCGCCGACGACGGTCATCGCGCCCTCCCCCTGCGGCAGCAGCCCGGTCAACGACTTGAAGTCGCCGACGTCGTCCCAGTCGAAGTCGCCGGGCACGACGGCCACGAGGCCCTCGTCGGCGGCGGGCTCGGCCACGGCGTGGTCGATGGCGATCTTTTCCAGGCCCTCCCAGCGCTCCTCGAGCAGCGTGGGGTCGGCCGCGATCTCGCGCAGCCCGTCGGCCAGCTCGGGGTGCCAGCGGCCCAGCAGGTCCAGCAGTGTCGTGGCCCGCACGACGAACATGCCGGCATTCCACCGGAACTCGCCGGTGGCCAGGTACGACGCGGCCCGGCGGGCGTCAGGCTTCTCGACGAACTGACGCACCCGCGCCGCGCTCGGGTGGGCCCGCAGCCGCGGACCCATCTGGATGTACCCGAAGCCGGTCGAGGGGAAGGTCGGCTCGATGCCGATGGTCACGAGCCGGTCGTCGCGCTGGGCGACGCCGACGGCCTCGGTCACGGCCCGGTCGAAGACGGCCTGGTCACCGATGACGTGGTCGGCCGCGAAGGACCCGATGATCGCCTCGGGGTCCCGCAGCTCGAGCACGGCCGCGGCCAGCCCGATCGCGGCCATCGAGTCCCGCGGGGAGGGCTCGGCGATGAGCAGGTCCGACGGGAGGTCGGGCACCTGCTCGCGCACCGCGTCGGCGTGCGCGGCCCCGGTGACCACGAGCACCCGCTCGCCCGCCAGGACCCGCAGGCGGTCGACGGTCGCCTGGATGAGGGTGCGGCCGCTGCCGGTCAGGTCGTGCAGGAACTTCGGCGACGAGGCCCGCGAGACCGGCCACAGGCGCGTGCCCGCGCCTCCCGCCGGCACCACGGCCCAGAAGCGATCGAGATCAGGCGTCGTCGTCACGGAGGTCCCCCCTCTGGTCGCCGAAGCGCAGGAGGCGCAGCTGCTCGAGCGTCTCCTCCATGAGCACCCGGTTGGTGCGCTGCAGGTCGGCGATGATGAGCAGAGCGTACGAGAAGAGCGCGCCGACGAGCAGGGCGGTGCCGAAGATCAACGACTGGACGTGCCCGCCGCCGTCACCCATCGCGAGCAGGACGAGGAAGCGCACGAAGGGGATGAGTCCCAGGAGCAGCAGGACCGTCCCGAGCAGGCCGAAGAAGGCGTGCGGCTTGAACATGATGAAGGAGCGCATGATCGCCGAGCCGGACTTGGCCATGTGCTGCCAGATGCTCGTGAAGAGGCGTGACTCGCGCGTCTTCTCGTTGGTGGTCACGGGGATGGAGACGATCGACATCCGCTTGTGCCCCGCCTGGATGATCGTCTCCATGCAGTAGGAGAACTCGGTGACGATGTTCAGCCGCATGAGGGACGCGGCCGAGTAGGCCCGGAAGCCGCTCGCCGCGTCGGGCAGGTCGGTGTCCGCGGCCCGGTTGACCACCGCCGACCCGACGGCCTGCATCCGCCGCTTGAAGGGCGAGAAGTGCGCGATGGTCTGCGTCTGCCGGTCGGCGACGACGACATCGGCCTCGCCGCGCAGGATGGGCTGGACGAGGTCGCCGATGCGCTCCTGGGGGTACTGGTTGTCGCCGTCGGTGTTGACGAGGATGTCGGCGCCGTGGGCGAGGGCGAAGTCGGCGCCGTCTCGGAAGGACCGGGCCAGCCCACGGGGGCTGGTGTGCCGGATGATGTGCGTGACGCCGAGCTTGCGCGCGACCTCCGAGGTGCGGTCGCTCGACCCGTCGTCGATGACGAGTGTCTCGATGACGTCGACACCGGGGATCTGCTCGGGGATGGTCGCCAGCACGAGAGGAAGGGTCGTCTCCTCGTTGAGGCAGGGGATCTGGACGATCACCTTCATGGGTCAGGAGCCTTCCGGGACAGCAGGTGGACGGGCAGCCTCAGGCTAGTCGGCGGCGAAGGGAGGTGCCGCACGCCCCGCGGAGCGCGAGCACGACGGGCGAGGTCAAGTCGTCACCTGATGCTCACCGGACACCCACCTCACGGTCACCGGCGAAGGGCGGCGCCGCGCCACATTGGTCACGTGCGAGTTGCCATTGCGACCGAGTCCTTCCTGCCCAGCCTCAACGGCGTGACCACGAGCGTCTGCCGGGTGGCCGAAAACCTGCGGGAGCAGGGCCACAAGGCGATGATCATCGCCCCGGGCCCGGCACCCTCGACGTACGCCGGGCACGTCGTGCGCACGCTCCCGGCAGTCCCCGTCCGCGGCTTCCGCGCGGGGCTGCCCACGGGTGCCGTCCGCCGGGCGCTGCGCGACTTCCGCCCCGACGTCGTCCACCTCGCCTCCCCCTTCCTCGTCGGTGCCCGGGGGCTGCACAATGCGGCGGCCTTCGACCTGCCGACCGTCGCGATCTACCAGACCGACATGCCCAACTACGTCAAGCAGCACGGGCCCGGGGCCATCGGTCGCGGCGCCTCGTCCCTGACGTGGGAGTGGGTCCGGCGGATCCACGAGCGGGCCGACCTGACGCTCGCCCCGAGCCGGCCGACGCTCGAGGAGCTGCGAGCCCACCGCATCCCGCGCACGGGGCTGTGGGGGCGTGGGGTCGACACCCGGCTCTTCACGCCGGCGTGGAAGGAGGACCCGGAGACCCTCGCGCTCAAGCAGGCGCTGGCGCCGGGCGGCGAGGTCCTGCTCGGCTACGTGGGGCGCCTCGCCCCGGAGAAGGAGCTGCACCGCCTGGCCGAGCTGGCCCAGATCCCCGGGACGCGCCTCGTGCTCGTCGGCGAGGGCCCGAGCCGCAACGAGCTCGGCGCCCGGCTCGCCGAGGCGGTCTCGACGAGCCCCGGCCGCCCCAACCTGCCCCCCGCCTTCCTCGGCCCGCGCACCGGCGAGGACCTCGCCCGCGCCTACGCGACCTTCGACGTCTTCGTGCACACGGGCACCAAGGAGACCTTCGGCCAGACCCTCCAGGAGGCCGCAGCCGCGGGTCTGCCCGTCGTCGCACCCGCGGTGGGCGGCCCCCTCGACCTCGTCGACCACGGTCGCTCCGGCTACCTCTTCGCCCCCGACGTGCGCGGTGATCTGGCTCGCTGGGTCGCCGAGCTCGTCGACTCGCCCGCGCTGCGCGAGTCCATGGGCGACCACGGCCCCGCGATGGTGGCGGACCGCTCGTGGAGCAGCCTCACCGAGCAGCTCGTCGGCCACTACGAGGCCGCCGCCTCGGCGCACGCCGCCTGACCGCCGCGCCGCACCACCCGGGCGGGCCGGGCTGTCTGGGATGATCACGGGCATGGAACCTCGCTGGCTCGACGACGACGAGATGCGCACCTGGCTGCAGGTCGTGGCCCTGGCCGAGGTCCTGCCGTCGCGTCTCGACACGCAGGTGCGTCAGGACTCGGGCCTGACGCACTTCGAGTACCAGGTGCTCGCGATGCTCTCGGAGGCGCCCGAGCGGACGCTGCGCATGTCGTGGCTGGCCCGACGGACCAATGCGACGCTGCCCCGCCTCTCCCACGTCGTCCGCCGGCTCGAGGAGCGCGGACTCGTGGCGCGCGAGCGCAGCGGGACCGACGCCCGGGCCACCGACGCGGTCCTGACCGACGCCGGCTGGGAGCAGATCGTGGCCGCAGCCCCGGCTCACGTCACCTATGTCCGCGAGCGGATCCTCGACCGGCTGAGCCGCGACCAGGTGCAGGCGCTCGGCGAGATCGCCGGGACCCTGCTCGAGAGCCTCGACCCCTCGGGGGACCTCACGATGCGGGCTGCAGACGCTCCCCGCTGAGGGTGAACTCGGCCATCGGCCGCCAGACCCCGTCGGCCCCGTGCTCGTACAGGTGGAAGGCGTCGACCTGGTAGACCGCGTCGAGGTCGGAGGCCTCGTCGAAGGCCCGGTCGAGCCCGTCGTCGTCGATGGCGTGGGCCACGGTCACGTGGGGGTGGTACGGGAACTCCAGGTCACGGCTGACCGGCCCCCGGCGCACGGCCTGCTCGAGCCGTTCGCACATCGGGATGCCCTGGGCCACCTGGACGAAGACGACCGGGCTCACGGGGCGGAAGGTGCCGGTACCGCGCAGACGCATGATGAAGGGTCCGTGCTGACGTGCCACCGACGCCAGGTGGGCGGTGAAGCCCTCGAGCTGGGCCGGCGAGATCTCGGTCGGCGGCATCAGGGTGACGTGGGGCGGGATCGCCCGGGCGAAGGGGTCACCGACGTCCTCGCGCAACTGCTGCAGGCGGGAACCCCACGGCTCGGGCACCGCGATCGACACCCCGTGCACGGCCACTGTCAGCCCCTCGCCGCCAGCAGGCCGACCCGGTCGTAGACGCGGTCACGGGTCGCGGCGGCGACCTCGGAGGCGCGGGCGGCCCCCTTCGCCAGGATGCGGTCGAGCTCACCGGGGTCGGCCATGAGCTCGTCCATGCGCCGCTGGTAGGGCTCGACGGCAGCGACGACGACGTCGGCGACCTCCTGCTTGAGGTCGCCGTAGCCCCGTCCGGCGAAGGAGCTCTCGAGGTCGGCCACCGCGGTGCCCGAGAGGGCCGAGTGGATCGACAGGAGGTTGGACACGCCCGGCTTGGACTCGACGTCGTAGCGCACCTCTCCCTCGGTGTCGGTGACGGCGGAGCGGATCTTCTTGGCGATGCGCTTGGGGTCGTCGAGCAGGGAGATCAGGCCCTTGTCCGTCGACGAGGACTTGCTCATCTTGGCCGTCGGCTCCTGCAGGTCCATGATCCGCGCCGACTCCTTGAGGATGTGCGGCTCGGGGACGACGAGCGTGTCGCCGAAGCGCGCGTTGAAGCGCTCGGCGAGGTCGCGGGTGATCTCGAGGTGCTGGCGCTGGTCTTCGCCGACGGGCACGCGGGCCGCGTCGTAGACGAGGATGTCGGCTGCCATGAGGATCGGGTAGGTGAAGAGGCCGACGTTGGCGCCCAGCCCCTTGGCCGTCTTGTCCTTGAACTGCGTCATGCGGCTCGCCTCGCCGAATGCGGTCTGGCAGGACAGCACCCACATCAGCTCGGTGTGCTCGCGCACGTGGCTCTGGCAGAAGATCGCCGAGCGCTCGGGGTCGACGCCGCCGGCGATGTACTGGGCGGCGGTGACACGGCTGCGACGGGTGACATCGGCCGGGTCGGTCGGCACGGTGAGCGCATGCAGGTCGGCGACGAAGTAGTAGGCGTCGAAGTCCTCCTGCAGACCGACCCAGTTGACGAGCGCCCCGAGGTAGTTGCCGAGATGGAGGGAATCGCTCGTGGGCTGCATCCCGGAGAGGATGCGTGGCAGGGCGGATGCCGTCGTCATGCCCACCATTCTGTCAGGCCGGTGTGCGTGGGCCTCGCGGGGTGGGCCACCCGGCGGCATGGCCAAGGTCACGCTGACCGCTGCTCTGGAGGCATTGCCCAAGCCGACGTGGCCTCGCTAGCCTTTAGCCGTTGTGGACAGCGGCCGTGGTGGAGCGCGGCCCTACGGCGTTTTGGCAGACCACTGCTCCGACCGCCTCCTGCCACACTCCGGTGGAGGATCACGATGAAACGTCAGAGCGACGACGTGGGACCCGAACGAACCCTCGCGGCCGGCTCGGCCGGCGATGCCGGCCCGGCGGGTGCGGCCGATCAGGCAGCGCACAGCACGGTGTCGCCCCCGTCTGCTGTCCCGGCCAAGGCCACCCGCTCGGTCCCCGTGTGGTTTCACCGGGCCGTGCTGGCCCTGGACGCCGTCATCCTCGCCGGGGTCATCGTCTTCGCCGCCTGGGGCCGGGCCAACCTGCCGATCCTCGGCTTCACGGAGGACCGCACCGAGCAGATCACCTACGCGTCCGTCCGACTGACCGGTGCCTACGTCCTGATCGGCTGGCTCCTCGCCATCGCCGCCCTCGGCGGCTACAGCCGGCGCAACATCGGGGCCGGCTCGAGCGAGTTCTCCCGGCTCCTGCGGGCCAGCCTCGTCACCGCCGCCGCCATCGGGATCGGCTGCTACCTCGCGAAGTTTCCCCTCTCCCGCGGCTTCTTCGTCATCCTCTTCGTCACCGGCGTCCCGGCGCTCATGGTCGGCCGGATCGCCGTGCGGCAGTTCGTGCACGGGATGCACGCGAGGGGCCACTGGGCCACGCGGGTCCTCGTCGCCGGCACCCCCATGACGATCGACGACGTGGCCAAGGTGCTGGCCCGCGAGACCACCCTCGGGTACTCCGTCGTCGGTGCCGTCACGCCCCGCTTCTGGCGGGACCGCGTCACCCCGGCCGGTCACGAGATCATCGGCCACTCCGACGACCTCGTCCGCCTGGTCACCGAGCACGGCGCCTCGTCCGTCATCCTCGCGGCGGGCGCCTTCCCCCGGGCGGCCGACTACCGCCGCGTCACCTGGGAGCTCGCCAACCACGACATCGAGATGATCGTCGTCCCGGCACTCACCGACATCGCGAGCGACCGGATCCGGGTCCAGCCCCTCGCCGGCCTCCCCTTCGTCTTCGTCGACCCTCCGGAGCGGGGCTCGCTCGACCACCTGCTCAAGCGAGGCTTCGACATCATCGGGGCCGCGACCGCGCTCCTCCTCGCCGCACCCCTCATGCTCCTGGCGGCCTGGCAGGTGCGGCGGCACGACGGCGGCCCGGTCTTCTTCGCCCAAGAGCGCGTCGGGCAGGGCGGGAGCACCTTCGACTGCCTGAAGTTCCGCAGCATGGTGACCGACGCCGACGAGGTCCTCGAGCGGATCCGCCACCTCGACGAGGGCAACGGGCTGCTCTTCAAGATGGAGGAGGACCCGCGCATCACCCCACCCGGCCGGTGGCTGCGGCGCTACTCCGTCGACGAGCTGCCGCAGCTGATCAACGTCCTGCGCGGCGAGATGTCGCTGGTCGGCCCACGCCCCCCCCTCCCCCGCGAGGTCGCGGAGTACCAGGAGGATGTCCACCGACGGCTCAACGTGCGCCCGGGCATCACCGGCCTGTGGCAGGTCTCTGGCCGCAGCGACCTGTCGTGGGAGGACACCGTCCGCCTCGACCTCTACTACGTCGACAACTGGTCGCTCGTGCAGGACCTGCTCATCCTCGGGCGCACGGTCAACGCCGTCGTCGGCGGCCGCGGCGCCTACTGACGGGCAGTCTGGGGCGCCCTCCACGGCTCGTGGGACAATCACGGCGAGACCCACCCCACACCCCACGGAGGGACACACATGACCGCGAAGATCATCTGGACCAAGATCGACGAGGCGCCGGCACTCGCCACCTACTCGCTGCTGCCGATCGTCCAGGCCTTCACCTCGGGCACCGGGGTGGAGCTCGAGACCAGCGACATCTCGCTCGCCGGCCGCATCCTCGCCCAGTTCCCCGACCGTCTCACCGCCGAGCAGCGGGTCGACGACAACCTCGCCGGTCTCGGCCGCCTCGCGACCACCCCCGAGGCCAACATCATCAAGCTGCCCAACATCTCGGCTTCCGTGCCGCAGCTCAAGGCGGCCATCGCCGAGCTGCAGGGCCAGGGCTACGACCTGCCGGCCTACCCCGACTCCCCCGAGACCGACGAGGAGCGCGAGGTCGCCGCGGCCTACGCCAACGTCCTCGGCTCGGCCGTCAACCCCGTCCTGCGCGAGGGCAACTCAGACCGGCGCGCCCCGCTCGCCGTGAAGAACTTCGCCAAGAAGCACCCCCACCGCCTCGGCCCGTGGTCTGCCGACGTCCGCGCGCGCGTCGCCTCGATGACCGAGGGCGACTTCTACGGCAACGAGAAGTCCATCGTCTCCCCCACGGACGACACCCTGAAGATCACCCTGACGGCCACGGACGGCACCGAGACCGTCCTCAAGGACGCCGTGCCGGTGACGAAGGGGGAGATCGTCGACGCGACCTTCATGTCGGCCGCCGCGCTGCGCGCCTTCTACGCCGAGCAGATCGAGACCGCCCGCGCCGAGGGTCTGCTCCTCTCGCTGCACCTCAAGGCCACGATGATGAAGGTCTCGGACCCGATCCTCTTCGGCCACGCCGTCGCCGCCTGGCTCGGCGACCTCGTCGACACGCACGCCGAGGCCTTCGCCGAGGCCGAGGTCGACCTGCGCTACGGCCTCGCCTCGCTCTACACGCAGCTCGACACGCTGCCGGCGCAGACGCGTGACGCGATCCGCGCCGACATCGACGCCCTCGCCGAGCAGCGCCCCGCGCTGGCGATGGTCGACTCCGACAAGGGCATCACCAACCTCCACGTCCCGAGCGACGTCATCATCGACGCCTCGATGCCGGTCGTCATCCGCGACTCCGGTCAGATGTGGAACGCCGAGGGCGGCCAGTCCGAGACCCTCGCGCTCATCCCCGACCGCTCGTACGGCCCGATGTACGCCGCCGTCTTCGAGGAGCACAAGCGCAACGGCGCCCTCGACCCGGCGACAATCGGCACCGTCCCCAACGTCGGCCTCATGGCGCAGAAGGCCGAGGAGTACGGCTCGCACCCGACGACCTTCGAGATCCCGGCCGACGGCACCGTCCGCGTCACCACCTCCGCCGGTGACGTCGTCCTCGAGCACACCGTCGAGGCCGGCGACATCTGGCGGATGAGCCGGGTCAAGGACATCCCGATCCAGGACTGGGTCAAGCTCGCCGTCACCCGCGCCCGCGCGACCGGCGCCCCGGCCGTCTTCTTCCTCGACGAGCAGCGCGCCCACGACGCGCAGATCATCGCGAAGGTCAATGAGTACCTGCCGCAGCACGACACCGAGGGCCTGGAGATCAAGATCCTCCCGCCCGTCGAGGCCATCACCTACTGCCTCGAGCAGATCCGCGCCGGCAAGGACGCGATCTCGGTGACGGGCAACGTCCTGCGCGACTACCTCACCGACCTCTTCCCGATCCTCGAGCTCGGCACGAGCGCCAAGATGCTCTCGATCGTGCCGCTGCTCGCTGGCGGTGGCCTCTTCGAGACCGGCGCGGGTGGCTCGGCCCCCAAGCACGTCCAGCAGTTCGTCAAGGAAAACTACCTGCGCTGGGACTCCCTCGGTGAGTTCTCCGCGCTCGGCGCCTCGCTGGAGCACCTCGCGACGAACTTCGACAACGCCAAGGCCCAGGTCCTCGCGGACACCCTCGACACGGCCATCGCGACCTTCCTCGAGGAAAACAAGAGCCCGGCCCGCAAGCTCGGCTCGATCGACAACCGCGGCAGCCACTTCTACCTCGCCCTCTACTGGGCGCAGGCCCTAGCGGCCCAGGACACCGACGCCGAGCTCAAGGAGCGCTTCACCTCCGTCGCCGAGCAGCTGGCGGCCAACGAGGCGAAGATCAACGACGAGCTCATCGGCGCGCAGGGCTCGCCGGTCGACCTCGGTGGCTACTACAAGCCGGACGCCGACAAGGCCGCGGCCGCGATGCGCCCGAGCGCGACGCTCAACGCGATCATCGACGCCCTCTGACCGATGACCCCGCACGAAGGGGGGACGGACCGGCACCCGCCGGACCGTCCCCCCTTCGTGACGGCCGCGGGGCGTCCTCCTCAGGGCAGCGCCATTCGTGACGGCCGCGGGGCGTCCTCCTCAGGGCAGCGCCATTCGTCGTGCTCGACGCAGCGCCCCATCCGTCCGGGCCGGCGGCTGCGAACCACCACCATGAGCTCTCGGACCGCACTCCCGGCCGTCTGCGGTGTCGTCGCGACCGCGCTCGGCACCGCCGCCGCGCACCTCGTGGCCGCCCTGACCGACCCGGCCGCCTCCCCCGCGCTCGCCGTCGGCAGCCAGGTCATCGACGCGACGCCGACACCGGTCAAGGAGTGGGCGGTCGGCACCTTCGGCACCGCGGACAAGCCGATCCTCATCGGGTCGGTCGCGGTCGCCACCCTGCTGCTGGCCGCCCTCGCCGGGGCGGTCCGGCCGCGGTCACGGCTCGTCTCGACGGGGCTGCTCCTGCTGCTCACCGCACTCGCTGGCGCCGCCGCCGTGCTGCGCCCCACGGCCGGCGACCTCGCCTGGCTGCCCGCCCTCGTCGCCGCCGTCGTCGGGGTACTCGCCCTCGACGCCCTCGTCGGCCGACTCGTCCCCACCGGCACCCGCGGCCGACCCGACCGGCCGACCCGACGACGGGTCCTCGCCCTCGGCGGCACGGGTGCCGTGGCCGCCGCGCTCGGCGGGACCGGCCAGACGCTCATCGCCCGGTCGCGACCACCGACCCTCGAGCTGCCCGCCGCGGCCAATCCGCTGCCGCCCCTGGCGAAGGGGGTGGACCTCGGGCGACCGGGGATCTCCCCCTTCGTCACACCCACCCGGGACTTCTACCGGATCGACACCGCGCTGATCGCCCCGCGCGTCGACCCCGGCGACTGGTCGCTGACGATCGACGGCGACGTGCCCGAGGAGCTGACGCTCGACATCGACGAGCTGCTCGCCCTGACCATGGTCGAGCGCGACATCACCCTCAACTGCGTCTCCAACGAGGTCGGCGGCCCCTACATCGGCCACGCACGCTGGCTCGGCGTGCCCACTCGCGAGCTGCTCGCCCGCGCCGGACTCGACACCGACCCACGCGACCCCGACCTGCAGGTGCTCTCGACCTCGACCGACGGCATGACGATCTCGACACCGCTCTCGGCCCTGCTCGACGGCCGTGACGCGCTCGTCGCCGTCGGGATGAACGGCGCTCCGCTCCCCCGCGAGCACGGGTTCCCCGCCCGCCTCGTCACGCCCGGGCTCTACGGATTCGTCGGCGCGACGAAGTGGCTGACCCGGATGACCGTCACCCGCTACGACGCGGCGAGTGCGTACTGGACAGACCGCGACTGGGCGACCGACGGGCGCGTGCGCACCCAGGCCCGGATCGACACCCCGCGCGCGCTGCGCCGCATCCCGCCCGGGCGCACCGTCATCGGGGGCGTCGCCTGGGCGCAGCGCCGCGGCATCGAGCGGGTCGAGGTGCGCGTCGACGACGGCGAGTGGCGCCGGGCGACGCTCGGCACCGAGGCGGGCGTCGACTGCTGGCGGCAGTGGTTCCTCCCGTGGGACGCGACGCCGGGTCGTCACGACCTCACGGTCCGGGCGACCGACGGCGACGGCGAGCTGCAGACGCAGCAGGAGGCCACCCCCTTCCCCGCCGGCGCCACGGGCTGGCACTCGGTCGCGGTGACCGTCACCGACTGACCGACCCATCCGGATGCGCGCGCGCTCCGAACCCTTCCTGCACAGCCCCCCACGACGCCCCTGGAGGCAGACATGTACCGCAGGACCACCCCCCGCACCGTCGCCGCGATCGCGGCCCTCACCCTCCCCCTCGCCCTCGCCGCGTGCGGCAGCGACACCGACAGCACCTCGAGCGGCTCGTCGAGCACGTCCGACGCGATGTCCTCCTCCTCGTCGAAGGCGACGGAGGCCGCGGCCCCCTTCGGGGACGGCTGTGCCGACGTCCCCACGGACGGCAAGGGCTCCTTCGACGGCATGTCGACCGACCCGGTCGCGACCGCCGCGAGCAACAACCCGCTCCTCAAGACCCTCGTCAAGGCGGTGACCGAGGCCGACCTGGCCAAGACACTCAACTCCTCCGAGGACATCACCGTCTTCGCCCCGACCGACGACGCCTTCGCCGCCATGGACCAGGCCACGCTCGACAAGGCGATGGGTGACCCCAAGGGCCTGCTGACGACCGTGCTCACCCACCACGTCGTCGAAGGCCGCCTCGCTCCCGAGGATCTCGCCGGCACCCACGAGACCCTCGCCGGCGACAAGATCACCGTCAAGGGTTCGGGCGAGGACTTCACCGTCGGTGACGCCACCGTCGTCTGCGGCGACGTGCAGACCGCCAACGCCACGGTCTACATCGTCGACTCGGTCCTCATGCCGACCGCCAAGAAGTGACCTGATCCGTCACCATGGACCTCGTGCCCCCTCCCCGTGAGCAGGACCCGCCGGATGCCCCCACGGGCTCCGAGCGGGAGCCTGCCCACGGGGGCCACGACCGGCTCGCCCACCGCCTCAAGCAGGTGGCGAAGGGGGACGAGGTCGCCTTCGCCGCCGTCTACGACGAGACGGCTCCCCGACTGCACGGTCTCATCCTGCGGGTCCTGCGCAACCCGGCGCAGTCCGAGGAGGTGACCCAGGAGGTCTACCTCGAGGTGTGGCGCCGGGCCAGCCACTTCGACCCGCGGCGCGGGTCGGCGATCGGCTGGCTGCTCACGATGGCCCACCACCGCGCCATCGACCGGGTGCGCTCGAGCCAGGCCGCCGCGGTCCGAGACGACGGCTGGCACGCCCGCTCCCGGGAGGTCGACTTCGACACCACCGCGGAGACGGCCACGGCCCGGATCGAGGCCGCACGGGTGCGCTCGGCCCTCGACGGGCTGACCGCCAACCAGCGCGAGGCCGTGAGCCTGGCCTACCTGGGCGGCTACACCCACACGGAGGTCGCCAGCCTCCTCGACCTACCACTCGGCACCGCCAAGACACGCATCCGCGACGGACTCATCCGTCTGAGGGACCAGCTGGGAGTGACCCCATGAGCGACGACCTGCACAGCCTCTCCGGGGCCTATGCCCTCGACGCTCTCGACGACGACGAGCGCGCCGACTTCGAGGAGCACCTCGCGCGCTGTGCGACCTGCCGCGACGAGGTCGACTCCTTCGGCGCGGTCACCCCGCTGCTCGCCGAGACGGTCGCGGTCACCCCGCCGCCCTCGCTGCGGGACGACATCCTGGCCCGCGCCGCCCAGACCCGTCAGGACCCGCCGCCCGCCGCGCACCCCACGCCCACCCACGCCGAGGACGAGGCGGAGGTGCTCCCCCTTCGCCGGCGGGCGCGGCGCCGCTGGGTCGCCCTCGCCGCGGCCGCCGGTCTCGTCGTCGGTGGGGGTGTCACCTGGCAGGTCGTCGACCGCGCCACCACGAGCATCTCCGAGGAGGTCGTGGCGGCACCGGACGCCCGGACCCAGGAGGTCGCCACCGCCGACGGCGGCACGGTCCGGGTCGTGCGCTCCGAGCGCATGGGCAAGGCCGTGCTGCGCGTCGAGGGGCTCGCCGACCCCGGCGACGGGCACGCCTACCAGGCCTGGCTGCAGGCCCCATCCGGCGCCATGACCTCCGCCGGGATGGTGCCCGGCACCGACGGCGAGATGGTGCTCGAGGGTGATGTCACCGCAGCCGAGGGCGTCGGCCTGAGCGTCGAGCCCACTGGAGGGTCCCGGCAGCCGACGACCGACCCCGTGGCACTCGTTGCGCTGGGCTGACGGACGCCGGTGACACCGGCACCCCGCCTCGGAGTAGGGTCGAGACCGTATCTGCTCCCCAATCACCGCACGAAGGGGTACGACTTCTCGTGAGCACCACTCCCGTCAAGGTCGCTGTCACCGGCGCCGCCGGCCAGATCGGCTACAGCCTTCTCTTCCGCATCGCCAGCGGGTCGCTCTTCGGCCCCGACACCCCGGTCGAGCTGCGTCTGCTCGAGATCACCCCGGCTCTCAAGGCTCTCGAGGGCGTCGTCATGGAGCTCGACGACTGCGCCTTCCCGACCCTCGCCGGTGTCGAGATCGGCGACGACCCCGAAAAGGTCTTCGAAGGCGTCAACCACGCCCTCCTCGTCGGCGCCCGCCCCCGTGGCCCGGGCATGGAGCGCGGTGACCTCCTCGAGGCCAACGGCGGCATCTTCGCCCCGCAGGGTGCGGCCCTCAACAAGGTGGCCGCTGACGACGTCCGCGTGACGATCACCGGCAACCCGGCCAACACCAACGCGCTCATCGCGATGAACAACGCGCCCGACATCCCCAACGAGCGCTTCTCCGCGCTGACCCGTCTGGACCACAACCGCGCCATCAGCCAGCTGTCGGCCAAGCTCGGCGTGCCGGTCACCGAGATCAAGAAGATGACGATCTGGGGCAACCACTCGGCCACCCAGTACCCCGACCTCTTCCACGCCGAGGTCTCCGGCAAGAACGCCGCCGAGGCCGTCGGCGACCAGGAGTGGCTGGAGAGCACCTTCATCCCGACCGTCGCCAAGCGCGGCGCAGCGATCATCGAGGCCCGTGGCGCCTCCTCGGCCGCCTCCGCCGCTTCGGCCACGGTTGACCACGCGCGTGACTGGGCGCTCGGCACCCCCGATGGCGACTGGGTCTCGATGTCGGTCTGCTCCGACGGCTCCTACGGCGTCCCCGAGGGCCTCATCTCCTCCTTCCCCGTCACCGTCAAGGACGGCACGTGGGAGATCGTCCAGGGCCTCGAGATCGACGACTTCTCCCGCGCCAAGATCGACGCCTCGGTCGCCGAGCTCGCCGAGGAGCGCGAGGCCGTCACCAAGCTCGGGCTCATCAAGGCCTAACGCCCCCGCCCCGGCAGCGCGAAGGGGGCCGACCGCACGTCGTGCGGTCGGCCCCCTTCGTCGTGCTCAGCGGGCGGTGAGGTCGAGGGTGAAGCCGGCGACGAGCACCGCGACGCCGAGCCCGATGAGGATGACGAGGTCGACGAGCGGGCCACGCACGGCAATGCCGCCCGCCTTGGACCCGGGCAGGGTCACCCGCAGGACCGCAGCCAGCAGGAGCGACCCCCCGAAGCACAGGGTCGCCCGCAGGACGTGGTCGGTGAGGATGAAGAGCAGCGCGGTGACGATGCCCGCAAAGATCAGCCACCAAGCGGCGAGCGGACGGACGTCGAGGGCAGGGCGCCCGGTCGCCGACGTCTCGTCGGGCGGGCCACCCGCCGTGCTACACCCCGCCTCGCTCATGCCAGCCCGCGCTCCGCGGCCTCGACGACATTGGTCAGCAGCATCGCCCGGGTCATCGGGCCGACCCCGCCGGGGTTGGGGCTGACCCAGCCGGCGACCTCCGCGACGTCGGCCGCGACGTCACCGGCCACCTTGGAGGTGCCGTCCTCGGCGACGATCCGGCTCACGCCGACGTCGAGCACGGCCGCACCGGGCTTGACCATGTCAGCCGTGATGATGCCGGGCACTCCGGCCGCGGCGACGACGATGTCGGCCTGCCGCACCTCCGCCGCGAGGTCACGCGTGCCGGTGTGGCACGAGACCGTCGTCGCGTTTTCGCTCCGCCGGGTGAGGATGAGGCTGAGGGGCCGCCCGACGGTGATGCCGCGGCCGACGATCGCCACGTGGGCACCCTCGATCGGGACGTCGTGCCGGCGGAGCAGCTCGATGCAGCCCATCGGCGTGCACGGCAGCGGAGCCGGCTCGCCCAGGACGAGCCACCCGAGGTTGACCGGGTGCAGCCCGTCGACGTCCTTGGCCGGGTCGACGGCGGAGAGGATCGCGTTTTCGTCCAGCCCGGTCGGCTGCTGCACGAGAAAGCCGGTGCACGTCGGGTCCTCGTTGAGCTCGCGCACGACGGCGAGGACCTCGTCGAGCGTCGAGCTGCCCGGCAGGTCGCGCCGGATGCTCGTGATACCGATCTCCGCGCAGTCCTTGTGCTTGGCGCCGACGTACCAGCGGCTGCCGGGGTCGTCGCCGACGAGGACCGTGCCCAGGCCCGGGGTGATGCCCGCCTCCTTGAGCGCGGCCACCCGCACCCTGAGCTCGTCCTTGATCGACGCGAGCGCCGCCTTGCCGTCGAGGATCTGTGCCGTCACGTGGTCATCCTTCCGTATCGTCGTCGGCGATCAGTGGGCGAAGTGCCGCGTGCCGGTGAAGTACATGGTGATGCCGGCCGCCTCGGCGGCCGCGACGACCTCGTCGTCGCGGACGGAGCCGCCGGGGGCGACGACCGCGCTGACGCCGGCGTCGAGCAGCACCTGCAGCCCGTCGGCGAAGGGGAAGAAGGCGTCCGAGGCCGCGACGGCCCCCTTCGCCCGCTCCTTGCCGGCCCGGCTCACCGCGAGGTGGCAGGAGTCGACGCGGTTGACCTGGCCCATGCCGATGCCGACCGAGCCCTGGTCCTTGGCGAGGAGGATGGCGTTGGACTTCGTCGCGCGCACCGCGCGCCAGGCGAAGGCGAGGTCGGCGAGGGTCGCCGCGTCGGCCGCCTCACCCGTCACGAGCGCCCAGGCGCTCGGGTCGTCGCCGTGGCCCTGGGTGGGCTTGTCGTCCCCCGTCGGCTCGACGACGCCGTCGATCGCATCGCGCTGCTGGACGAGCAGGCCGCCGGAGACCGGCCGGGTCTCGACGCCGCCCGGGGCGGGCTTCGCGACCTTGAGCAGGCGGCGGTTCTTCTTCTCCTTGAGGATCTCCAGGGCGTCCGGCTCGAAGTCGGGCGCGACGACGACCTCGGAGAAGGTGTCGTTGAGGGCCGTGGCCATCGCCGCGGTCACCGGGCGGTTGGTCGCGACGATGCCGCCGTAGGCGGAGACGGGGTCGCACGCGTGCGCGCGCTCGTAGGCGACCTCGATGCTCTCCCCCACGGCGATGCCGCACGGGTTGGCGTGCTTGATGATCGCGACGGTCGGCAGGCCGGCGTGGTCGTGGGCGGCGCGCAGCGCGGCGTCACCGTCGATGTAGTTGTTGTACGACATCTCCTTGCCGTGCAGCTGCTCGGCACCGGCGATACCGCCCCCGCCGTCGGTGACGTAGAGCGCGGCGGCCTGGTGCGGGTTCTCGCCGTACCGCAGGCCGGACTTCTTGGCGTAGGTGCCACCGATCCAGCCGGGGAAGGGGGTCTCGTCGCTCGGGCTGACGACCGATCCCATCCACGAGGCGACGGCCACGTCGTAGGTCGCCGTGTGGACGAAGGCGTCGGTCGCCAGCCGCTGCCGCTGGGCAAGGGTGAAGCCGCCGCCGCGCACGGCCTCGAGGACGTCACCGTAGGTCGTGGGGTCGGTGACGATGGCGACGGAGGCGTGGTTCTTGGCCGCGGCGCGCACCATCGTCGGGCCGCCGATGTCGATCTTCTCGATGCAGTCCTGCACGCCCGCGCCGGAGGCGACGGTGTCGGCGAAGGGGTAGAGGTTGACGACGACGAGGTCGAAGGGGGCGACCTCCAGCTCGTCGAGCTGCCGCACGTGGTCCTCGAGCCGGGTGTCGGCGAGGATGCCCGCGTGGACCCGCGGGTGCAGGGTCTTGACCCGGCCGTCGAGGCACTCGGGGAAGCCGGTGAGGTCCTCGACCTTGGTCACCGGCAGGCCGAGCCCGGCGATCGTCGCGGCGGAGCCGCCGGTCGAGACCAGCTCGACCCCGGCGTCGGCGAGGCCGCGCACGAGGTCCTCGAGACCGGTCTTGTCGTAGACGGAGACGAGGGCACGGCGGACGGGACGACGGTCTGACACGAGTACTCCTGGAGGGTCGCTGCGGTGCGGTGGGTGCACCCAGGCGGGCGATGCACCTCGACTTGTCTCACTCCCCGGTGGTGATCCACCTTCGCCAGTCGTGTGGCCCCGAGTCTAGATGCTCAGCCGACGTGGACCCGACGTCCCTCGACCCGCCACCCACCGGTGGCCATCGCCGTGACGACGTCGACGAGCATCTCGCGCTCGACGACCTTGATCCGCTCGTGCAGGCTCGCCTCGGTGTCGTCGGGCGCGATCGGGACGGTGCGCTGCTCGATGATCGGCCCGGTGTCGACACCGGAGTCGACGAGGTGGACGGTGGAACCGGTGACGGTCACGCCGTACGCGAGGGCATCGCGCACCCCGTGGGCGCCGGGGAAGGCGGGCAGCAGCGCCGGGTGGGTGTTGACGAAGGTGGCGGCGGCCAGGGCCTGCGGTCCGAGGATCTTCATGAAGCCCGCGGTGACGACGAGGCCCGGCGCCTGCTCGGCGATGCGGGCAGCCAGTGCCGCGTCCCACGCGGCCCGGTCGGCGTGGTCACCGACCGCCTCGACGAAGGTCGCCACCCCCGCGGCCTCCGCGCGCTCCAGACCGGTGCAGGCCCGGTCCGCCCCGACGGCGACGACCTGTGCGGGCAGCGTGCCCGCTGCCTGTGCGTCGAGCAGCGCCTGCAGGAGGGAGCCGGAGCCGGAGACGAGGACGACGAGACGAAGGGGGGCGCTCACCCCGCGAGTCTAGGAGGCGGTCACCACGTGGTGTACGCCGTGTCGTTGATCGTGAAGCCGTGCTCCCCGACCCGGCAGGTCATGCCGGTGGTCCGGCTCTCGCAGCCGACGCCGTCGCCGACGTCGAGGGCACGGGAGTACGGCAGCACCGCCTCGCCGAGGCTGCCCTCGCCGAAGTCCTCGCGCCACCAGCCCGCGGCCCGGGCCTCGGTCGTCGACTGCCCCTGCACGGCGTCGCTGACGCACCCCGGCCGGGCTCCGTCACCGTCGACGACCATGCTCGTGCCGCTGTCGTGGATGCACTCGCCGCGGACCTCCGGGGGTACCGGCAGGCTGCCGGAGCGCAGGTCGCAGCGGGCGAAGGGGGTCTCCCCCGCCGACAGCGTGCAGGCGATCTTGCCGCTCGGCGAGACGAAGCCGGCGGTCGACGTCGACGCCCGCAGCCGCCCTGGGGCGGGGATGGTCGCCGGCCCGGAGCGGGCCGTCGTCGGGTCGGTCGTGGAGCTCGTCGCCGCCGTCTCGGTGCGGGTGGTCGTCGGGTCGGTCGTGGGACTCGCCGTCACCGTCTCGGTGCGGGCGGGGGGCTCGTGCCAGTCCGTGCGGGTGCAGCCGGCGATCACGACAGCCGTCAGGGCGAGGGCCAGCGCTGGACGGACCACGAGCCCACCTCCCCGACGACGTGCTGATCACGCTACCGCTCGGTGGGTGGTGCTCAGCGCCGCAGGAGCCACCAGTCGCGGGCGAGCACGACGAGCGCACCGGCAGCGAGCTCGAGGACGAGCACCAGGGCGAGGCTGACGGCCGGCGCGCCGAGGTGGGCCAGCCGCATCGCGCCGAGCGACCCTCCGGCGAGCCCGTCGAGCAGCGCGACACCCAGTGCCGCCACGACCACGGCCGCGAGGACTGCCGCCAGCTTGGACTGCGTGGGCGCCAGGCGCGGGACCCGCGAGAGGGTCTCGCGACCGATCCAGGCTCCGGCGACGAGCGGGAGCAGGACGAGCAGGTGGGCGACCCACGGCATGGGCCCGGGCTGCGGCTGGGCGGCGAGCACCGGCACCATGGGCAGCAGCCCGGCCTCCGCGCTCGACCACGTCGTCATGGCCCCGCCCGCCGTCGAGAAGCCCGGGCCGGCAGCGAGCGAGAGCGCCCAGATGCCGAGGTTGGGCAGCAGCATCACCTGGAGCAGCACGAGGGCGAGCCCGCCGAGGAGCCCGGTCTCGAGCTCGGCGTGGATGTGGGTGACCCGGCCGATGTGGACGAGGGTCGCGACGACGACGAGGAGCGAGCCCAGCCCGAGGAGGAGGGCCGCTCCCTTCGCGCCCGGCAGCAGGCCGCGCCGCACGGAGACCGGCGCGCGGTCCCACAGCTCCCCGACCCTCGAGGGGGCGCCTTGCGCCAGGAGGAGGCCGAGCGCGGGGACGGCGAGCACGGGCAGCACGAGGCTGACGAGGACGGGCCCGGCGGGCGAGAGCAGCCCGAGGAGTGCCGTGAGCACCCCGACCCCGGCGTAGCCGGCCAGCCAGCTGCCCTGCTCCACGCCGTCGGCGTCGTCGGCCAGGCCGCGTCGGGCGCCGGCGCGTGCGAGCAGGACGAGCAGCAACGGCCCGAGGAGAGGGGTGAGCGCGAGCGTGCCCTCCCCCAGGTGGAGGCGGGCGCCACCGAGCACGAGCCAGAGCAGACTGCCCGAGCCGAGCGCGTCACCGATGCCGGCGGTGGCACGGGGCACGGCGAGGGCACCGAGCAGGACGACGATGACGACGACGAACCATCCGGCGAGGGCGGTGAGCGCACCAGCGGCTGCTGCCCGCAGGTCAGGTCGTCTGCGGGTAGCGTCGTCCCCGGTCGTGGCCGACCGGATGAGTTCCATCACCGTCACACCCCCATCGTCACCGACGGGGCCGGGTGTGTGGTGGAGGCCAGCCGTGGGTCACGAAAAGATTTCTTCCGGGGGGCAACCGAGGTGCCCCGACGTGCGTCTGGAGGGGTGATGAAGGGAGGCGATGCTTCGGCGGAGGCCGAGTTCGACGACTTCTACCGCTCCACGGCGCAACGCGTCGTCCATCTCGTGTACGCCTCCACGGGCGACCTCGAGCTGGCGCGGGACTCCACCCAGGAGGCCTTCGCCCGGGCATGGCAGCGGTGGGACCAGGTACGAGCCGCGGACGAGCCGGGCGCCTGGGTGCGGACCGTGGCCCGACGCATAGCGATCTCCGCATGGCGCAAGGACACCAACCGGACCACCGCGATGGAGCGGCACGGCGAGCCGAGCACCCCCCGCGAGCCCAGCGAGGACCGGGTCGCGATCGTCGCGGCCCTGCGCACCCTCGGCCCGGAGGTGCGCGAGACCCTCGCCCTGCACTACCTCGCCGACCTGTCCGTCGACGAGATCTCCCGACAGACCGGGTCACCACCCGGCACGATCAAGGCCCGTCTGCACCGCGGTAGGGCCCAGTTGACCACCGCACTCGGCGACAAGGAGGAGCCCGATGAGTGACGCGCACGACGACACCCCGTGGGGCCCCGAGGACGACGCGCGCGTGCGCGGCGCCCTCATGTCGCTCATGGACGACGTGGCGGCCGAGCCGCTGCCCGAGCCCGCCTTCGTCCGGGCTCGGTCGACGGCGGGCGGAGCACCCCGCGACCTGCGCCGGCGGCGTCGCCGGTCCTTCACCGTCATCGCGGGGCTCGCGGCCTCGGCCCTCGTCGCCACCGGCGCCACCCTCCTCGTCCGCGAGGGCGTCGGCAGCACCCCGCCGGCTGCGACCTCGACGGCGACCGGGGACCCGGCCCTGCAGATGCTCGACTCCGACGAGTGGTCCGCCGCCCTCGGCCTGCCGGTCGCGAGCACCCAGGGCAGCACCGAGCCCGACGGGCAGTGCTTCCAGACCCCGCAGTCGGACTCCTGGGACCGTCGCGTCTCGACGCTCGACGACGGCAGGGTCGTCTCCGGGCAGTGGATCGGGACGACGACCTCCGGCGCCTCGACGCCGCCCACCGAGGCGATCGATCAGGCCGTGGCCCTGTGCGAGGAGAGTTACTCGGTGACCCAGCGGGTCACCGAGGACCTGCCCGGAGGGGCGACCTTCCGCTCGTGGCACGCCCGTGGGGAGGACGGCGCGACCTACTGGTGGGTCGAGGCGACGCGGGGCAGCTCGACCTCGTACCTCACGGTGGCCGAGCTCGACGGCAAGAGCTACACGTCGGAGGAGATGCGCCAGGTCGCGCAGTCGGCGCTCGGCGACGTCGACCTGCTCGCGACGAGCAACGCCTCCTGACCGTCGGCAGGCGCGGACAGCGCCGACCCGGGAGCAGGGGGATCGACCGGGTCGGCGCTGCAGCGCAAGGCTAGCCCCGCGGTGTGTGCGCCGTCAGCACCTGCACCGACGTGGCGTGCGTCACGCCCGCAGGCGGCGCAGCGTCACCGCGGTCGCCAGCGCGGCCTCGGCCGCCTCACGCCCCTTGTCCTCCGTGGACCCCGGCAGACCGGCCCGGTCGAGTGCCTGCTGGTCGTCGTCGCAGGTGAGCAGCCCGAAGCCGACCGGGGTCCCGCTGTCGAGGGCCACCCGCGAGAGCCCGTCGGTCGCAGCCTGGCAGACGTAGTCGAAGTGCGGGGTCCCGCCCCGGATGATCACCCCGAGGGCCACGACCAGGTCGTGGGTGCGGGCGAGCTGGGCCGCGACGACGGGCAGCTCGAAGCTCCCCGCGACCCGGACGACCTCCGCCTCGAGGCCCGCCTCGGCGAGGGTGGTGACCGCCCCCGCGAGCAGCCCGTCCATCACCTGGGTGTGCCAGCTCGACGCGACGACGGCTGCCCGCAGCCCGTCCGCGCCCTCGATCGCCATCGTCGGTGCTCCGTGCCCGCTCATCGCGTGCTCCCTTCGTCGTGGTGGTCCGGCAGACACGGCAGGTCGTGTCCCATCCGGTCGCGCTTGGTGCGCAGGTAGTGCAGGTTGTCGCTCGTGACGCTCGGCGGCAGCGGCACCCGCTCGACGACCTCGACCCCGAGCGCGGTGAGCGCCGCGACCTTCGCCGGGTTGTTGCTCAGCAGGCGCGCGCGCGTGATGCCCAGGTCGCGCAGGACCTGCGCGGCGTGCGTGTAGTCGCGGGCGTCGACCGGCAGACCCAGGTCGGCATTGGCGTCGACGGTGTCGGCCCCCTCGTCCTGGGCGGCGTAGGCCCGTAGCTTGTCGACGAGGCCGATGCCGCGCCCTTCGTGCCCGCGGACGTAGACGACGACCCCCGCGCCGGCCTCGACGACGGCCGCCTGGGCCGCCTCGAGCTGCGGCCCGCAGTCGCACCGCAGCGACCCGAAGACGTCCCCCGTCAGGCACTCGCTGTGCACCCGCACGAGCGGGACGTCCGCGGAGACGTGGCCGCGGACGAGGGCGACGTGCTCGCTGCCGTCGACCTGGCTGCGGTAGCCGTGGGCGGTGAACTCGCCTGCGGCCGTGGGCAGTCGGGTCGAGACGACCCTGTCGACGAGGGCCTCGGAGCGGCGCCGCAGGTCGACGAGGTCGGCGATGCTCACGAGGGGCCAGCACCGCTCGTCGGCGAGGCGGCGCAGCTGCGGCAGGCGCGACATCGAGCCGTCCTCCTCGACGACTTCGCAGATGACGCCGGCCGGGGTCCGACCGGCCAGCCGGCACAGGTCGACTGCCGCCTCGGTGTGGCCGCGCCGCACGAGCACGCCGCCGTCCCGGGCACGCAGGGGGAAGACGTGCCCCGGACGGGCGAGGTCCTCCCGCCCCGTCGCCGGGTCGGCGAGCAGGCGGGCGGTCCGCGCGCGGTCGGCGGCGCTGATGCCCGTCGTCACTCCCTCGCGGGCGTCGACCGAGACGGAGTAGGCGGTGCCCTTGGCGTCCTCGTTGATGGCCGTCATCGGGGGCAGCGCGAGCCGGTCGAGGTCACCGCCGGTCATCGCCACGCAGATGACCCCGCTGCCCAGGCGCACCGTCAGGCCCATGAGCTCGTCGGTGGCCGCGTCGGCGGCGAAGATGATGTCGCCCTCGTTTTCCCGGTCGGCGTCGTCGACGACGAGCACGGGCCGACCGTCGGCGATCGCCTCGATCGCGCTCTCGATCGGGTCGAGCAGGGTCTCGTCGTGGGTCATCGCGGGTCCTTGGTGTCGAGGGTGAACAGACGCTGCACGTACTTGCCGAGGACGTCGACCTCGACGTTGACCCGGTCACCGACGCCCTTGCGCCCCAGGGTGGTCAGCTGCAGCGTCGTGGGGATGAGGGCGACCTCGACGTGGTCGTCGCCGACCCGGGTCAGGGTCAGGCTCACCCCGTCGAGGCAGATCGAGCCCTTGTCCACGACGAAGGGAGCCAGCTCCGGCGCGAGGGAGAGGCGCACCTCCTCCCAGGCATCGCCCGGCCGCCGCTCGAGGATCGTCGCCGTGCCGTCGACGTGCCCCTGCACGAGGTGCCCGTCCAGACGGGCACCGAGGACCATGGCGCGCTCGAGGTTGACCGCGTCGCCGACGACCAGATCGCCCAGGGCGGAGCGCCGCAGGCTCTCCGCCATGACGTCGAAGGTGACCTCGCCCCCCTGCGGCTCGTGGTCGGTGACGGTGAGGCACGCGCCGTTGACGGCGATCGACGCCCCGTGGGCGGCCTCGTTGGTGGTGACGGCGCCGCGCACCGTGATCCGGCTGGACTCCTCCCCCGGCACGATGGCGACCACCTCCCCGAGCTCCTCGACGATCCCGGTGAACATCAGTGCTCCCTCCTCACGGCGGCCGTGACGGCGATGTCGTCGCCGAGCCGCGTGACGTCGGTGGTGGTGAGGCGCAGCGCCTCGGTCATGGTGGTGATGCCGGCGTCCCCGAGGACCGGCGCGCCGGCCCCGAGCAGTGCCGGCGCGAAGTGGGCGACGACCTCGTCGACGAGGTCGGCCGCGACGAAGGAGGCGGCGAGACGGGCGCCGCCCTCGAGCAGCACGGAGCGCACGCCCCGCGCGTGGAGCCCGGCGAGGAGCGCCGCGGGGTCGATGCCGCGCTCCCCCACGGGTAGAGCGAGCACGTCGACCCCCGCGTCGGTCAGTCGCGCCGTGTCGGCTCCCTCGGCGACCGCGACGAGGGTCGGGGCCGCGTCGTCGAGGACACGGGCGGTCGGCTCGATCTCGGCGCGGGTGTCGACGACGACCCGCAGCGGCTGGGTCGCGCCCTCGACCCCGCGCACGGCCAGGTGCGGGTCGTCGGCACGCAGGGTGCCGGCCCCCACGAGGACCGCGTCACGCTCCGCGCGCAGCCGGTGCACCGCCTCGCGGGCCGTGGGCCCGGTGATCCAGCGACTCGTCCCGTCGGCGGCGGCGGTGCGCCCGTCGAGGGTGCTCGCGAGCTTCCACGTGACGTACGGACGTCCGGTCCTCACGGCGTGCAGCCAGGCCCGGTTGACGTGGGTGGCGGCCTCTCGCCCGACACCTTCGACGACCTCGATCCCGTGGTCCCGCAGCACGTCCGCTCCCCCACCAGCAGCGGCGGTGGGGTCCGGCACCGCGACGACCACCCGGGCGATGCCGGCGTCGAGCAGGGCTGTGGTGCACGGGCCGGTCCGGCCGGCGTGGCGGCAGGGCTCGAGGGTGACGACCGCCGTGCCCCCGCGCGCGGCCTCTCCCGCGGCGGCCAGCGCGACGACCTCGGCGTGGGGGCCGCCGGCCCGGGCGTGCCACCCTTCGCCGACCGGTGCGCCGTCGGCGTCGAGCACGACGCACCCGACGACGGGGTTGGGGGCCGTGTGGCCCAGACCGCGGGCCGCCAGGTCGACGGCACGCGCCATCGCCTGCTCGGTGGTCATCGGTCCCTGCATCTGCCTCTCCGTGGTCCGACGCGGACCACGGGTGCAGGGAGGCACGCCAAGGGCGTGACGGCGTGCGCGAAGCACCGGGAGACCCGGTGACGTCGGCCGCGATGGGTCACCACGCACGGCACGACCGCGCCGCCGCGTGCTGCCTCCCATCCGGACTTTCACCGTCGGTGCTGGAGTCCCACCAGCTCAACCCGACCTCGAGAGGACGGGCTCGCGGACTGTCACCGCCGGCTCGGAATTACACCGACCCCGGAGCACGCGTACGACTGACTCGTACGCCCCCGAGCGTACTCGCACGCGAGCGGGGCGGCACCGTGCGTCTCGCCACACGGCACCGCCCCGCCCGTCGGTGATCAGTTCGCGGCGAAGTACCGCAGGCGCTCGAGGGTGCCGTTCCACACGTTCTGGTCGATCGGGGTGTCGCTGTACTGCCAGAAGGTGTGCGTGGGCCAACCGGTCGGCAACGTGCCCCGCGTCGACGAGTAGCGAGCGATCCACAGCGGTGACTTCGTCGGGATCGTCGTGTCGCTGCCGACGCACTGCGTCCACCAGCTCGTCGCCGTGTAGATGACCGGGTAGCGGCCCGTGCGCGACCTGTACTGGGTGAGGAAGTCGTTGATCCAGGTGCGCAACTGCGTCTGCGTCTTGCCGTAGCAGGTGGCGCCGTAGGGGTTCCACTCCATGTCGAGGGCGCCGGGCAGGGTCTTGCCGTCGGCGCTCCAGCCGCCACCGTGGTCGACGAAGTGGTTGGCCTGGGTGGTCCCGCTCGAGCTGTCGGGCAGCGCGAAGTGGTAGGCGCCGCGGATGAAGCCCTGGGCGTAGGAGCCGGTGTACTGGTGGCCGAAGGAGGGGCTCGTGTACGTCGTGCCCTCCGTCGCCTTGACGTAGGCGAAGCGCTTGCCGGCACCCCACTGACCGGCCCAGTCGACCTGGCCCTGCCAGTTGGAGACGTCGATGCCCGGGACCCCGGCGGGCACGGCGGCCGCGACCTGGGAGCGGGTCCGGACGTCGCGCTGCCGCCAGCCCATCGCCGCCTCGCCCGGCTCGGTGATGCCGGCCGCCTCGGCCTGCGGGGTGGGCTCGGGCGTGGCGGGCGCCGCCTGGGCACCCGTCGACAGGAGCAGGCCGGCGGCGGCGAGCGCACCGGCGGCCAGCATCGTGGTCCGGGACATGCGAGATCTCCTCGTGCAGGGGTGGTGGCCCCGGGGCAGGGCCTTTGGCACGCTAGGAGGTCAAGATGACGAGGACCCCACGGGCATCTCCCGACTTCGTCAGGTCTTCGTCAGGACATGGCGAAGGGGGACGACGACCCGTGGTCGTCGTCCCCCTTCACGCGTGGGATGTCCGGGACTACTTGGACAGGCCCTGCATGATCTCGCGCATGAGGTCGGCCGTCTCGGACGGCGTCTTGCCGACCTTGACGCCAGCGGCCTCGAGGGCCTCCTTCTTGGCCGCGGCCGTACCGGAGGAGCCGGAGACGATGGCGCCGGCGTGGCCCATGGTCTTGCCCTCCGGGGCGGTGAAGCCCGCGACGTAGCCGACGACCGGCTTGGTGACGTGCTCCTTGATGTAGGCCGCCGCACGCTCCTCTGCGTCGCCACCGATCTCGCCGATCATGACGATCGCGTCGGTCTCGGGGTCGGCCTCGAAGGCCTCGAGGCAGTCGATGTGCGTCGTCCCGATGATCGGGTCGCCGCCGATGCCGACACCGGTGGAGAAGCCGAACTCACGCAGCTCGTACATCATCTGGTAGGTCAGCGTGCCCGACTTGGACACGAGGCCGATCCGGCCGGAGCCGGCGATGTCGGCCGGGATGATGCCGGCATTGGACTTGCCGGGGCTGATGAGGCCGGGGCAGTTGGGGCCGATGATCCGCGTGGCCTTGCCGACGGAGTAGTTGTAGAACTCCGCGGTGTCCTTGACGGGGATGCCCTCGGTGATGACGACGGCGAGACCGATCTCGGCGTCGATGGCCTCGATGACGGCGGACTTGGCGAAGGCCGGCGGCACGAAGACGACGGACACGTCGGCGCCCGTCTTCTTGATCGCGTCGGCGACGGAGCCGAAGACGGGGACGGACTGGCCGTCGGGGAAGTCGACGCTCTGGCCGGCCTTCTTGGGGTTGACGCCGCCCACGACGTTGGTGCCCGAGGCGAGCATGCGCGTCGTGTGCTTCATGCCCTCCGAGCCGGTCATGCCCTGGACGATGACCTTGGAGTCAGCGGTGAGGAAGATTGCCATGTCTGTTTCAGTCGTCCTTTACTTCGCGGCCAGCTCGGCGGCCTTGCGGGCGGCGCCGTCCATGGTGGCCTCGACGGTCACGAGCGGGTGGTTGAACTCGGCGAGGATGCGACGGCCCTCGTCGACGTTGTTGCCGTCCAGTCGCACGACCAGCGGCTTGCTCGCCGAGTCGCCGAGGGTCTTCAGGGCGCCGACGATGCCGTCCGCGACCGCGTCGCACGCGGTGATGCCACCGAAGACGTTGACGAAGACGGACTTGACCTGCTCGTCGCCGAGGATGACGTCGAGGCCGTTGGCCATGACCTCGGCCGAGGCGCCACCACCGATGTCGAGGAAGTTGGCCGGCTTGGCCGCGCCACCGGTGAAGTCCTCACCGGCGTAGGCGACGACGTCGAGGGTACTCATGACGAGTCCGGCGCCGTTGCCGATGATGCCGACGTTGCCGTCGAGCTTGACGTAGTTGAGGCCCAGGCCCTTGGCCTTGGCCTCGAGCGGGTCGGCCGCGGCCTTGTCCTCGAGCGCGGCGTGACCGGGCTGGCGGAAATCCGCGTTGCCGTCGAGGGTCACCTTGCCGTCGAGGGCGACGATGTCGCCCTGCTCGGTCTTGACGAGCGGGTTGACCTCGACGAGCGTGGCGTCCTCGTCGCGGTAGACGACCCAGAGGGTCTTGAGGACGTCGGCGATCTTGGCCTGGTCGGCCTCGTCGAAGCCAGCAGCCTGGACGATCTCGGTGGCCTTGGCGTCGTCGATGCCGACGTTGGGGTCGACCGCGATGCGGGCGAGGGCCTCGGGGCGCTCGACGGCGAGCTGCTCGATGTCCATGCCGCCCTCCTTGGAGCACATGGCGAGGTAGGTCCGGTTGGCCCGGTCGAGCAGGATGGAGAAGTAGTACTCCTCGGCGATCTGGGCGCCCTGGGCGATCATGACCTGGTGGACCGTGTGGCCCTTGATGTCCATGCCCAAGATGGCCTCGGCGTGCGCCTCGGCCTCCTCCGGGGCCTTGGCGACCTTGACGCCGCCGGCCTTGCCGCGGCCACCCGTCTTGACCTGGGCCTTGACGACGGTGACACCGCCGCTCTTCTGGCCGATGGTCTCGGCGGCTGCTCGAGCCTCCTGCGGGGTGGTGGCGACGGCGCCGGCAAGAACCGGGACACCGTGCTTCTCGAACACGTCGCGTGCTTGGTACTCGAAGAGATCCACGAGGTTGATTCCGTCCTCTGCTGTGGTAACGGGGTGCGGGTCGAGACTATCCCCCGCGCCGGCACCGAGCACGTCCGGTCCACCGGGGGGCTCGCCGGCCGGCGTCATCACAGTGTCGTCACGGCCCTTCCCCCACGCTCCCCCTTCGGAGTTACTCTCGGGTCACCATGTCTCCTCAGACCAGCTCCGCGGCGACGAGCGCCCCGGCCGAGGCTCCGGCCACGGTGGCGCCGAGCCTGCGTGCCGGAGTCTGCGACCACGTGCGCAGCATGGCCTCCGTCCAGGCGGCGGTCTTCGCCGCGGTCGAGGTCGTCTGGGCGACGACACACATCTCGCTCTACCCCTTCGGTGCCCGGGCCCCGCGGCGTGGCAGCCCCCGGCACGGCTATCGCGTCGAGCACCTCAACCCCGTGCAGCGGGGCATGCTCGTCAACGCCGTCACGGAGGTCGGGACGCCGATCCTGCTGCTGCACGGCCTGGCCGACAACCACTCGATCTTCACGCTCATGCGACGCGGACTGCTGCGGCGCGGCTTCAGCCGCGTCTTCGCCATGAACTACTCGGTGCGCACCCGCGACGTGCGGACCGCCGCGGCGCAGCTCGCCGAGGAGGTCGAGGCGATCGTCGAGGAGACGGGCTACGAGCGGATCCACATCGTCGCCCACAGCCTCGGTGGCGTCGTCGCCCGCTACTACGTCACCCGCCTCGGTGGTGACGAGCGGGTCCACACGCTCGCGACGCTCGGCTCGCCGCACACCGGCACCCTCGCCGCCTACCTGCTGCCGACGTCGCTCACCCGACAGCTGCGGCCCGGCAGCGGGCTCATGCAGGAGCTCAACCAACCCGCGCCCGGCTGCCGCACCCGGGTCATCGCCATCTGGTCGGACACCGACGAGGCGGTCGTGCCCGCGGTCAACGCCTCGCTCCACCAGGACGGGGTGACGACGACCAACATCCGCATGCACGGCGTGGGCCACCTGTCCCTGCCGATCCTGCCGAGCGTCGTGCACGAGATCGCGACCCGCCTGACGCAGATCGACAGCGAGGGCGCACCGACCGCCTCGGTGACCGACATCACCTCGCGTCAGGCCTGACCTCCCCACGGCCCGGCGGTCGTGCGGCCGCCGGACGCCACCTCGGTTTTGCATAACGAAACGGTCACGCTAGGGTTTCGGGGATTTGTCCGCGATCCCCTGCGAGGACGTCCCCTTCATGAGTGACTACACCGGGCGGCACCGGCCGCCCACGCGCGCCGAGCGACGCGCTCTCGAGCGCCGTTCCCGCCTCCCCAAGAGCTTCAGCCCGGCCTACGCGCTGCCCACCGCAGCCGCGGCGACGCTGGTGCTGACGGCTGCCGGGGCGACGGCTGCGCAGTCGTCCCCCTTCACCGAAGAGGCCGTCTCCCAGGCCAACGCCGCCTTCATCACCCCCGCGGCGGACCGCGAGGCCGGCGACCTGCTCGCCGACCCGCAGCTCGGCGAGAGCGCCCGCACCGAGGTCGCCGCCTCCGCCCAGGAGACGAGCGGGCTCGCCACCCGCCGCCAGGCCGCGTCGACCTCCGTCGCCGAGGACCAGGGCCGCACCCAGGAGCGCAAGCGCGCCGCCCGCGCCGAGGCCCGCAAGGACCTCGCCGCCAAGAAGCGCGAGCAGGCCCGTGCCGCCCGCAGCAGCGCCGGCACCACCGGCACCGACGCTGCGGGGACGAGCGAGACCAGCGACAGCACGTCCGGCGCGACGGCGCCCGCCGGTGCGCAGAGCTGGGTCAAGCCGCTCGACAACGCCGTCTTCACCTCCCCCTTCGGCCACCGCTGGGGTCGCCTCCACGCGGGCCAGGACTACGCCGCCGCGGTCGGCACCCCGCTCAAGGCGATGAGCAGCGGCACCGTCGTCGGAGCCGGCCCGATGAGCGGCTACGGCAACTACATCGACATCAAGTACTGGGACGGCACCGTCTCCCGTTACGGCCACCTGAGCTCGATCAGCGCCACCGTCGGCCAGCAGGTCGCCCCCGGTGACGTCGTCGCCCTCTCCGGCAACACGGGCCGCTCGACCGGCCCGCACCTGCACATGGAGATCCACCCCGGTGGCGGATCGCCGATCGACCCGGCCGGATGGCTCGCGGAGCGCGGCATCAACTGACGCCGCCCAGCCAGCCCGAAGGGGGCCGACGACCAGTGGTCGTCGGCCCCCTTCGGTCGTCCTCAGAGCTTTTCGAGCGGGGCGTAGCGCAGCAGGAGCCGCTTGACGCCGTCCTCTCCCCCGAAGTCGACGTGCGCCATCGCCTTGTCCCCCTCGCCCTCGACCCGGATCACCGTGCCGAGACCGAAGCTGTCGTGCGTGACCTTGTCACCATCGGAGAGCAAGATGACCGGCCGGTTGCCCGGTGAGCGCACGCCCGGTCGGGCGGCGAGCCGGGCGACCGCGGGCTCCCGCCCGGAGCCGCGGCCCAGCCCGACGGGCGGGCCGGTCCGCTCCCAGCGCACGAGGTGCTCGGGGATCTCGTCGAGGAACCGGGAGGCGGGGTTGTACTGCGGCGCCCCGAAGGCACTGCGCACCGCCGCGCGCGAGAGGTGCAGCCGCTCACGGGCCCGCGTGATGCCGACATAGGCCAGCCGCCGCTCCTCCTCGAGCTCGGTGGCATTGCCCAGGCTGCGCTGGTGGGGGAAGGTCCCGTCCTCCATGCCCGTGAGGAAGACGACCGGGAACTCCAGGCCCTTGGCCGTGTGCAGCGTCATGAGGGTGACGACCCCCTGGTCGGCTGCCTCACCGCCCTCGCCCGGGTCGTCGGGGATCTCGTCGGCGTCGGCGACGAGACTCACCTGCTCGAGGAAGTCGTCGAGGCTGATGACCTCGCCCGTCGCCTCACGGGTGGCGTCGAACTCGCGCGCGACGCCGACGAGCTCGGCGAGGTTTTCGAGCCGGGTCTCGTCCTGCGGGTCACGGCTGGCCTGGAGCTCGGCGGTGTACCCGGTGCGCTCGAGGACCGCCTCGAGCAGCTCGCCGACCCCGGCACCGCTGTCGCGCTGCTCGCGCAACGACTCCAGCAGCGCGGTGAAGCCCTGCACCGCCATGAGCGAGCGGGTGGCGATGCCCGGCGCGTCCTCGGCCCGGCCCAGTGCCGCGACGAAGGGGATCCGCTCCCGCTCCGCGAGCTGCGCCACGGCCAGCTGGGCCCGGTCGCCGATGCCCCGCTTGGGCACGTTGATGATCCGCCGCAGGTTGACCGTGTCGGCGGGGTTGGCGACGACCCGCAGGTAGGCCAGGGCGTCCTTGACCTCGCGCCGCTCGTAGAAGCGGGTACCACCGACGACCTTGTAGGGCAGGCCGACGCGGACGAAGACCTCTTCGATCGCGCGGGACTGGGCATTGGTCCGGTAGAAGACGGCCACGTCGCCGGGCCGGACCCCGTGCTCGTCGTGCAGCTCGTCGATGGTCTTGGCGATGAAGGAGGCCTCGTCGTGCTCGTTGTCGCCGACGTAGCCGACGATCTGCTCGCCGGCACCGGCCTGCGTCCACAGGTTCTTCTTGCGCCGGGACTCGTTGCGCTCGATGACCGCGTTGGCCGCGGTGAGGATCGTCTGCGTGGAGCGGTAGTTCTGCTCGAGGAGGATGGAGCGCGCGTCCGGGTAGTCCTCCTCGAACTCGACGATGTTGCGGATCGAGGCGCCGCGGAAGGCGTAGATCGACTGGTCGGCGTCACCGACGACGACCAGCTCGCTCGGCTCGACGGCGTGCTCGCCCTGCGTCGCGTCCTTGTCACCACCCACGAGCTCCTTGACGAGCATGTACTGCGCGTGGTTGGTGTCCTGGTACTCGTCGACGAGCACGTGACGGAAGCGGCGACGGTAGTGCTCGGCCACGTCGGGGAAGGCCTGGAGGATGTGCACCGTCGTCATGATGATGTCGTCGAAGTCGAGCGCATTGGCCTGGCGCAGCCGCCGCTGGTACTCGGTGTAGACCTGCGCCAGCGTCTGCTCCTGGTGCGTGCCCCCCGGCCGCTCGGCGTCCTCGTCAGCCGAGACCCGCCGGGCGAACTCCTCCTCGTCGACGAGCTCGTTCTTGAGGTTGCTGATCCGGTGCCCCATGCCGCGCGGGGGGAATCGCTTGGGGTCGAGGTCGAGGTCGCGCATGACGAGCGCGATGAGCCGCTGGCTGTCGGCCGCGTCGTAGATCGAGAAGCTGCTCTTCATCCCGACCTTGGTCGCCTCGCGGCGCAGCATGCGCACGCACGCGGAGTGGAAGGTCATGACCCACATCGCCCGGGCCCGCGGCCCGACGAGCTCCTCGACCCGCTCGCGCATCTCGGCGGCGGCCTTGTTGGTGAAGGTGATGGCCAGGATCTGCCCCGGCTGGGCCCCCCGGGCGGCGAGCAGGTGCGCGATGCGGTGGGTGAGCACCCTCGTCTTGCCCGACCCGGCGCCGGCGATGATGAGCAGGGGGCCACCGTGGTGCAGTACGGCCTCGCGCTGGGCGGGGTTGAGGCCGGCGACGAGCTCCTCGGGGTCCTGCTGCTGCCGGGCCGGGTGCGCGCTGTGGGCGGCCCGGGTGGGCCCCTCCTCGGACATCGCCCACGCCGGTACCCCGGCATCGGTCACGTCCGCGGTCCAGTCACCGGGCAGGGCATCAGGGAGGTCGTCGAAGAGGCTGCTCATCTCGCTCTCCAGCCTACGTCGCCGAGGTGACAGGCCCCGCGGACGGGCAGGTCGGGTGACGCGGAGTATCTTGCGCCGGTGAGCGGGATGCGCGAGGACCTGGGGTGCTGCGGCTGCCGGGCGCGGACGCCGGGACCCTCTCGCTCGTCGTCGCGGCCGAGGCGATCCCCCACGTCCTGGGTCTGCTGCTCGGCGGTGTCGTCGCCGACCGCTACCCGCGCCGGTTCGTGATGTTCACCGGCGAGTGCCTCTCGCTCGTGGCCTGGCTCGGCATCGGGACGATGCTGCTGCTCGGGTGGGCACCGATCCCGCTCGTGTGCGCCTTCGCCGTCCTCACCGGTATCGCGGGCGCCGTCGTCTGGCCGGTCCTGTCGGGGATCATCCCCGAGGTCGCGCCCCCGGACCGGCTGCAGCCGGCCAATGCGCTGCTCGCGGTGGGGGCCAACGTCGCCCGCATCGGCGGGCTCGTCGCCGCCGGTGCGGTCGTCGTCCTCATCGGGCCGGGGTGGGCCCTCGTCACCGCCGCGGGCGTGTACGCCGCTGCCGCCACCTTCGCCTGGCGCATCGGCTCGACCCCACGCCCCGGCGGCGAAGGGGGGACCTCCGTCCTCGCCGAGCTGCGGGAGGGCTGGGTCGAGTTCGCCTCACGGCAGTGGCTCTGGGTCGTCGTCGCGCAGTTCGCCCTGCTGATCCTCGCCTGGCAGGGCGCGCACACGGTGCTGGGCCCGGTGGTCGCCGAGGCCGAGCTCGGCGGGGCGGGAGCGTGGTCGGCGATCCTCACGGGCGAGGCGGTCGGGATGCTCGTGGGTGTCGTGATCGCGCTGCGCATCCGCCCCCGGCGCCCGATCCTCCTCGGCGTGCTGCTCACCCCGCTCACCGCCCTGCCGTACCTGCTGCTCGGGCTCGGGGCGCCGCTGGCGCTCATCGTCCTCGGGGGTTTCGTCATGGGTCTGGGCATGGACACCTTCACCGTCCTGTGGCAGACGACGATGCAGCGCGAGGTGCCGCCGCACGCCCTGTCGCGGGTCGCGTCGTACGACGCCTTCGGGTCGATGCTCTTCGGCCCCGTCGGGGTGCTGCTCGCCGGTCCGGCAGCGGTCCACCTCGGCGCGCACACCGCGCTGCTCGTCTGCGCCGCCATCATCGTCAGCTCCGCCGTGCTCGCCCTGCTCTCCCCGGAGGTGCGCACCCTGCGGGCACCGGAGGTGGCCGCCCCGGTGCCCGAGGGCTCGTACCCGACGCCGGTCGACCCGGCGGCGCCCTGACCGTCGTCAGGCCGCGCGGAGGCGGGCGACCGGCAGGCCGAGCTCACGCCACGCGGCGAAGCCGCCGACGACGTCGGTCGCCCGCTCGATGCCGATGGAGCGCAGGGAGTCCGCCGCGAGCGACGAGGTGTAGCCCTCCTGGCAGAGGACGATGACGCGGTCGCCGAGTGCGACGCCGGGCAGTGCGGCTCCCTGCCGCGGGTCGAGCCGCCACTCGAGGACATTGCGCTCGATGACCCAGGGGTCGAGGACACCGGCGACCTCCCCTTCGGCGGCCCGCTGCGCTGCCGGGCGGATGTCGACGAGGCGGGCCGTGCCGTCGCGCACCTCCCGCCAGGCCTGCACCGGCGTGACGCGGCTCAGCCGGGAGCGGGCGTCGGCGAGGAGTGCGTCGACGCCGTCGTGGTGGCCGGTCACGCGGCTCACCACGCCTGCCGCTGCTCGACGCCCGAGGGGCGCAGCACGCCGTCGGCGAGGTCGTAGTGCGTCATCTGCGCGAGCGTCGGGCTGTAGGCGTGGACCGACACGGCGGCCTCGCGACCGAGGTTGACGACGTCGTGGAGGTGGCTGCCCCCGAAGGCACGGCCCTCCCCTTCGTCGAGCTCGGTCGCGACGACGGACCGCTCGCGGGTGCGCTCGGTCAGGGTGCCGCGCACGACGGTGAAGCCGCCGCGCGCACCGCCGTGGTCGTGCCAGCCGGTGCTCGTGCCGACGGGCCAGCGGATGAGCCAGACCTGCAGCCGGGGGCTGTCGGCGAGCAGCCGCCAGCTGCGCTCCCCCGGTCGGTCGGGGTCGGGTCCGAGGGTGTCGGCCAGTGCCGGGTCGCTCGCGAAGAGCTGCGTCAGGCGCAGCAGCTGGACGGGGGTGAAGGCCTCGACGCCGGGTGTCGGTCGGGCGAGGGCAGGTGTGGACGAAGTCGTGTACATGGGTGGGCTCCTGTGCGGTGGGGTCTGCGGGCTGCGGTCAGGCGCAGCGACGACAGAGGGCACCGAGGTGGAGCGCGAGGTCCAGGTGCAGACGACGCACCCCGGCGAAGGGGGTCCCGGCGCGCGTCGTGTGGTCCATGCGAGCAGCCCACCACAGGTGACACCACCCGAGCAAATTCCTATTCACATGGTGGGATATGAGCGACATAGGGTGCCGGCATGGCCCAGATCGTGCGACCCGACGCCCGCTACCAGCGCTCCTACCTCGAGGCTCTCGACGAGTTCGACGGGGCGCACCGTGACGGGGACGGCGACCTGCAGCTGGCGACCGACCCGACGACGGGCTTCGCCGGGCTGGACTTCACCCGCGAGGGGCTCGAGGACCCCGACACCTTCCGGCGCCTGGTGCAGGCTCGCCGCGCCGACGAGCTGCCCGAGACGCCGCGGCCGGCGCACTTCGTTCCGTGCACCTATCTGTGGATCGCCGAGGGCGACACCTATCTCGGGTCGATCTCCTTCCGCCACGAGCTGACCGACTTCCTCCTCGAGCAGGGCGGGCACATCGGCTACTCGGTCCGCCCCTCGGCGCGGCGGCAGGGGCACGCGAGCACCGCCCTTCGTCAGGTCCTGGAGCTCGCCGCCGAGATGGGCCACGAGCGGGTGCTCATCACCTGCGACGAGGACAACGCCGCCTCGCGGGCCACGATCGAGGGCGCCGGCGGGGTCTACGAGGACTCGCGGGTCGGCAAGCGGCGCTACTGGGTGCCGACGGTCACCACGGATCGGCCGGCGGGCGCGCTCATCGGGTAGGCGGGTCCCTTCGAGACGGTCGCTGCGCGACCTCCTCAGGGACCGTCGTGAGTACTGTCGGGGCATGGCCCGCGGCGAGCACGGCGACGACGTCCACCTCGACGTCGGGGGGCGCGACGTGCGCATCTCCTCCCCCGACCGGGTCTACTTCCCCGAGCGCGGTGAGACCAAGCTCGACCTCGCGCACTACTACCTCGCCGTCGGCGACGGGATCCTGCGGGCGCTGCGCGAGCGGCCGACGATGCTGCACCGGTTCCCCAAGGGCGTGAGCGGCGCCAAGGTCCACCAGAAGCGGCTGCCGAAGGGCGCACCCGACTGGGTCGAGACGGTGCGGCTGCACTTCCCGCGGTACGACCTGCACGCCGACGAGCTGTGCCCGACGGAGCTCGGCGCCATCATCTGGGCCGTGCAGATGAGCACCGTCGAGCTGCACCCGTGGAATGTCCGCCGCGCCGACGTCAACCGGCCCGACGAGTGGCGGATCGACCTCGACCCCATGCCGGATGCTCCCTTCGACCGGGTGCGGCGGGTGGCCGGCGTCGTCCACGAGGTCCTCGACGAGCTCGGGGTCGTCGGCTACCCCAAGACGAGCGGTGGGTCCGGGCTGCACGTCTACGTACGGGTCGAGCCGCGGTGGGAGTTCGCCGACGTGCGAAGGGCGGCGCTCGCCTTCGCCCGTGAGGTCGAGCGGCGTGCGCCGCAGGACGTGACGACGACGTGGTGGCGCAAGGACCGCGACCCGGCGACGGTCTTCGTCGACTACAACCAAAATGCCCGCGACCACACGATCGCGGCCGCCTACTCCGTGCGGGGCAATGCACGCGGGACGGTGTCGACGCCGATCACCTGGGACGAGATCGCCGACGTCGAGCCGCAGGACTGCACGATCGCGACGGTGCCAGCGCGCTTCGCGCGGGTCGGCGACCTGCACGCGAGCATCGACGACGTCGCGCACGACCTGACGCCGCTGCTCGAGTGGGCCGAGCGTGACGAGGCTGCCGGGCACGAGGGCCCGGCGGACCCCGGCGACTGATCGCTCACGCTGACGACGCAGATTTCCAGGAGGTTGAGCATGGTGCACATGGAGGAACTGCGCCCCCACTTCGGCGAACCCGTCTACCACCCCACCGAGCTGGAACGCCGGCAGCTGGTCGAGGGGCTCGATGCCACCGACCCCGACTCCACGCTCGACTGGGGCGACGTGCGCCAGCAACTCCGCTCGCGCACGTGACCGTCGGTCTCACCGCTTGGCGGCCGACGACCTGACGATCACGCAAGCCCGCGCCCGGCTCAACGGCGTAGGGCTGCGTCGACCCAATGGGTCAGTCCCGCCTCGTCGGCGACCGCGTCCGGGTGGACGTCGAGCCAGCTCGGACCCATGTCCTTGCCACCCATGTCGGCGACCTGCGCGTAGAGCGGGCCGGCATCGGCGAGCAGGTCCGTGCTCTCGGCCGGGTCGACCCGCGCGAGCAGCCCTCCCCCGCCGCGCACCCCGACGAGGATCGACCCGCCGACCATGAAGATCAGGGAGCCGAACATCCTCCTCTCCTCCCACTCGATGCCGCGCTCGGCAAGGTCGGCGCGGACGCGGGCGGCGAGAGTCTCGTCGATGGCCACGGCTCGAGTCTGCCCCACACGGTGGCCCTATGTTGGGTGCATGAGCGAGCTGCTGCCGCACCCGGTGACAGGGGCTCCCTTCGCCTCGCCGGTGGAGCCCGGGACCGGCTGGCCGGATGACCTCGCGAGCGCGGAGACGCCCGTGGCCCGCACGGCTGCTCAGGTGCGACGACTGGCGAAGGGAGCGGCCGACCAGGAGCTCGACGCGCGGATCTCGGTCTGCCGCGCCTGCCCCCGTCTCGTCGCGTGGCGCGAGGAGGTGGCGACGAGCAAGCGCGCGGCCTTCGCCGACCAGCCCTACTGGGGGCGACCGGTGCCGGCGCTCGGCCCGCCTGATGCCCCGGTCGTGATCGTGGGACTCGCGCCTGCGGCGCACGGAGCCAACCGGACGGGCCGCAACTTCACCGGTGACCGGTCGGGCGACTGGCTCTTCGCCGCGCTGCACCGGGCCGGCTACGCCAGCCAGCCCGAGTCGTGGGCGGCCGGGGACGGCCTGACCCTCGACGGCGTGCGGATCATCGCGCCGGTCCGGTGCGCTCCCCCGCAGAACAAGCCAACGACCGCTGAGAAGCAGACGTGCGCACCGTGGCTCGACGCCGATCTGGCGAGGAGCGCTCCCTTCGTCCGCTCGATCATGTGCCTGGGTGCGATCGGGTGGGACGCGACCATCGCCGGGGTGCGGCATGCCGGGTGGGAGGTGCCGCGGCCGAAGCCGCAGTTCGGCCACGGCTCCCGCGCGGTGCTGCGCACGCCCGAGGGACGCGAGGTGGAGCTCGTCGGCTGCTACCACGTGAGCCAGCACAACACCCAGACCGGCCGGCTCACCGAGGCGATGCTCGACGAGGTCATCGGGTCGCTGTGACCCGTCGAGACGGTCACAGAGCGACCCGGGTCCTGAGGAGCGAGTCCGCGCAGCGGGCGAGCGTCTCGAAGGGCAGGGACCGGGGCGGTCCTACGCTGGGGTCATGGCCACCATGCGCGCACTCGTCGTCACCCGCCACGGAGGACCCGAGGTCCTCGCCCTCGAGGAGCGGGAGGTGCCCGAGCCGGGGCCGGGTGAAGCGCTCGTCGAGGTGGCCGCCGGCGGCGTCAACTTCATCGACGTCTACCAGCGCGAGGGGATCTACCCGACCGAGCCGCCGTACGTCGCGGGCTTCGAGGCTGCGGGCACGGTGCGGGCGATCGGCGAGGGCGCATCGGTGGCCGTCGGCGACCGGGTCGCCTGGTCGATGACCTCGGGCCTGCACGCCGAGCTCGTCCTCGCCGACTCCACACGACTGCTCCCCGTGCCCGACGACGTCGACCTCGAGACCGCTTGTGCCGCAACGCTGCAGGGCATGACCGCGCACGCGCTCGTCACCGACTGCGTGCGCGTCGTGGAGGGCGCCGTCGCCGTCGTGCACGCTGCCGCCGGTGGCGTCGGCCAGCTGCTGACGCAGATGATCACCAACCGCGGCGGCACCGTCATCGCGACCGCAGGGTCGGACGCCAAGCTCGAGATCGCTCGCTCCCGGGGCGCCTCCGAGGTCATCAACTACGCCCGGAGCGAGGACCTCTCCGCCGACATCGCCGCCGCCGCACGCCGGCTCGGGGCCGACGCCGGTGTCGACGTCGTCTACGACGGGGTGGGCCAGGCGACCTTCGACGCGTCGCTGGCCTCCTTGCGCCTCCGGGGCACGCTCGTGCTCTTCGGCGCGGCGTCGGGGCAGGTACCCCCTGTCGACCTGCAGCGGCTCAACTCGGGCGGCTCGCTCTTCGTCACCCGACCGACGCTGGCCCACTACATCGTCGAGCGCGACGAGCTGATGATGCGCGGGCGTGAGGTCTTCGCCGACATCGCCGCCGGGCGACTCGACATCGCGATCCACCACGCCTACCCCTTCGCCGAGGCCGCCGAGGCCTACCGCGCGCTCGAGGGACGACAGACGACGGGCAAGGTCATCCTCGTCCCCTGACGCGGCTCGGCCGCGCGGCGCTCCGCCTCCTCGTGGCAGGCCGGGAGCCGGAAGCGCCGCGGCTCCCCGAGATCGACCAGCACGACGTCTGCGCGACGCCCCACCACGTCGTGGTCCGCGATGAAGAGTCGCTTGGCACACGAGGGCGCCGCCAACGTGTCGCGCTCTGGCTGGAGCAGGACGAATCGCCCTGTGGCGTCGTGCGTCTGGCTGAGCATCCGCACGGAATGGCTGTCGACGAGAGTCGGCCCGAGGTACTGATCAGCGACGATCACTGTGCCGGAGGGCACCTCGCGGGCCAGCTGCTCAGCGGCGACCTGGTGGGGACTCATCCCCCCTCGCCATGTCCACGGCGTCTGTGACGACACCACGCGGGAGGCACCCCACAGGACGGACAGGGCCATGGCGGCGATGAGGATCCGTCGTCCAACCCGCTGACTCCTGGACGGCCCGATCGCGCAGATGAGCACGGTCAGAGCCACCGGAGCGGTGATGACGTCGTAGTGCAGGTGCACGGACCAGTAGAGCTCGTTGGACGAGACGGCACGCCACGCGAGGCCGGGCAGGGCCATCAGGTGCAGCGGAGACCAGCGCAACCCCGCCAGCAGCGCGTAGAGCACGAAGGGGACGAGGCGTGGTCCGATCTCCTCCAGAGTCAGACCCCCCCCGCTCGTGTCCCCGCTGGTGAAGTAGCGGAGATAGGGGTTCTGATGACCCGGGTTGACCCACAGGATCACGGCGTTGCTCACGATGAACCCCACCGCACCCAGACCTGCGAGTCCTGCTGCCATCCTGCGCTCGCGATGGATGAGGAACCACGCCGCGCCGGCACCGGCGACCATGAGGCCGGCGTCCTCCTTGATGGTCAGGACGGCCAGGGTCAGGACGAGTGCTGGCCGGCGTGCACCGGTGACCACCGACATGGCAAGGAGCAGGACGAAGGGAGCCCCCAGCGCCGTCTCGTGGACCTGGAACCCGGCCGCACTCACCTGCGGGAGCGCGAGCAGAGCCACCAGGGCCACGCCACCGACCTTCACGGACCGGGCACCCGCCCTCGCGACGCTCCACGTGCTGATCGCCACCACCAGGGCCAGTGCCAACGACTGGGCGACGATCAGGGCACGAGGATCGGCCCACATCTGGTATGCGAGCGCGAAGAGCACCGTGATGGGGCTGAAGTGGTCACCCAGGAGATTGATGCCCTTGATGTCCGAGTAGGGCCGGCCCAACGTCAGCCACGAGTGCGCCGCCTGCACGAAGATGCCGAGGTCGTAGTTGCCGTACTCGCCCCGCGAGTACCGGGCGACGCCGATCCACGTGTAGAAGGCCCATGCCACGGCACCCGCGCCGCCGGCGCTCCAGAGCCTCTGCCTCGTGGTCGTCATGACAGCATCATGACGAGCATGGACAGGGGGCACGAGCTGCGACATGCTCTGTGGACCACGTCACATTCTGGGGAGGAATCTGTGAATACCGTCAAGTCAATCGCCTGTGCATCCCTGCTTGGCTTGTGCATCGTCGCGACGCCCGCAGCGTCCGCCGTTGGACAAACCAAGACCAGCGCATCCGCTCCGGATGCCGCCACCAAGGACGCAACAGCATCCGCCACCGAGTACATCTGGAAGAATCGAAACACCCTCAAGTACCTGTACGGCCAAACTGATGGGGACGTTGTCGCCATCAGGCAAATCGTCAGAGTCTCAGGTGACGTCCTACGGACGTTGGTTCGCCACCTACAACGGCAGCTACAGGCTCTATAGGAACAAGGCGACAAACCGGTGTCTGGACTCCAATTCGAACGGGAACGTCTACATGAACGCCTGCTCGACGGGCAACAACTTCCAGAACTGGCTCCTCGTGAACGAAGGAGGCGGGTACTACCGGCTCAAGAACCGTGCGACCGGCCTGTGCTTGGACTCGTCAGCGGGTGGCAGCGTCTACACCAATCCGTGTAGTTCGAGCAACGCCTACCAACACTGGTCATAGTCGAGATCGCGTCGACGGGGTCCGTCCGAGTCTCGGGCGGACCCCGTCGCGCTGTGGCGACGTGCGACCTGGACTACCAGAGGAAGGCGATGGCGGCGTTGACGACCGCAAGACCGGCGGCGGCCCAGGCGAGCTTGCTCGCTGCAGCCTCGCCACGCTTGGCCTTGGCATTGCCGATCTCGGCGCAGGCGAGGACGGCGATCATGATGACGAGCTTGGTGCCGATCTTCGCGTGGTTGACCGGGTCGTCGCCCGCCTCGGCGAGGCCGGTGAGGCCCAGCCCGATGAGCAGCTGGAGGCGCGCACCCCACACCTGGACGAGGTGACCGCGCCCGGGGACGGCAGGGCCGACGACGATCGCCAGCATCGCGAGCATGTGGAGGATGTAGAGGATGAGGTGCAGGGCGTCCATGGCCGACAGCGTAGGCGACCGACCGGCCATCTCCTACAGCGGGTAGGAGTCGCCACCCGGCACGTGTGGCCAGGCCAACCGGACCATCTCGGCCAGCGGCAGTCGCCCCACCTCGCCCAGCGGGACCCATGCCGCAGCACCCGTCGAGCCGTCGACCTCGACGACGTGCGCGGGCGTCGGTCGCGGACACGTCGCCCGGTGGATCAGTCGCACGGCGTGGAAGTCCTCGTGCCGCTCCCCCGCCGTCACGTCGCCCACCCAGTGACGCGACTGCACCTGCACGAGCTCGTCGACGACGACGTGCTGCCCGGCCTCCTCGTGCACCTCGCGCACGACGCCGTCGACCGGGGACTCACCCGGGTCGACGCCACCGCCTGGCAGCGTCCACAGCCCGCCGGCGCCGCCCACCCAGTCGGCGAGCTGCGACATGAGCAGCCGCCCCCCGTCGACGACAAGGGCATAAGCGGCGAGCCGCTGCAGGACTGTGGCGCCGGGGCGGCCCGTCACGACGGCTGGTGACGGTACGCGCCTGTCCAGCGCGGCCACCCTCCAGTGCACCTCGACGTCGTCACCCACGAGCCCGCTGCCCGTCGGCTCCCCCGCCCAGCCGTGCGCGGCGAGCAGGTCGGCGGGGTCCTGCCCGTGCCCGAGCGGCCAGCGCCCGACCTCGCCGTGCGGGCCGTCTGCCACGACCACGACGCTCATGCGCCGGCCCGTCGGTACTCGTCGACCGCGAGCGCGACGACGCGGTCCCAGGTCTGGGCTGGCGGCACGCGCCGGTTGTGCGCGGCGATCCGGGTGCGCAGGGTGTCGTCGGCGACGATCCGCACGAGCGCGTCGGCGAGCCCGGCGTCGTCGGGGGCGAGCAGCCCCGAGACCCCGTCGGTGACGACCTCACGGACCCCGGAGTCGGCGCGCGCGATGACCGGCAGTCCCGCCGTGCGGGCTTCGAGCGCGGCGATCCCGAAGGCCTCGAGGCGGGTCGGGGACAGGTAGCCGTCGGCGCGAGCCCAGGCGGCCGCGAGCTCCGTGCGGGTGACGCGGCCACGCAGGCGCACGACGTCGTCGAGCCCGAGCGCGCTCACCCGAGCCTCCAGCCACGGCCGCAGCGGTCCTTCGCCGTAGACGTCGAGGGTCATGGCTCCCGGACCGAGTCGACCACGGGCGGCGGCGACGACGACGAGGAGTGCGCCGACCCGCTTGCGGGGGGCGAGGCGGGTGGCGGTGACGAGGCGGACGGGGCGGGTGGGGGTGGTGGCTTCGAGACGGCGCTGGCGCGCCTCCTCAGCCATCGGTGGTGTGGAAGCGCGCCACAGGCTCGGGTCGATGCCGTTGGGGAGCACGGCGACGGGTTCCCCCTTCGCCGCCCGTCGCACACCCTCCGCAGCGAAGCCGGACACCGCCGAGAGCACCGCTCCGCGGTCTACCCAGCGCCGGATCATCGGGCCGAGCGGCCGCGCGGCCCGGTCGAGGACGCAGTGCCAGGTCAGGGCCGTCGGCAGCCCGAGGTCGGTGGTCAGGTCGGCCATGTCCCAGGCGAAGGGAGAGACCACCCCCATGTGCACGTGCGCCACGTCGAAGCCCCCTGCGGCGAGCACCCGGCGAGCCTCCGGTGGCGCGAGCGGGTTGACCGGCAGGCCCAGCGCGAGCGGGGTGTCCAGCCGGTGCACCCGCGCCCCACCAGCGCCCGGCCCACCCGCCGTCGCGGTGAAGACCTCGACCTCGTGCCCGGCCGCCACCAGCTGCGTCGCGAGGTCCCCGACCTGGGACTCGATGCCGCCGGTGCGCGGCGGGTAGCAGTCGGAGAGCAGGGCCACCTTCACGCGTCCAAGGGTGCCACGGCGGAGTGTGGGAGGGTTTCACCGATGGACTCCGCAGCCCGCACTCTCGTCGTCTTCCACGCGCACCCTGACGACGAGGCTCTGCTCACGGCGGGGACGATGGCCCGCGCCGCGGCCGAGGGGCACCGCGTGGTCCTCGTCGTCGCGACCGACGGGGCGCTCGGCGAGACCGACGAGACCGCCTACGGCGCGAAGGGAGATGCCCTCGCCTCCACCCGCAGCCGCGAGCTCGCCGCGAGTGCGCGAGCGCTCGGTGTCGCCCGCACCGTGGAGCTCGGGCACGCCGACAGCGGCAGCGGACCCGAGGTGTGGCCGGACCCGCCCGGAGGACGCCGCTTCGTCCGGGTGCCGATCGACGACGCGGCCAGCGCGCTGGCCGACGTGCTCGTCGAGGAGCGGGCCGACGTCCTGACGACCTACGACCCCCACGGCGGCTACGGCCACCGCGACCACGTGCGCGTGCACGAGGTCGGGGCGCGCGCCGCCGAGCTGGCGCGCGAGCGCGGGCTCGACGTGCGGGTCCTGTGGGCGACCGTCCCCCGCGACCTCATCTGCCGGGCGATCGACCTGGTGGCCAAGGTCTACCGCTTCCCGCCCGAGTTCGACCGGGCCAGCTTCGACCGGGCCTTCGCCGCGAAGGCCGAGATCACCCACCGCATCCCGGTGCGGCGCTTCGCGGCCGCCAAGCGCGCCTCGATGCGCGCCCACGCGAGCCAGGCCGCCGCCGACGGCGGGGGCGACCGCACGCTCGGGATGCTCGTGCGCATCCCCCGGCCGCTCTACGACCTCGTCTTCGGGCGCGAGTGGTTCGTCGACCCGGAGGCCCCGGGCACGGCGGCCACCGACGTCTTCGAGGGGCGGGCATGACGGGCGCGAGCTCGCCGGTCGGCGACGCGGACCCGCAGCAGAGGCGGGGCGCCCCCTTCGTCCGGGTGCTGCAGGTGACGGTCGGTCTCGGGCTGGCCGTCGGGATGCTGTGGTGGGGCCTGCCGCACTTCGCCAAGACGTCGTGGAGCGAGGTCTGGCACGTGCTCGGCACCGTGCCGCTCTGGAAGGCCGCGCTCTTCGCGGGCCTCGTCGTCGGGGGGCTGTACTGCTACACCTTCGTCATGACGGGCGCCATGCAGGGGCTCGGGCACGTGCGGGCGCTGATCCTCAACGTCTGCGGGTCCTCCGTCTCCAACCTGCTGCCGGGCGGTGGCGCCATCGGCTTGGCAGCGACGTACTCGATCGCAAAGTCCTGGGGATTTTCGGCAGCGAGCGTGACGACGATGGCGGTCGTCACCGGGGTGTGGAATGTCCTGGCCCGCGCCGCCCTCCCGATCATCGCCGTGGTCGGCCTGGCCTGGGGTGCCACCGACCTGCCCCCCGCCATGCGCGAGGCCGCCTGGGCGGCGGTCCTGTCGGGCGCGGCGATCGTCGTCCTCTTCGCGCTGGCCATAGGTACCGACCGTGGTGCCCGGCAGCTGGGGCGCGGCCTCGACCGGCTCGTGCGGCTCGTGCGCCGCGGGCACGGCGGCACCATCGAGCGCGGCCTGACGGACCTGCGGGGGCGGATCGCCGAGACCGTCCGCACCGGGTGGCTGCAGATGTCGCTCGGCATGCTCGGCTTCTTCGGCCTCTACTACGTCCTCTTCCTGCTGTGCACGCAGACGACGGGCATCGAGCTGCCCTTCGGCCAGCTCTTCGCGGCCTATGCGATCGGGCGGCTGCTCACGGCGGTCGGCGTGACGCCGGGCGGCCTCGGCGTCACCGAGACCGGCACGGCAGCCGCGCTCGTCGCCTGGGGCGCCGACCCTGCGTCGGCGATGGCCGGGGTCGTGCTCTTCTCGATCTTCACGCACTTCCTCGAGATCCCCCTGGGGGCGCTCGGGTGGGTCGCGTGGAGCCTCATGCCGCGCGCCACCAACGACGAGCTGGCCGAAGCGGACAGCTGAGAGGCGCCGCCCGGTCCGTCAGCCGACGAGGCGACGCACCTGACGGGTGTGCGCCTGGCGCGCGACCTCGTCGTCGAGCTGCTCCGGCTCGAAGGCCCGCCCGGTCGCCCGCTCCGCCGCCCACCCGATGAGGGTGTCGGCGAGCCGCGGGTTGGCCGGCAGGATCGGGCCGTGCAGGTAGGAGCCGATGACGTGCCCGGTGACCGCGCCCTCGGTGCCGTCGGTGCCGTTGTTGCCCATGCCGTGCCGCACCCGGCCGAAGGGGGCCTGCCCCGCCCCGAGCGTGGTGGAGCCCGAGTGGTTTTCGTAGCCGACGACGTCGCCGTGGTCGGTGCTCAGCACGATCGGGCCGATCATCCGCTTTTCGTTGCCCTGGGTGGTCACGTCGAGGATGCCCAGGCCCGGCAGCCGCTCCCCCTGCACGGTGACGAAGGCCTTGCCGAAGAGCTGGTACATGCCGCAGATCATGAGCATCGGGGTGCCGTCGGCCGCGAGGTCGCGCAGCCGGTCCGCCTGGCGCTCGAGGTCGTCCTCGACCTTGGACTGCCCCGAGTCCTGCCCCCCGCCGCCGACGACGAGGTGGACCTGCTCGGGCAGCTCCTGTCCGGGGTGGTGCTGGTGGACGACCGGCACGTAGCCGTGACGGCGGATGCGCGCGGCGAGGCAGCGGGTGTTGCCGAGGTCGCCGTAGATGCTCATCTCGCGGGGGTAGAGGTGGACGAGGTGGATCTCGCCCTTGCCCTCGTGGCCGGGGTCCGCGGGCAGTGCCGAGCCGGTGGGCTCACCGAGGATGGGGATGTCGCGGGTCATGTCAGGCTCCCTGGGTCTCGGGGGCGTCCACGCCCATCTCGGGCAGGTCGTACCGCTCGCCGAGCATGCGGCGCAGCGCGAGCATCGCGGTGTAGGTGCAGAAGATCCGCTTGGGCTCCCCGGCGTGGTCGGCGAGGAAGGCGTCGAGGGCCCGGCCGAGGTCGACCTCCGTCGAGGCCACCGGCACGTCGTCGTACTGGAGGCGCAGCGCCATGTCCCAGCCCCGCACACCGCTGGTGATCGCGACCCCCTTGTCCCGCAGCGACTCGAAGCTCACGTCGTAGAGCCAGGAGACGTCGCGGCCGTCGGCGTAGTCGTCGTTGATCGCGACCATCGTGGCGACGGGGGTCGAGCCGTAGGTGCCGAGGGCGACGGTGAAGCCAGCCGGGTTCTTGACGAGGACGAGCTCGAGCGGGGTCCCGTCGACGTCGACGACCTCGCCACGGCCGAAGGGAGGGGCCACCGTCCGCAGCGCCTGCTCCGCGGCCGCGGGGTCGAAGGCCTCGCCGAGCAGGGTCCGCGCCGTGGCCGTGGCTGCGGTCGCGTTGATCATCGCGGCGAGCCCGCGCTGACGCAGCTCGACGGGGCCGAGCCGCCCCCCTTCGCCGGCCTCGCCGAAGAGCACGCTGAGCCGCTGCTCGTCCTGGGGCTGGAGCAGGCAGTCGCGGGCGCGGGCGGCGGGCGGCGACCAGGCGTCGTGGCCGCGGGCGTCGTGCTCCTGCAGCTCGCCGAGACGGTCGGCGATCGAGGCGTCGAGGCCGAACCACGTGACGTCGACGTCGGCGCCGACCGTCGTCGCGATGCGGTTGACGAAGGGGTCGTCGCGGTTGAGCACGACCCCGGTCGTCGTCATGCCGGCGAGCTGGGTCAGCAGGCCCGCGGTGTGGTCGATCTCGGCGAAGCGGTCGAGCTGGTCGCGGGCGACGTTGAGCAGCAGCGCGTACGTCGGGGCGACGGCGCGGGCGAAGTGCAGGGCGTGCGCCTCGTCGAGCTCGAGGACGGCGATGTCGGCCTGCAGCCGCCCCCGGTGGAGTCGCTCGCTGAGCATGGCGGAGATGACGCCGCGGGTGAAGTTGCTGCCCGTGGGGTTGGTGAAGACCGTCCGGCCGTGGGCCCGCAGGAGCGCGACGAGCATCTTGGTCGTCGTCGTCTTGCCGTTGGTGCCGGAGACGACGACGATCCCTCCGGGGACGTCGGCGAGCGCGTGGGCGAGGAAGCCCGGGTCGATCTTCTCCGCGACGAGGCCGGGGAGTGCAGAGCCTCCGGTGCCACCGCCCCGGAGACGGGCGGCGCGGCGGGCGGCCTTGCCGGCGAGGGCGGCGATCGTCGTCTTCAGCACCGCGCCATCGTACTGAGCCGGCCGCGCCGGTCGGCGGGGGCGCGCGCGGTCAGGCGACGTCGGGTCGGTCGGCGTAGCCGTCGGAGCGCTGCTGCGGCGACCGCTGCGCGATGGCGTCCATGACCTCGTCGGTGACGGCGCGCAGGAGCGCGCCCTTGACGTGCCGCTGCTCGAGGGCGGCGACGTCGACGGGCGGGGCGAAGCGCACGGTGACCCTGTGCGGCCGGATGCCGCGGGCATCGACGGGCTGCGCCTTGTCGGTGCCGATGAGGGCGCAGGGCACCACGGGTGCGCCGGAGGCGATGGCGAGCCGGCCGACGCCGGTGCGCCCCTTGTGCAGGCGGCCGTCCCGGCTGCGGGTGCCCTCGGGGTAGATGCCGAAGGCTCCTCCACCGGCCAGGTGCTCCTGCGCGAGCTCGAGGGAGCGGGCAGCAGCGCGGGCATCGGACCGGTCGACGGGGATCATCCCGCCGAACTCGCCGAACCACAGTCGCCCGAGCCACCCGGAGACGCCGGTGCCGGTGACGTACTCGGCCTTGCCGAGGAAGCCCACCTTGCGCCCTGCGGCGAGCGGGATGACCATCGAGTCGAGGAAGCTCAGGTGGTTGCTCGCGATGATCACCGGGCCGGTGGCGGGCACGTGCTCGGCCCCTTCCACCTCGAGCCGGAGGTAGGCGCGAAGGGGAGGCCCCACGAGCACTCGCCGCAGGAGCCACTCCATGACGCGCATCGTCGGGTGGGTGCTCACGCGGCCAGAGTAGTCAGTAGCGTCGGGGCCATGATCAGCACGGGTCGGGTCCGGGTCGTCGTCGCCGGGAGGGCGTCGATGGTCCGCCTCCGCGTCGACGGTCAGCCGTACCCGGTGGCCGGCGAGACCACGCTCGTCGACCTGTCGCCGGGTCGCCACCGCGTGGACGTCGAGTCGAGCGACGGGACGACCACCTACGGGGAGGCCACGAGCGAGGTCGACGTCCACCCCGGGCAGCAGGTCGACCTGCACTACGCGCAGCCGCGGTGGCTGTGGGGCCGTGGGCACCTCGGCCCGGCCCCGACGACACGCAGCTGGGCACCCGACTGGCGGCACATCGCCATCGGCTGCGGTGGCGCGGTCGCCCTCATCTGCTGCTGCGGCTCCGCCGGGGTGCTCTGGGAGCGGCTCGCCGGCTGATGCGGCTCAGCTCACTCCCACTCGATGGTGCCCGGCGGCTTGCTCGTCACGTCGAGCACGACCCGGTTGACCTCTTCGACCTCGTTGGTGATGCGGGTGGAGATCTGCGCGAGGACGTCGCCGGGCACGCGCGTCCAGTCGGCGGTCATCGCGTCCTCGGAGGAGACGGGGCGCAGGACGATCGGGTGGCCGTAGGTGCGGCCGTCGCCCTGGACCCCGACGGAGCGCACGTCGGCGAGCAGGACGACCGGGCACTGCCAGATCTCCTTGTCGAGGCCGGCGGCGGTCAGCTCCTCGCGGGCGATGGCGTCGGCCCGGCGGAGGATGTCGAGGTTGGTCTCGGTGACCTCGCCGATGATCCGGATGCCCAGGCCCGGGCCGGGGAAGGGCTGGCGGTCGACGATCGGGTCGGGGACGCCGAGCTCACGGCCGACCTGACGCACCTCGTCCTTGAAGAGGGCGCGCAGCGGCTCGATGAGCTTGAACTGCAGGTCGTCGGGCAGGCCGCCGACGTTGTGGTGGCTCTTGATGTTGGCCGCGCCGGTGCCGCCGCCGGACTCGACGACGTCCGGGTAGAGCGTGCCCTGGACGAGCCACTTGACGGGGTGACCGGACTCGTCGCCCTCGCCGACGACGTCGCGCGCCGCCTGCTCGAAGACGCGGATGAACTCGCGGCCGATGATCTTGCGCTTCTCCTCGGGGTCGGTGACCCCGGCCAGCGCGCCGAGGAAGCGCTCCTTGGCGTCGACGACGACGAGCTTGACGCCCGTGGCCGCGACGAACTCCTGCTCGACCTGCTCGGCCTCGCCCTGCCGCAGCAGGCCGTGGTCGACGAAGACGCAGGTCAGCTGCTCGCCGACGGCGCGCTGCACGAGCGCCGCCGCGACGGAGGAGTCGACGCCCCCGGAGAGGGCGCACAGGACCCGGTCCTCGCCGACGGTCTCGCGGATGAGGTCGACCTGCTCGTCGATGACGTTGTCCGCGGTCCAGTCGGGGCTGAGCCCGGCGCCGCGCAGCAGGAAGTTTTCCAGCACTGGCTGGCCGAAGGTCGAGTGCAGCACCTCGGGGTGCCACTGGACGCCGTACAGGCGACGCTCGTCGTCCTCGAAGGCCGCGACGGGTGCGCCGGAGGTGCTCGCGGTGACCCGCATGCCCTCGGGGGCCTCGGTCACCGAGTCGCCGTGGCTCATCCACACCGACTGCTCCGCGGGCTGGCCGTTGAAGAGGGTGGACTCGCGGTCGCTCACCTGCGCGCGGGTCGATCCGTACTCCCGCAGGCCGGTGCGCTCGACGGTGCCGCCGAGCGCCTGGACCATCGCCTGGAAGCCGTAGCACATACCGAAGACGGGGACCCCGGCCTCGAGCAGCGTCACGTCGAGCGAGGGGGCGTCCTCGGCGTAGACCGACGAGGGTCCTCCGGAGAGGATCACCGCGGCCGGCTCCTTCGCGAGGATCTCGGCGACCGGCATCGTGTGCGGCACGACCTCGCTGTAGATCTTCGCCTCACGCACGCGACGCGCGATGAGCTGGGCGTACTGGGCGCCGTAGTCGACGACGAGGACCGGGCGGGTCTTGAGCGATTCCGTCACTTGCACAGGCTACCGGGCGGCGGGGGCTCCCCCTTCGCCACGTCAGGAGATGAGCGGACTGACCTCGCGGACGACCCGACGCTCCTCGACGAAGGCGACGAAGGGGATGCAGGCGAGCAGCAGCGTGAGGAGCATGCGGCCCACGGACCAGCCGACCTTGAAGCCCAGGTTGGCGGTCGCGACGGCGAAGACCATGAAGATCAGGCCGTGCACGGGCGACCACCAGGCGAGCACGTCATTGTCCATCCCGTACTTGAGGACCATCTCGACGATGAGGACAAACATGGCCAGACCGGCGATGACCGCGGTGATGCGGAAGAAGGTCAGCGCACTGGCGATGGCCCTCGGGTCGGCGGCCTGGCCGCCCTGCGTCTCGTTGCTCACGTCGACTCCTCCACCTCTCGAGCGGGCTCCCCCGCCTCGTCCTGGCGCGCCGCCTGGCGCACGACCTTCAACCACATCCACACCGCAAAGGCGGCGAACATCCACCACTGGACGGCGTACATGACGTTGCGAAACTGCAGCGAGGTGTCCGGCAGCGGCGGCGGGACCCGCTGCGGCGCCGCCGTCACACCGTCCTCGCTGACGGCGAAGACGAAGCCGTTGTAGATGTCACCCTCCCAGAGGTTGACCAGCTGGGCGATGTCCACCGACGTCAGCTCGCCGTCGTCGATGCCCCCGGTCTCGTCGGGGGCCTCCGGAGGGGCCAACGAGCCGACGATCTCGAGGGTTCCCCCAGGCGGCGAAGGGGGGTCCTCCCCCGCGGGCACGTAGCCGCGGACGACGGCCAGGTTGGCGCCCGTCTCCTCGACGACGAAGCGGTCGAGGACCCAGCTGACGGGCTGCCCCTCGAAGCGCCGGTCGACGACGAGGAGCGGCTCACCCGCGTACCTGCCGCGCATGCTGATCCGCTGCCCCGACCCGTCGTCGGGGAAGCCCTCGTGCGGGGCGATGACGTCGGCGACGGGCCGCACCGGGCGCTCCTGGACCTCGCGGACGGCCTCGGCACGGGCGACGTCGTGGGCGACTGACCACTGCCAGCGACCGGCGATGATGCCGAGCGCGACGAGCGCGAGCGCCACGACGAGCAACCCGAGGTATCGGGGTCGACAGGCGGTCCGCAGCACCGCCTCAGGCTACGTGAGCGCTCTGGGTGCTCCGCTCACGCACCCCGCACGGCCGGCATCGGCAGCGACACCTTCGAGCTGGTGTGGGTGAACTCGCGGACCGCCGGCGTCCTCGGCGCGATCGGGTCGAGCCGGCGGTAGGCATCACCCTGGGCGGGCCGCACGTCGGCGTCACCGACGTTGGGCCACAGCGAGAAGGCCCGCTCGGCCTGCGCGGTGATCGTCAGCGAAGGATTGACGCCGAGGTTGGCCGAGACGGCCGAGCCGTCGACGACGCTGATACCCGGGTGGCCCCACAGGCGGTGGTACGGGTCGATGACGCCGGTGGCCGGCGAGTCGCTGATGGGGGCCCCACCGAGGAAGTGCGCGGTGAGCGGGATGTCGAAGGCCTCGCTCCACGTGCCGCCGGGGTAGACGGGTTGACCGAGCCGTGCCGAGAGCTTGTCCGCGAGGACCCGGATGCCCTCGTGCCCGGCCTCGATGTAGGTCGGGTTCTCCTCGCCGTGGCCCTGCTTCGAGGTCAGCCGCCGGCGCCCACCCGGCCCGGTCGTCAGGTAGGTCGTCAGCGAGTTGTCGAGCGACTGCATGACCAGGCCGATGACCGTGCTGTCGGCGAAGTGCGTGCCCGGGGGGAACCACGCGATGAGCGCCGGGATGTTCTTCGGCAGGTCCGCGATGAGCTTGAGGAAGCGCGGGGTGCGCCCTGTCCGCGGCGGCGCGAGCAGCGTGGTGAGCATGCCCATCGCGTCCGACCCGCGCCCGTACCGGACGTTTTCGATGTGGGTCGACTCGTCCGGGTGGAAGGAGGAGGTGATGGCCACCCCCTTCGTCAGGTCGTGCTCGCCCTCCGGCGGCGACGATGCGAGGGCACCGACGAGGGCCTCCGAGTTGGTCCGCGTCAGCTCGCCGAGGCGGTCGCTGATCGCCGGCAGCTCCCCGTCCGCCTTCATCTCGTGGAGCAGGTGCTGGCTCCCCCACGTGCCCGCGGCGACGACGACCTTGCGCGCCGTCGTGACACGAGCGGTCTTGTCCCCCAAGGCATCCGTCGCCTCGTGACGCACCCGGTAGACCTCGTCGGGGCCGTCGGTGCCGGGGACGACCCCGACCCGGGTGACCGTGCGCATCGGCACGATCTGCACGCCCAGGCCCTCGGCAAGCGCGAGGTAGTTCTTCACGAGCGTGTTCTTGGCGCCCACCCGGCAGCCGACCATGCAGTTGCCGCACTCGGTGCACGTCGTGCGCGTGGGACCCGCCCCACCGAAGTAGGGGTCGGCGACCGTGCGGCCCTGCTGCTCCGGGGAGTCGTCGTCGCCGAAGAGCACGCCGACGGGGGTCTTGCGGAAGGTGTCGGCCACACCCATCTCGTCGGCGGCCTCGCGCATGGCCTGCTCGACGACGGACTCGCACCGGTTGGTGACGACACCGAGCATCGTGCTCGCCATGTCGTAGTGCGGCAGCAGCTCGGCCTGCCAGTCGGTGATGTGGCCCCACTGGCGGTCCCGGAAGAAGACCTCCGGCGGCACGTAGAGCGTGTTGGCGTAGTTGAGCGAGCCACCGCCGACACCTGCGCCGGCGAGGATCATCACGTCCTTGAGCATGTGGATGCGCTGGATGCCGTACATCCCCACCTTGGGCGCCCACAGGAAGTTCTTCAGGTCCCAGCTGGTCTCGGCGAAGTCCTCGTCGGCGAAGCGCCGACCGGCCTCGAGGACCGTCACGCGATAGCCCTTCTCCGCCAGGCGAAGGGCGGCGACCGAGCCCCCGAAGCCGGAGCCGATGACGAGGACGTCGGTGTCGACCGCGGTGTCGACGTCAGCCGGGGTCACCGCATGCCCGCCGTCTTCATCGCGCGCAGCCCGAGGGTGAGCACCTTGGCGTGGAGCGCGTCGCTCATGCCGAAGGCGGGGGCGATCGGGACCAGGTGCTGCACGGCGACCGTCTGGGCCTCCGTGTACTTGAGGATGCCCTCCGCGCCGTGGCGGCGACCCATGCCGGAGTCCTTCATCCCACCCATCGGGGCACCCATCGAGGCCCACGCCGCGGCGTAGGCCTCGTTGATGTTGACCGTCCCCGTCTCGAACCGGGCGGCCAGACGCCGGCCGCGAGCGATGTCGCGGGTCCACACCGAGGAGTTGAGCCCGTACTCGGTGTCGTTGACGAGCGCGATCGCGGCAGCGTCGTCGGCGACCCGGTAGATCGACACGAGCGGACCGAATGTCTCCTCGTCGCGACAGGTCATCGCCGAGGTGACGCCCTCGAGCACCGTCGGCTCGAAGACGTAGGGCCCGAGGTCGGGGCGGTGCCTGCCACCGGTGAGGACCTTCGCCCCCTTCGCCGTGGCGTCCTCGATGTGGGCGGTGACCGTGTCGAGCTGCGCTTGGCTGACCAGCGAGCCCATGTCGTAGCCGTACTCGAGGGCGGTGCCGATCGTCATGGCGTCGACGGCGGCGACGAAGCGGGCGATGAAGTCATCGGCGATCGCCTCGTGCACGACGACCCGCTCGGTCGAGATGCACAGCTGGCCGGCGCTGGAGAAGCACGCACGGACCGCACCCTCGACGGCGCGGTCGAGGTCGGCGTCGTCGGCGATGTACACCGAGTTCTTGCCACCGAGCTCCATGCTGAAGGAGACCAGTCGCGATGCCGCGGACTGGGCGACGCGACGGCCGGTCGCGGTCGAGCCGGTGTAGCAGACGTAGTCCGTCGAGTCGACGACCGCCTGCCCCGTCTCGGAGCCGGGGCCCAGCACCACCTGGAGGACGCCCTCGGGCAGACCGGCCTCGTGGAGCAGCTCGACGCCCGCGAGGGCCGTGACCGAGCCCTGCTGGTCGGGGCGCAGGACGACGGCGTTGCCGGCCATGAGCGCGGGCAGCGCGTCGGTGATGGCCAGGCTCAGCGGGTAGTTCCACGGCGAGACGATGCCGACGACGCCCTTGGGCCGGTGGTGGACGCGGGTCTGGGTGAGGAGCGGGTAGGCGCCGGCCACCTTGCGCGGCCGCAGGTGCGACTCGGCCGTGCGGCCGTAGTAGCGCGCCGCGAGGGCGGTGTCGAGCACCTCCTCGAAGGCCTGCTTGCGCACCTTGCCCGACTCGATCTGGACCAGGTCGAGCAGCTCGACCTGGTGGGAGAGGACGAGGTCGTGGAAGCGCAGGAGCACCCGACGGCGCTCGTCGAAGGAGGTCGCGGCCCAGCGCGCCTGGGCGGCGCGGGCTCCGGCCACGGCACGACGCACGTCGCCCTCCCCGGAGAGCGGCAGGGCGGCGATCGGGCCGCCCGTGAGCGGCGAGGTGCGCGTGAAGGTCTGCGCCGTCGGCGAGGCGACGACGCGGCCGGCGTAGCGCCGGGCACGAGCGGGGTCGACCGCGTAGGTCGCCGTGGGGTCCAGCTCTGGGTCAGCGATGATCTCCGAGGTCATTACCTCACGGTAACCGGGGGTCCCCGGACGCGCCAGAGGACGTCCGTGAATCGGCCCATGAAGGCGGCCCCTCCCCCTTCGCCCCGGGCCCTCCACCCGCATTTCCCTAGGGAAATACCACCCCCAGTGCGCATCTGCCTAGGGAAATGCGCCACCCCTTCCGCATCTGCCTAGGGAAATGCGCACCCCCTCCCGCACGTGCCGAGGCAGATGCGGAAGGGGGGTGGCGAGGTGGGGTGGGTCAGCTCGGCTGGTGTGGCGCGACGACGACCTCGATGCGCTGCAGCTCCTTGACCTCGGTGTAGCCGGTCGTGGCCATGGCCCGGCGCAGCGCACCGATGAGGTTGGTCGTGCCGTCGGCCACCTTGCTCGGGCCGAAGAGCACCTCCTGCAGCGGCGCGACAGAGCCGACTTCGACGCGCGCCCCACGAGGCAGCTCGGGGTGGTGCGCCTCGGCGCCCCAGTGGAAGCCGCGACCGGGGGCATCGGCCGCGCGGGCCAGCGCCGCACCCAGCATCACGGCGTCGGCGCCGCAGGCGACCGCCTTGACGATGTCGCCACTCGTCCCGAGGCCACCGTCGGCGATGACGTGGACGTAGCGGCCACCGGACTCGTCGAGGTAGTCGCGGCGGGCGGCAGCGACGTCGGCCACGGCGCTGGCCATCGGCGCGTGGATCCCCAGCGCTTGGCGGGTCGTGTGGGCCGCTCCCCCGCCGAAACCGACGAGGACACCCGCCGCACCGGTCCGCATGAGGTGCAGGGCGGCGGTGTAGCTCGCCGCGCCACCGACGATGACCGGCACGTCGAGCTCGTAGATGAATCGCTTGAGGTTGAGCGGCTCGGACCGGCTGCTCACGTGCTCGGCGGAGACCGTCGTGCCGCGGATGACGAAGAGGTCCACCCCCGCGTCGACGACGGTCTTCCAGTGCTGCTGCGTGTTTTGCGGGCTGAGCGCACCGGCGACCGTGACGCCGGCCGACCGCAGCTCGCGCAGCCGCTCGCTGATCAGGTCGGGCTGGATCGGGGCCGCGTAGATCTCCTGCATCCGCGCCGTCGCGAGGGCCGGGTCGAGCGAGGCGATCTCCGCGAGCAGCGGCTCGGGGTCGGAGTAGCGCGTCCACAGGCCCTCGAGGTCGAGGACCGGCAGACCGCCGGCCTCGCCGAAGGCGACGGCCGTCGCCGGCGACATCACCGAGTCCATCGGGGCCGCGATGACCGGCATCTCGAAGTGGTAGGCGTCGATCTGCCAGTCGAGCGACACCTCCTCGGGGTCGCGCGTGCGTCGACTCGGCAGCACCGCGATGTCGTCGAAGGAGTAGGCCCTGCGGCCACGCTTGCCCCGGCCGATCTCGATCTCGTTCACCCGCCCAGCCTAAAGGGCTTGGCCCCTCGTGGGTGACGGCGCATACTTGCATGGCCGACGCATGTATCTCTCCCGCCGGCCAGGGTGGCGACGAGGCCGCCGCCTCCCCCCTTCGCACCCCTGACAGGAGACCCCTGTGTCTGCACCTGCGCACGATCCCACGCTGCCCACGGAGTATCCGGACAAGATCGACGCGGCCGTCCTCAAGATCGCCGGCGTCGTCGTCCTCGGCTCGATCATGTCGATCCTCGACATCACGGTCGTCAACGTCGCGCTCCCGCACTTCCAGACCGACCTGGCCACGGGCCCCGAGCCGCTGCACTACTCGACCGTCGCCTGGACCGTCACCGCCTACACGCTGGCCTTGGCCACCGTCATCCCGCTGACCGGCTGGGCCGCTGACCGCTTCGGCACCAAGCGGCTCTACCTCGCCGCGATCGCCTTCTTCGTCGCCGGCTCCGTCCTGTGCGCCTTCGCGCCCTCCATCGAGATGCTCATCGGCGCCCGCGTCGTCCAGGGCCTCGGCGGCGGCATGCTCATGCCGCTCGGCATGACGATCATGACGCGCGCGGCCGGCCCGGACCGCATCGGTCGCCTCATGGCGATCCTCGGCATCCCGATGCTCCTCGGCCCGATCGGTGGCCCGATCCTCGGTGGCTGGCTCATCGACAACGCCCACTGGCTGGGCCGCCCGAGCTGGACCTGGATCTTCCTCATCAACCTGCCCCTCGGCATCGTCGCCCTCGTCTACGCCGCGCTCGTCCTGCCCAAGGACCACACCGAGCCCACCGAGTCGCTCGACATCATCGGCCTGCTCCTCATGTCGCCCGGCCTGGCGCTCTTCCTCTACGGCGTCTCGTCGATCCCCGAGGAGGGCACGGTCAACTCGCCCAAGGTCTACGGCACCGCCCTGGCCGGGCTCGTCCTCATCCTCGCCTTCGGCTGGTGGTCGATGCGCCCGAAGCACCCGCTGCTCGACCTGCGTCTGCTCGGCAACCGGCAGTTCTCGATCGCCGCGCTGACGATGTTCCTCTTCGCCGCGGCCTTCTTCGGCGGCCTGCTCCTCATGCCGACCTACTTCCAGCAGGTGCGGGGCGAGACGACGACCATGGCGGGCGTCCTGATGATCCCGCAGGGCCTCGGCGCCCTGGTCACCATGCCGATCGCCGGCATGCTGGTCGACAAGTACCCCGTCGGCCGGATCGTGCCCGTCGGCATCGCCCTGATCACCGGCGGCATGTTCGCCTTCACCCAGCTCTCCGCGGACTCGAGCTACTGGGGCTTCGTCATCCCGGCGCTCTTCGTCATGGGTCTGGGCATGGGCGCAACGATGATGCCGCTCATGACGAGCTCGCTCAAGGCGCTCACCGCCCACCAGGTGGCCCGCGGCTCGACGCTGCTCAACATCACCCAGCAGGTCGCGAGCTCCTTCGGCGTGGCCATCGCATCGGTCGTCCTGACCCGTGGCTTCGAGGACCGTCCCCTCATCGGTCAGGCGCAGGCCTTCGGCGAGGAGAGCGCCGAGGTCACCGACCCGGGCGCGATGCAGCAGCTCCTCGCGAAGTTCCCCGAGGTCGCCCAGGTCATGGCGCAGTACGCGAGCGACCCGCAGGCCGGTGCCGCCGCGCTCGTGCACGCAGTGCGCGTCGACATGGCCGAGGCCTTCGCCGCGACCTACTGGGTCTCGGCCTTCATGTGCCTCGCGACCCTCGTCGTCGCGGCCTTCCTCCCGCGCAAGCACGAGGAGAGCCACATGCTCGACGAGGAGCCCGGCGAGGCCGCTCCGGTGCTCATGCACTGACTCCACCCGACCAAGGAGGGGGGCCACGCGCGGAATCCTGCGTGGTCCCCCTTCGTTGTCCGTGGCGAGTACATCCCCGACCGAAGGACCGCCCCATGGCCAAGTTCAAGAACGCCGCTGTCGTCCTGACCGCCACCGAGACCGCGCGCCAGTGGGCGCGCAACAACCCCGACAAGGCGGGCGACTACATCGACAAGGCGACCGGCTTCGTCGACCGGCGCACCAAGGGCAAGTACCACAAGCAGCTGAGCGGGCTCTCCCGGACGGTGAAGAAGAACGTCACCGGCGTGGACACCGTGCGCGGGTCGGCGGTGCACGACGCCCCGCCGGCGCCGAAGGGTGACACGCCCTTCCCCGACCTGCGGATGTGAGCCGGCGCCCGCCCCGCTAGACCTCCGTGGCCTCGAGGACCCGCAGCACGTTGCCGTGCGCGAGGGCCTCGAGGTCGCTGCGGCTCCAGCCCCGCTCCCCCAGCGCGCCAAGCAGCCGCGGGTAGCTCGCGACGTCCTCGAGCCCGACCGGCGTCTCGTCGACGCCGTCGTAGTCCGCGCCGATGCCGACGTGCTCGATGCCGACGACCTCACGCAGGTGCTCGAAGTGCGCGACGACGTGGTCGAGCGTCGCCACCGGGTCGGGCACGACGCAGGTGCGTCCGAGGACCTCGTCGGCCCGGGCCGGGTTGACGAACTTCGGCACGACGTTGGCCATGACGATCCCGCCGTTGCCCGGGATGCGCTCGAGGACGTCATCCGGGACATTGCGCGGGTGGTCGCACACCGCTCGCGCGCCGGAGTGGCTGAACATCACGGGTAGACGCGTCGCGTCGAGGGCGTCGTGCATCGTCTCCGCGCTCACGTGCGACAGGTCGACGACGACCCCGAGGTCGTTCATCCGGGCGACGACCTCACGACCGAAGTCGGTCAGTCCGCCGTGCACGCGCTCGTCGGTCGCCGAGTCGGCCCAGGGCGTGTTGTCGTTGTGCGTGAGCGTCATGTAGCGGGCACCCCGGTCGGCGAAGCCCTCGAGGGTCTCGAGCGACTCGTTGATGCTGTGGCCGCCCTCCATCCCGACGAGCGCGGCGTGCCGGCCCTGCGCCCACGCCGCGTGCACGTCGGCCGCGGTCCGCGCCGAGACCATCTCCTCGTAGCGGGCGCACATGGCCGCGACGAAGTCGATCTGCTCGTGCGTCGCGGCGACGGCCGCCTCGCCCTGGAGCTCGCAGGGCACCCACACCGACCACAGCTGGGCGGCCAGGCCCCCTGCGCGCATCCGCGGCAGGTCCGTGTGCAGGTGCGGCTGCGGCTGGGCGATGTCGCAGGCGTCGAGGTCGTAGCCGGCCACCTCGCGGTGGTGCCACGGCAGGTCGTTGTGGCCGTCGAGGACGCGGATCGGGTCGCTGCTCGTCGTCATCGCTCCAGTCAACCACCGACGCAGAGGGCTATCCCCACCCCTCCCGGGCGGCCGGCTCCGCGGGCATGCTGGTGCCATGCACCCCGGAGCGCACAACGCCATCACCGACGTCCCGGGCATCCGGGTCGGCCATGCCACCCGTGACGAGCCCGGCTGGCTCACCGGGACGAGCGTCGTCGTGCCGCCCGTCGGCACGACCGGTGGGGTGGACGTGCGCGGCGGCGGCCCCGGCACCCGCGAGACCGACCTGCTCGACCCCCTCAACCTCGTCGACGCCGTCGACGCCGTCGTCCTGTCGGGCGGCAGCGCCTACGGCCTGTCCGCCGCGGACGGCGTCGTCGCGGCGCTCGCCGACGAGGGGCGTGGCTGGCCGGCCGGCCCAGGAGCCGGTGAGGTCGTGCCGATCGTCCCGGCCGCGATCCTCTTCGACCTCGGGCGGGCCGGGTCGTGGCGTCACCACCCCGGCCCGGACGAGGGCCGGGCCGCCTACCTCGCGGCGAGCGACGGCCCGGTGGACGAAGGGGGTGTCGGCGCCGGGACCGGAGCCCGCGCCGGCGGGCTGCGCGGCGGCATCGGGTCGGCGAGCGCCGTGCTCCCTTCGGGGGTGACGGTGGGCGCCCTCGTCGCGGTCAACGCGGTCGGCTCGCCGCTCTCCCCCGACGGTCGGCTGCTCGCCGAGCGCCTGCTGGTACCGGGTGAGGTCGACGTGCCCGAGCCCGATCCCGTTGCGGTGCAGGCCCACTGGGAGCGTCAGGCCGCCGAGGCGCAGGCGCTGCGGGCCGGGACGGCGACGACCCTGGCCGTGGTGGCCACGGATGCCGCGCTCGACAAGGCGGGCTGCGCGAAGCTCGCGGGTGTCGCGCACGACGGCTTCGCCCGGGCGCTCTCGCCGGTGCACACCGGGTTCGACGGCGACACGGTCTTCGCCCTGTCGACACCCGGCGGGCCGGCCGTGGACCCCTTCGCCTTCGTGGAGCTGCAGACCGCTGCCGCCGACTGCGTCAGCCGCGCCATCGTCCGGGCGGTCCTCGCGGCCGAGTCGGTCGACCGTAGGGCCACCGGTGGGGCCGAGATGCGCTCGTACCGTGCGGCGGTCAGTCGAAGGGAGTGATGTCGACGGGGGTGTCGGAGCCGTCGCTGCTGCTCGTGCGCTCGGGGACGTGGTGCCGCATCTCGCGCTTGGCCACCCAGCCGCACAGGACGGCGAGCGGGAAGCTGATGAGCGCGACACCGAGGAACTCGTCACGCATGATCAGGCCGGTCAGGGCGACGAGCACGAGCACGACGGCGAGGACGAAGGCCGTCATCCCGTGCAGGCCGGCCAGGTCGCTGCGGGTCTCGCGGGTGCGCAGCCACCGGTGCCGCAGCAGGTGGTGCACCCACAGCAGCACCCAGCCGATCGGCAGCAGCGCCATCGGCAGCAGCCCCCACTCCGAGGCGACGGAGTCCTGCAGCTCGGCGAAGACGATCACCGCGACGAGCAGCAGCGGCAGCCAGCCGACGAGGCAGACCATGCCGGCCAGCTCGAGCCAGCGAAGGGGGGCCGACCACCGGCCGTCGGGTCCCACCGACGGCCCCGCCGGCTCGACCGCGGCTGCGGTCTCCCGCGCGGCCTGCCGCTGCGGTCGCTCACGTGCCCGCTCTTGCGCGACGACCGGCTCGTCGGCCGCGGCCCGGTCGTCGGCATCGCGGTCGTCGGCATCTGTCTGCGGGGCGGCGACTCCCCGGTCGACGGCACCGACCAGCGCCGCGAAGCGCTCGCGCTCCTCGGCCGGCGACCACCGGTCGATGCGCAGCTCGTTGCCGGCCGCGTCGACGTGGACCTGCTCGGAGGCCAGCTCCTGCCAGGTCTGACGCAGCATCGGCACGAGGAGCGCTCCGGTGCACAGGAGCCACCAGACGCCGACCGTCGGCGGGTGGAGCGGCGGGTCGGTGCGGCCCTCGACGACCATCCGGGTGAGCATCGACAGCGCGGCGGCCAGCACGAGCATGAGCACGAGGCTCACGACGAGACCGGCCACCTGGGAGATCCACCACAGGAGACTGCCCGGCGGCCCACCGATGCCCTTCGCGCGCTTCGACTCCGGCCCGGCCACGGTCAGCGGACGCTGTAGTTGGGTGCCTCGACGATCGCCTCGATGTCGTGCGGGTGGCTCTCCTTGAGGGAGGCGGAGGTGATCCGGACGAACTTCCCCTTCGCCTGCAGCTCGGGGATCGTGCCCGCGCCGACGTAGAACATCGACTGCCGCAGCCCGCCGACCATCTGGTGGGCGACCTGGGCGAGGGTGCCGCGGTAGGCGACGCGCCCCTCGATGCCCTCGGGGACGAGCTGGTCGTCGCTCGTCACCTCGGCCTGGAAGTAGCGGTCCTTGCTGAAGGACTTCTTGCCGCGGCTGCTCATGGCGCCGAGGCTGCCCATGCCGCGGTAGGCCTTGAACTGCTTGCCGCCGACGAAGATCAGCTCGCCCGGGCTCTCCTCGCAGCCGGCGAGGAGCGAGCCGACCATGACGCTGTCGGCACCGGCGACGAGCGCCTTGGCGATGTCACCCGAGTGCTGCAGGCCGCCGTCGGCGATGACCGGGACGCCGGCCGGGCGCGCGGCGAGGGAGGCGTCGTGGACCGCGGTGATCTGCGGGGCACCGACACCGGTGACGATGCGGGTCGTGCAGATCGAGCCCGGCCCGACGCCCACCTTGATCGCGTCGACGCCGGTGTCGATGAAGGCCTGCGCCCCCTCGCGGGTGGCGACGTTGCCGCCGATGATCTGGACGTGGCGGGTCGCCGGGTCCTTCTTGAGCCGCTCACACATCTCGAGCAGCAGGCGGACGTGCCCGTGCGCCGTGTCGGCGACGAGGACGTCGACGCCGGCGTCGATGAGGGTCGTCGCCCGCTCCCAGGCGTCGCCGAAGTAGCCGATGGCCGCGCCGACGAGCAGGCGGCCCTGCGCGTCCTTGCTCGCATTGGGGAACTGCTCGCTCTTGACGAAGTCCTTGACCGTGATGAGCCCGGCCAGCTTGCCCGCGTCGTCGACGATCGGCAGCCGCTCGCGCTTGTGCTGGCGCAGCAGCAGGGTCGCGTCCTCGTGGGAGATGCCGACCGGGGCGGTGATGAGGGGCATCGGGGTCATGACGTCGCGCACGAGTGTCGTGGACCACTCGGCCACGGGCGTGAAGCGCAGGTCGCGGTTGGTGATGATGCCGATGAGCACGTTGTCACCGTCGACGACGGGCAGACCCGAGACGCGGTACTCGCCGCACCGCTGGTCGAGGTCGTCGAGGGTGGCCTCGGGGCCAATGACGACGGGGTTGGTGATCATGCCGGTCTGGGTCCGCTTGACGAGGTCGACCTGGTAGGCCTGGTCCTCGATGGAGAGGTTGCGGTGGAGCACCCCGATGCCACCCTGGCGCGCCATGGCGATGGCCATCCGCGACTCGGTCACGGTGTCCATGGCCGCCGAGATGAGGGGCGTGCGGATGGAGATCTCGCGCGTCAGGCGCGTCGTCGTGTCCAGGTCCCCGGGCGCCAACTCGCTGTAGCCGGGCAGCAGGAGGACGTCGTCGTAGGTCAGCCCCAGCTTGGCGAAGGGGTCCGGGACACCGGCCCCGGAGTCGTCACGGGTGGTCGGGTCACCGAAATCCATCTCCATATCCTAAGCCACCTCGAGGGCGTCGCTGACCTGACCATTTCCTGACCAAAGGCCGCATTTCCGGGGGGAATCCATACCCTGCAGACGACCTGCGTTGGCCTCGATCTCCTTAGGTTGTCCCTCAGGAACGCGGAGGCGACGGGGTCCCTCCACACGGCTTCTCTGGAGGGACAGACATGGGACACGACGGCACCGCACCCGGACCGGTGGCAGACCTGTGGGAGTGGCAGTTCGAGGGAGCCTGCCGCGAGACCGGCAGCGAGTCCTTCTACCACCCCGACGGCGAGCGTGGCGCCGCCCGCCGTCTGCGTGACGCCGCCGCCAAGGAGATCTGCTCCTCCTGCCCCGTCATCGCCGCCTGCCGCGCGCACGCGCTGGCCATCCGCGAGCCCTTCGGGGTCTGGGGCGGCATGACCGAGGACGAGCGTCAGGTCGTCCTCGCCGGGCGGGACATCTCCCGGGCCGGCCTCGCGGGCTGAGCGCTCCCCCTTCGCCACCTAGTCTGGTGGCGTGAGCTCTCCCGCACCGGTCCACATCCGCGACGAGTCGATCCGCCTCGGCCAGCTGCTCAAGCTGGCCGGCCTGGTGGAGGACGGCGTCATGGCCCGTGAGGTCATCGCCGCCGGTCAGGTGAGCGTCGACGGCGCCCCCGAGACCCGCCGCGGCGCCCAGATCCGCGCCGGCAGCGTCGTCGAGATGGGCGGTCAGCAGATCGAGGTCGTCACCGGCGAGGCGGAGATCGACGTCCCCTGGTGACCACGGTCCCTGCCCTTCGAGAAGCTCGCCCGCTGCGCGGACTCGCTCCTGAGGGCGCGGAGGTCGCGCAGCGACCGTCTCCACCACCCACGGCCCCTGAGGAGGTCGCGCAGCGACCGTCTCCACCACCCACGGCCCCTGCCCTTCGAGACACTCGCCCGCTGCGCGGACTCGCTCCTCAGGACCCGGAGGTCGCGCAGCGACCGTCTCGAAGGGTCAGCCCTCCGCGAGCATCCAGGTGAGCGCCTCGTCGACGTGCACGGCCGTGGTGTCGTGCAGCGGCACCGGGCAGTCGTCCTCCTCGAGCAGCAGCCCGAGCTCGGTGCCCGCGAGCACGACGCCCTCGGCGCCCCGATCGGCCATGCCCTGCATGATCCGCCGCAGTTCCTTGCGCGAGCTGTCCTTGATGATCCCGGGGACGAGCTCCTCGTAGATCATCCGGTCGACCTCCGGCCGGTCGGCCGGGTCCGGCAGGACGACGTCGATCCCGCGCCGCTCGAAGGGGGTCGTGTAGAAGTCGCCCCCCATCGTCGTCGCCGTCGCGAGCAGACCGACCCGGCGCTGGTGGGCGCCGGCCACCCGCTCGGCCGTGGCCTCGGCGATGTGGAAGAAGGGGATGTCCAGGTCCGCCGAGATGCGGTCGGCGACCGCGTGCATCGTGTTGGCGGCCAGGAGGATGCCCTCGGCGCCACCGGCGCGCAGGCTCCGGGCGGCCTCGACGAGGATGTCGGCCATCGCGTCCCAGTCGCCGGACTCGTCTGCGTCGTCGACGGCCTGGAAGTCGACGCTGTGGATGAGCACCCGGGCGCTGTGCAGGCCCCCGAGCCGGGCCTCGACCCCTTCGTTGAGACGGCGGTAGTACTCCGCCGTCGCCGACCAGCCCATTCCACCGAGGACACCCAGGAGACGCATGCCCACACCCTAGCCAGCGGCCCTGCGCCCGTGGGGCCTTGGTTCCGCATGGCGGGCGCGTGCGAGGTCGCATCGGGGGCGGGCATACCCTGCCGACGTGAAGGTTCTGCTGCTGGAAAACATCCACGAGGCCGCCCGTGAGGCGCTCACCGACGCCGGCTTCGAGGTCGAGACCCGCTCCGGTGCGCTCGACGAGACCGAGCTGATCGCCGCGCTCGAGGGTGTCGACATGGTCGGTATCCGCTCCAAGACCAAGGTCACCCGGGCGGTCATCGAGGCCCGGCCCGAGCTCAAGGCCATCGGCGCCTTCTGCATCGGCACCAACCAGATCGACCTCGACGCCGCCGCCCAGGCCGGCACGGTCGTCTTCAACGCCCCCTTTTCCAACACCCGCAGCGTCGTGGAGCTCGCGCTCGGCGAGATCATCTCGCTGGCCCGCCGCCTGACGGACAAGAACGCCGCGCTCCACGCAGGCGTCTGGGACAAGTCGGCGAAGGGCGCGCACGAGGTCCGCGGACGCACCCTCGGCATCATCGGCTACGGCAACATCGGCGCCCAGCTGTCGGTCGTCGCCGAGGCCTTCGGCATGCACGTGTCCTTCTACGACCTCGAGGACAAGCTCCCGCTCGGCAATGCCAAGAAGTGCGAGACCCTCGACGAGTTGCTCGAGACCTGCGAGACGATCACCCTCCACGTCGACGGCCGCGCGGGCAATGCGGGCAACTTCGGCGCCGAGCAGTTTGCCAAGATGCGCCCGCGCAGCCTCTTCCTCAACCTCTCGCGCGGCTTCGTCGTCGACCTCGAGGCGCTGCGCGACAACCTCCTGTCGGGGCACATCGCCGGCGCGGCCGTCGACGTCTTCCCGAGCGAGCCCAAGAAGGCGGGCGACCCCTTCCACAACTGCCTGCAGGGCATCCCCAACGTCATCCTCACCCCCCACGTCGGCGGGTCCACCGAGGAGGCCCAGCTCGACATCGGGCGCTACGTCTCCGGCAAGCTGCGCGACTGGGCGAGCACCGGTGCGACAACCATGTCGGTCAACGTCCCGGCGGTCGCGGCACCGGTCGCCGACGGCGGCACCCGCATCCTCCACCTGCACAAGAACGTCCCCGGTGTCCTCGCCCGGGTCAACACGATCCTCTCCGAGGGCGACGTCAACATCGACAGCCAGCAGCTGAGCACCAAGGGCGAGTACGGCTACGCCGTCACCGACCTGGCGAGCGGCCTGCCCGCCGACACCGAGCAGCGCCTGCGCGACCTGCCCGAGACCGTCGAGGTCCGCGTCATCGTCACGGCCTGACACTCCCTTCGCGCGAACGGGGTCACTCCCGGTCGCGGATCCGTCGAGCACCGGTGGCGCTCGGCAGCGCACGGCCCCCGACCCACGCCGCGAGGCCGACCGCGGCCAGCAGAGCCACCCAGATCCCGGCGAGCCGAGCCCACTCGACCCGGCCCAGGAGTGAGGCATTGCCGGTGAGCGTCACCGAGAGCACCGGGACAGCCGCGCCGAGGAGCAGCGCCACCGTCGTCACAACGGCGGCTGGGGTGGCCGTCTCGACGACCAGTGCCGTGCGGATGACGCGACGTGGGACCCCCAGGGCCACCTGCCTGGCCAGGTCGGCGCCTCGCAGCGAGACCTGCTCGGCGACGGCGACGAGCAGACCGATCGCGGCGAGCCCGCCGGCCACCACGGCCAGCACCTGCGCGGCGACGACCGGCAGCGAGTAGTAGAGCAGGTCGAGCGTAGGCACGCTGTAGACGATGGACCCGCCATCGGTCCGCTGCGCCATGTACTCGGACTCGATGACACCCTGCAGCGGGACGGCCAGACCGGCGACGAAGCCGACGAGGACGAGGGAGACCGCTGACCGGGAGGCCAGACCCGGCTGCGCCTGCATCCGGCGCCCCGCGAGGAGACCCACGGCCCCACCCCGACGGACCAGGACCCGGCCCACCCGGGCCGCCGTACCGGAGGCGAGCACGACGAGGGTGCACAGCCCCAGGACGAAGGTCGCGAGCACGAAGGGGACGAAGAGCCACCCCATCACCTCGCCCTGCCAGCTGTCGCCGGCCACGGGGACGAAGATCATCGCCAGCACGCAGGCCCCGGCCACCACGGCGCTGCCGAGGTAGATCGCGGCGAGCCGCGGACTCATCGGGCGCCCGTCCGGGGGCGGGGCCGACGCGAGCACCGGCGCCCGTCGGACCACACGCGGCACGAGCAGCGAGGCGAGGCACGGGATGGCGGCTGCTGCCGCCACGAGCACGAGCGGGTGCGGCCAGACGTCGAGCCCGAGCACGGGCACGGTGCCGGCCAGCTCGCCGCTCCCTCGCACCTCGTCCTCGCGATCTGCGTACTGGACCTGCAGCACGTGCGGCGCGACGCGCAGGGCTGCGACGTAGGTGACGAGACCCGGCGCGGCACCGAGGGAGCACCAGACCAGCGCCTCCGTGCGCACGACCCGCCGCACGTCGGCGAGGGTCGCGCCAGCAGCCCTCAGGGCCATGAGCCGCCGGTCGCGCGCGGGCGCCCCGACCTGCACGGCCTGGACCGCCAGGTGGGCCACGGGCAGCGCCATGACGAGGAGGGCGACCAGCACCCCAACCGAGACGTCGCGGTCCACGAGCAGCAGGCCGAGCACCGAGGAGTTGCCGACGCCCTCACCCCACTGCGACGGCACGGTGGCGGCCGCGGCCGCGAGCACCGCCCCCAGTGCGGAGCAGACGAGCATCAGGCCACGGCGCAACCGGTCTGCGGGGCCTCCCTTCGCCCCGAGCCGGGCCGCCTCCGACCACGCGAGGCTCATCGGACCGGCGCCGTGTCGTCGACGTCGAGCCGGCCGTCGCGCAGGATGACCTCGCGGTCGGCGTAGGCCGCGATGCGGGCGTCGTGGGTGACGAGGACGACCGTCAGCCCCTCCTCGGCGGCGACGTCGGTGATGAGCTCCATGACAGACTCGCCGGCGCGCGAGTCGAGCGCCCCGGTGGGCTCGTCGGCGAAGAGCACCCCCGGGTTGGTCACGAGCGCTCGCGCGAGGGCGGCCCTCTGGGCCTGCCCGCCACTCACCTGCGTCGGCAGGTCATCGGCCAGGTCCCCGATGCCGACCCGGGCCAGCCAGGCCCCGGCCGTCTCGAGCGCCTCGCCCCGCCGGCGCCCCTCCAGCAGCAGCGGCAGGGCGACGTTGTCGGCCAGGGTCAGCTCGTCGAGCAGCTGCCCGAACTGGAAGAGCACGCCGACCTGCGTGCGGCGCAGTCGCGAGCGCTCGTCCTCCGACATCGAGGTGACCGCACGGTCACCGACCCTCACCTCCCCTTCGTCCGGCCGGATGACCCCGGAGAGGGCGTGCAGGAGCGTCGACTTGCCGGAGCCGCTCGGCCCGGTGACCGCGACGAGCTCTCCCTCCGCGACCGACAGGTCGACGCCGCGCAGCGCCGGCCGACGCCCGTAGTCGTGCACGACGCCTGTCGCGTCGACGGGTAGCGCGTGGCCCTCGTGCGGTGTCGTCATCCCTGCTCCCCTTCGAGGTCGTGGACGCGCTCGAGCGCGTCCTCCATCCACCGGACGTCGGCGTCGAGGTGGCTCAGTGCGTAGTCGGCGGCGAGGACCCGGTGCAGGTCCCCCTTCGCCTCCCGCTTGTCGCGGGTCAGCGAGCGCATGCGCTCGAGGTGGGCCGCGCGCTGGCGGCGCAGGTAGGTCGCGGCGGCGTCGGGTCCACCCACGAGCAGGGCGACCGCGACCTTGGTGGCGAGCGGGTTGGCGACGTGCTCGCCGGGACCGTCCGGGGCTCCTGCCCAGGCGTCCACCTCCGCGCGGCCGGCGTCGGTGAGCTCGTAGACGAGCCGCTCCGGGCCGCTCCCCTGCTCCGTCGTCGCCTCGGCCACGAGCCCCTTGCCGGCGAGCCGCCCCAGCGCCGCGTACACCTGCCCGAAGGCCATCGGTCGCGCCGCCGGGAGCAGCTCGTCGTGGTGACGCTTCAGGTCGTACCCGTGCTGCGGCCCCCTGCTCAGCAGCCCCATGAGCACGTGTCCGGTCGTCACGAGGGCCACTATTCACTATGTGAATAGTGGCGTCAAGGTCCCTTCGAGCAGTCAGGCCACGCCCGGTCCGACACATCAGGTGGGCGTGTCGTGCGGCATACCGACGCGTACCGAGCACGACACGCCCACCGGACTCCCCCCTCCGAGACGGGCGACCTCTCAGAGCACCGGCGGACGACGAAGGGGGCGGCGCACCGGATCGGTGCGCCGCCCCCTTCGTGGGGTCGGACGTCAGTGCGAGTGGCCGTGGCCCTCGTCCTCGTCTTCCTTCTTGTCCACGACGAGCGTGTCGGTGGTCAGGACCATCGACGCGATCGAGGCGGCGTTGACGAGCGCGGAGCGGGTGACCTTGACCGGGTCGATGACGCCCTGGCCGATGAGGTCGCCGTACTCGCCGGTCGCGGCGTTGAGGCCCTGACCGGGGGTCAGCTCCTGCACCTTGGCGACGGCGACGTAGCCCTCGAGACCGGCGTTCTCGGCGATCCAGCGCAGCGGCTCGACGCCGGCGGTCCGCACGATGTTGGCGCCGACCTGCTCGTCACCCTCGAGGCCGAGGCTCTCGACGACGGAGACCGCGTGGGCGAGCGAGGAGCCACCGCCGGCGACGATGCCCTCCTCGATGGCCGCGCGGGTCGCGGAGATCGCGTCCTCGATGCGGTGCTTCTTCTCCTTGAGCTCGACCTCGGTGTGGGCACCGACCTGGATGACGCAGACGCCACCGGCGAGCTTCGCGAGGCGCTCCTGGAGCTTCTCGCGGTCCCAGTCGGAGTCGGTCCGCTCGATCTCGGACTTGATCTGGTTGACCCGACCGGTGACGTCGTCGGCGGCACCCTGGCCGTCGATGATCGTCGTCGCGTCCTTGGTGACGACGACACGACGGGCCTGACCGAGGTCCTCGAGACCGACCTGGTCGAGCTTGAGGCCGACCTCCTCGGCGATGACCTGACCGCCGGTGAGGATGGCGATGTCCTGGAGCATCGCCTTGCGGCGGTCGCCGAAGCCCGGGGCCTTGACGGCCGCGACGTTGAAGACGCCCTTGAGCTTGTTCACCACGAGGGTGGAGAGGGCCTCGCCCTCGATGTCCTCGGCGATGATGAGCAGCGGCTTGCCGCTCTGGACGACCTTCTCCAGCACCGGGAGGATGTCCTGGATCGTGGAGATCTTGCCCTGGTTGATCAGGACGTAGGCGTCCTCGAGGACACCCTCCATGCGCTCCGGGTCGGTGACGAAGTAGGGGCTGATGTAGCCCTTGTCGAACTGCATGCCCTCGGTGAAGTCGAGCGCGGTCTCGGCGGTCGAGGACTCCTCGACGGTGATGACGCCGTCCTTGCCGACCTTGTCGAAGGCGTCGGCGATGATCCCGCCGATGCCCTGGTCCTGGGCGGAGAGGGAGGCGACCTGGGCGATCTCCTCCTTGCCCTCGACCTCGCGGGCGATCTCGAGGAGGCGCGCGGAGACGGCCTCGACGGCCTTGTCGATGCCCCGCTTGAGGCCGGACGGAGCGGCACCGGCGGCGACATTGCGCAGGCCCTCCTTGACCATGGCCTGGGCGAGGACGGTCGCGGTCGTCGTGCCGTCACCGGCGACGTCGTTGGTCTTGGTCGCGACCTCCTTGGCGAGCTGCGCGCCGAGGTTTTCGTACGGGTCCTCGAGCTCGATCTCGCGGGCGATGGTCACGCCGTCGTTGGTGATCGTCGGGGCGCCCCACTGCTTGTCGATGACGACGTTGCGACCCTTGGGGCCGAGCGTCACCTTGACGGCATTGGCGAGCTGGTCGACGCCGCGCTGGAGGGCGTCACGGGCGGAGTCGTTGAACTCCAGTTCCTTGGCCATGTCTGTCCTTAGGTTCTTGACGAAGGGAGATGAAGCGCGACGCCCCGGCGGGCCCGGGAGAGGGCCGCACCCGGGGCGTCAGCTGTGTGTCGTGCGCAGGCTCAGGCGAGGATCGCGAGCACGTCGCGGGCGGAGAGGATGAGGTACTCCTCGCCACCGTGCTTGATCTCGGTGCCGCCGTACTTGGAGTAGATGACGCGGTCGCCGACGGAGATGTCCATCGGGACGCGCTCGTCACCGTCGTCGTTGAAACGGCCGGGGCCGACGGCGACGACCTCGCCCTCCTGCGGCTTCTCCTTGGCGGTGTCCGGGATGACGAGGCCGGAGGCGGTGGTCTGCTGCGCCTCGATGCCCTTGACGACGATCCTGTCCTCGAGCGGCTTGATGGAAACCGACACGGTGACTCCTTCTGTGGGACGAATGTGAGTTCTGGGGCGAAGCCTGGCCGGGCGCCGTCGCGGGGGTCGTCCAACCGTGGCATCTGGCACTCGCCAGTGGTGAGTGCCAAGATCAATCTAGGACGCCATTTGGCACTCGGTCAACCCGAGTGCCAGCGAGGGTGGCGGCTGCGGATCGGGCACCCACCATGGACAATGCGCCTGTGGACATCCAGACCGTGCGTTGGCTCGCCTCCCCCGAGGGGCATGCCCACCTGCACGATCTCCCCGAGTACACGGAGGCGGAGGCCGTCACGGTCACCGACCGCCTGCGCAGGGATGGACTCACCGCCGAGCAGGCCGCCGGCCTGATGACGCAGAAGCGCCTCCAGGGCCGGGCCCGCGACAAGTTCGGCGAGTTCGCCGATGGCATGCTCTTCACCCCCGACGGCCTCGAGCAGGCCAGCCGGCTCGAGGTCGCCGCCACCCACGCCGGCCGCTACGCCGCGGCGAGCCTCGCGACGGTCCACGACCTCGGCTGCGGCATCGGCTCGGACGCAATGGCGATGAGCGCTCTCGGCGTCACCGTCCACGGCGTCGACGCCGACCCGCTCACTGCCGCCATTGCCGACGTCAACCTGCGGCCGTGGCCCGACAGCCGGGCGCGCACGGGCGTGGCCGAGGACTTCGAGGCGCCGCTGGACCCCCTTCGCTCCCGCGCCGGCGTGTGGCTCGACCCCGCCCGCCGCACCCCGGGCGTGGCCGACCGCTCCGGGCGCACCCGACGGGTCTTCCGGCTCGACGAGATCTCACCGTCGTGGGACTTCGTGCTCTCCGTCGCCCGCGACGTGCCCGCGACCGGGGCCAAGCTCTCCCCGTCGCTCCCCCACGACATCCCACCGCTCGGCACCGAGGCCCAGTGGACCTCGTGGCAGGGCACCGTCCTCGAGTGCACCGTCTGGTGGGGGCCGCTCGTCAAGGAGGCCGGCCGGTCCGCCCGCGTCCTGCGCAAGGGGGCCCCGCCCGTCGAGGTCGACCAGCGCACCTGCGAGGAGGACCCCGGCGTCGCGCACTCCCTCGACGACACGGGCACCTGGCTCTACGAGGCCGACCGTGCGGTCACGCGGGCCGGGCTCATCGGCACCGTCACCGGCGCGGTCTCGGGCATCGAGCTCGAGACCGGCCTGGGTTACGTCACGAGCGATCAGGCGCTCGACCTCGGCCACGCCCGCCGCTACGAGGTCCTCGAGGCGATGCCCTTCACCGTCAAGGGCCTGCGCGCCTGGCTGCGCGAGCGCGGCATCACCGGGCTGACGGTCAAGAAGCGCGGGATCCGGCTCGACGAGGACCAGCTGCGCAAGCAGCTGAAGATCGGCCGCGGCGCAGGGTCCGGCGAGAGCGCGACCATCGTGCTCACGCGCGTCGGCGGCGACCAAGTTGTCCTCGTCGTGCGCCCGGCTGCTCTCGCCGACGGCTAAGTCTGCCGCCCCGCGTCAGTGGCGTCGGCTCGGCCGCATCACGCTCCACCGCAGGGCGAGCAGCAGACCCAGACCGGCCGCACCGGCGAGGACCACGAGTGCGCCGCCTGACGCGGAGTCCATCGGCCCACCGTCGGTCTGGACGACGTCAGGTGTCTCCGGGCCACCGGAGACGGTCGCCGTCGGCCCCCCGGTCGTCGTCGAGGTCGGCTGGCTCGTGGTCGCCGTCGGGTCGCTCGTCGTCGTCGACGTCGGGGTGGAGCTGGTCGAGGTGGAGGTGGTGCTCGTCGACGTGCTGCTCGACGATGTCGTCGAGGTGGAGGTCGAGGTCGTCGAGGTGGCGGTCGTCGGGCTCGCTGCCGTGACGGTGACCGGGGCGGTGTCCTCGGCGGCGACGACGGTCACGCCCTCGCCCGTCGCACTGGCCGTGTTGGTGTACGTCCCTGCGACGTCGGAGACGGTGGCCCGGAAGCTCAACGACACCGAGCCCGGGGTGTCGCCCGTCGCCGCAGGTACCTCGATGTCATCCGTCCACGTCAGGTCGGTGGTGCCCGTCGGGTCGTTCGTCGTCGCGCCGGTCGTCGAGCCCGGCACGTAGGTGAACCCGGCGGGCAGCGAGTCAGTCACCGAGCTCACGACCTGGCTCGTCGCCCCGGGATTGGAGACCCGGATCGTGTAGGTGACCTCGGAGCCGGCCGACACCTCGGACTGGTCAACCGTCTTGCTCACGGTGAGCGGAGTCGTGCCGACGGGTGAGAAGAAGGTCAGGCTCGACAGCGTCACGGTGGCGCCCTGGCTGATCTCCCGAGTCCACGAGATCGCGATGCCGTTGTCGATCCGCTCGTCGCAGCGACAGGTGTTGGGCAGCATCTCGCCTCTGCCGATCGCCTCCCACACCTGGTTGTACCCGGCCTCGATGTAGGCGGCACCGCTGCTCAGTGGCCGCATGCCCTCGACCCGCTCGGGGTTGACGGAGTCAGGCTGCGCCTTGCAGACCGGGGAGTTGCCGTCGAGGACCTGCCCGAGCCCGAAGTCGCTGTCCTGGAGGTAGCAGTCGCCACCGCGGAAGACCACGGCATCACCGGTGGTCGCACCGCCGGTGATGCGGATGTCCGTCCGGTAGGCGGTCGCCCCGGCGACGTAGGTGTCGACCTGCGTTAGCGTCGCCCCGGTGTCACCCAGACCGACCGTCGTGGTGACGGTGTAGGGACTGGCACTCGTTCCGGCCCCGGTCGGCCCGCTCTGCGAGACCGCGGTGAAGGGCTCGTAGTTGTCGACCAGGGTGGCATCGCCACCCGCCGGGACCCTCTCGGGGCCGAAGAGCCGGTCGTCGAAGGCGACGAAGGTGCCGCAGGCGATGTCGTCGTACCACTCACCCATCACGTCGCCCTCGTAGCGCACGTCGCAGTTGAGCACCGGCGAGATGTCGATCGAGGTGAGCGGTCCCCCCGACTCGATCTCTGCGGCGGACGACGACGGCGCACCGGCCACGGCACCGAACATGGTCAGGACGGCGGCAAAGAACCACCGGGACATCGACGTACGTACACGCATCGCGCCTCCACAGACGTGTGTCGTGGGACACGGTAGCGGCAACGGCGCGCCGCGTACAGGGGTCTGCGCGCCCGAGCCCGGGGCCCCCCTTCGCCCTCGCAGGTAGCGTGCATGCCATGTCGACCCGAGCCCGTCACCTGACCCGCGCCGCCGCAGGCCTCGCCGTCCTCGCCCTCGTCGGGTGCGGCGGCGGGACCGGAGAGGACCCGACCGGCTCGACGTCGTCTCCGGCGAGCTCCGGGTCGAGCACGTCGACCTCGACCTCCGCGTCGTCGTCGCCGACCTCCTCGAGCACCTCCTCACGGTCCTCGAGCTCGGCCTCCGCGACCGCGGACGGCCCGAAGGCCAGCGCCTGCGTCTCGCGGGTACGCGACGCCATGACGCCCACCCAGCAGGCCGGCCAGCTGATCATGGCCGCCATGCAGCCGGGCCCGGCGACCAGCCTCGACCAGGTCATCGGGGCGCAGGGCCTGGGCTCGATGCTCTACCTCGGCGGCTGGCAGGACCGCTCCACCGCGGCTGCCGCCAGTCAGCACCTGCAGGAGGTCGCCCCGACCGTCGACGGCACCAAGGTCGGCATGCTCGTCGCGGCCGACCAAGAGGGTGGCGAGGTCCAGCAGCTCACCGGCACGGGCTTCACCCCGATGCCCTCCGGCCTCGAGCAGGCCCAGGACGCCGACCTGCGGGCCTCGGCCCAGGCGTGGGGCAGCGAGCTCAAGCAGGCGGGTGTCAACGTCAACCTCGCCCCCGTCGCCGACACCGTCCCGGCGGACATCGGACGGGCCAACGAGCCGATCGGCAAGTGGGACCGGCAGTACGGCTCGACCCCGGTGGCCGCCGGCAAGGGCTCGCTCGCCTTCGCCCGCGGCATGCAGGACGCCGGCGTGGAGCCGACGGTCAAGCACTTCCCGGGCATCGGTCGGATCACCGGCAACACCGACCTGCAGGCCACCGGCATCACCGACTCCACGGCGACGACGAAGGACCCCTACCTCGCCCCCTTCGCCGAAACCATCGAGGGCGGGACCAAGATCGTCATGGTCGGCTCCGCCAGGTACTCGAAGATCGACGGCGAGACGCCCGCCCTGTTTTCGCAGAAGATCGTCACCGGCATGCTCCGCGAGGACATGGACTTCGACGGCGTCGTCATCACCGACGACGTCGGTGCGGCCAAGGCGGTCGCCGCGACCCCGGTGCCGGAGCGGGCGACGAAGTTCGTCGCTGCCGGTGGCGACATCGTGCTGACCGCCGACCCGAGCCAGGTCCCGACGATGGTCTCCGCGATCGAGACCAAGGCGAAGGGCGACACGGCCTTCGGCAAGCAGGTCACGGCCTCGGTGACCCGGGTGCTGACTCTCAAGGAGGACATGGGCCTGCTGCGCTGCGGCTGAGCCCACCTGCGCATTTTCCTAGGGAAATACGGCCCCACCTACGCATTTCCCTAGGGAAATACGGCCCCACCTACGCATCTCCCTAGGGAAATACACAGGCGAAGGGGGTCAGTGGGCGTGGTCGTGGTCGACGTGCACCGGCAGGCCGGTGCGCACGTCGGTCACCGGCAGCGAGCTGTCGGCCGGCAGCGAGACATCGCTCGCCGGGCGCCCCTTGAGCATCATCTGCGCGCCGAGGCTCGCCACCATGGCGCCGTTGTCGGTGCACAGGCCGGGCCGCGGGACGCGCAGCTGGATGCCTGCGTCGTCGCAGCGCTGCTGTGCCATGGCCCGCAACCGCGAGTTGGCCGCCACCCCACCACCGACCTGCAGGGCAGCGACGTCGTGCTCGGTGCACGCGAGCACCGCCTTGCGGGTGAGCACGTCGACGACCGCCTCCTGGAAGGACGCGGCGACGTCGGCCACCGGCACCTCCCGACCAGCGGCGCGCTCGGCCTCGATCCACCGGGTGACGGCGGTCTTGAGCCCGGAGAAGGAGAAGTCGAAGCGGTGGCGCTCCATGTCCTTGCGATTGGACAGCCCCCGGGGGAAGTCGATGGCGATCTGCCCGTCGCTCGCCGCCCGGTCGATGTGCGGGCCCCCGGGGAAGGGCAGCCCGAGCACCCGGGCCACCTTGTCGAAGGCTTCCCCCGCCGCGTCGTCGATCGTCGACCCGAGGCTGCGGATGTCGTGCGTGACGTCGGGGACGAGCAGCAGCGACGAGTGCCCACCGCTGACGAGCATCGCCATCGTCGGCTCGGGCAGCGGGCCGTGCTCGACGATGTCGACGGCGACGTGGCTCGCGAGGTGGTTGACCCCGTAGATCGGCAGGCCGAGAGCGACGGCCAAGGCCTTGGCCGAGGCGACGCCGACCATGAGCGGACCGGCGAGCCCCGGGCCAGCGGTCACGGCGATGCCGTCGAGGTCGGTCAGGGCCACGCCGGCCTCACGGCAGGCCCGCTCGATGGTCGGGACCATCGCCTCGAGGTGCGCCCGGGAGGCGACCTCGGGCACGACGCCTCCGAAGCGGGCATGCTCCTCGACGCTCGAGGCGACGGCGTCGACGAGCAGCTCGGTGCCGTGGACGATGCCGACGCCGGTCTCGTCGCACGAGGTCTCGATGCCGAGGACGAGTGGTGCATCCGTCATGCCTGCGTCTCCTGCGTCAGGTCGAGGGCGAGGACGAGCGCGTCGACCCCACCCGGGTAGTAGCCGCGTCGGGACTGCAGCAGCCCGAACCCGGCGGAGTCGTAGAGCCCGCGCGCCGCGACGTTGTCGGCCCGGACCTCGAGCACGAGCCGCTCGGCCCCGGCGGCCCGGGCCCGGTCGACGAGCTCGGCGAGCAGCCGGCGGCCCAGGCCGGTGCCGCGCGCCCGGGGCAGCGTCGCGATGGTCATGACGTCGCTGGTGTCACCCGCGTGGTCGAGCCCGCCGTAGCCGGCGATGCCGTCGGCGTCCTCCGCAACGACGTACTCGCGCCGCGGCCGTCCGGCGAGCTCGCCCCACCACGAGGCGAGGCTCCAGGCCTCGGCCCCGAAGAGCTCCCGCTCGTGGTCGGCGAGCACCGCGAGGTCCTGCCACCGCGCCTCCCGCAGGCGAAGGGGGGTCACCGTCGCCGTCGTCACCGGGTCCCCCCGGCCGCGCCGGCTCCGCCGGCAGCAGCGGGCGCCACGGCATCGGGTCGGCGCAGGTAGAGCGGCTCGACGGGCATGTCCGCGCCGGCGGCGATGCGAGTGGCGGCGAGGGCCGCGAGCGCACCGGCGTCGACGTCGAGCAGGTCGACCCCCGGCAGGGTCAGGGCCGCGGGGAGCAGCTCGGGGTAGACCACGGGCCCACGGCCGATGGTCGGCAGGGCGCGCACGGGCTCGGGCAGGTCGGCCGGCTTGGTGACGGCGGGCCCCTCCTGGAGGACGACCTCCCCTGCGGTGCAGTCGTAGCGGGCCCAGTACACCTCCTTGCGACGGGCATCGGTGGCGACGAGCAGCTCGCCCTCGTGCCCGTGGGCGGCGGCGGCTGCCGCGAGCGCGTCGAGGGAGCAGACGCCGTGGACGGTGATGCCACGGGCGTGGGCGAAGGTCTGCGCGGTGACGAGACCGACGCGCAGCCCGGTGAAGGGCCCCGGCCCGGTGCCGACGGCGACGTGCGTGACCTCGGTGACGTCGGTGCCGGCCGCGGCGAGGGCGTCGACGATCATCGGCGCGAACAGCTCGGTGTGGCGTCGCGCGTCGACGGTGGTGCGGGTGGCGAGCACCTGCTCGCCGTCGTGGACGGCGACGGTGATCGCGGAGGTGGCGGTGTCCAGTGCGAGCAGCCTCATCGGTCGCTCCCTTCGTCACGCAGGTGGGCCTCGACGTCGACACCGGCCCAGCGGTCCCCGACGCCGACGACCTCGAGGGTGCGGGCCTCGGTGGCGGGGTCGGCGGTCAGGGTGATCTCGAGTCGGTCGTCGGCCAGGCCCTCGACGAGCCCTGCCCCCCACTCGACGACGGTCACCGCCTCGTCGAGCTCGGAGTCGAGGTCGAGGTCGTCGAGCTCGGCGGCCCCGCCGAGCCGGTAGGCGTCGACGTGCACGAGCTCGGGCCCCCCGACGAGCGAGGGGTGGACCCGGGCGATGACGAAGGTCGGTGAGGTCACCGCTCCCCGGACCCCGAGGCCCGCGCCGAGACCACGGGTGAGCGTGGTCTTGCCCGCGCCGAGGCCTCCGGTGAGCAAGACGAGGTCACCGGCGCGCAGCAGCGTCGCCAGGCGCCGCCCGAGGGCCGTCGTAGCGTCGGTGTCCGGCAGGAGCAGGCTCATGCGGTCTGCCCCGTGACCGCCTCGCCGGCCCGCTCCGCGTCCTCCTGGGGGTCGATGCCGCGCGGCCGCTCGAGCAGCCCGAGGATCGCGTCGGTGACCGCCGCGGGACGCTCGAGCTGGAGCAGGTGACCGACACCGGGGATGACGACGTGCTCGGCGGCGGGCAGGGCCTCGGCGAGCCGCTCGCTGTGCGCGGGCGGGGTGAGCACGTCCTTGGAGCCGGCGACGATGAGCACGGGGGTCTCGACGAGCCCCGCCAGGGCCTCGCGCACGTCGAGCTCGTCGAGCTCCGGCAGGAAGGCCCCGATCGTGTCCAGGCGCGTCCCGAAGACCATGGTGGCGACATTGCGCAGCATCTCGCGCGGCATCGCCCCGCCGAAGGCATAGCGCTGCACGGTGCGGTCCTCGACCGCGCGGCCGGCGGCCCGCAGGACCCCCCAGACGCCCTCGCGCGCACCGAGCCCGCCGAGGAAGCCGGGCCCGAGGCGGGCGATGATCCGGTCGAAGGTCCGCCCCAGCCCGAGCTGGACCAGACTGCCCCCGCCGGCACTCGTCGCGATGAGCGCCGCTCCGCTCACCCGGGCTCGGGTGAAGTCGGGGTAACGACCGGCGAAGCTCATGATCGTCATGCCGCCCATCGAGTGCCCGACGAGGACGAGCTCGCCCTCGTTCGTCGTCGCGTCGATGACTGCGCGCAGGTCCCTGCCGAGCTGGTCGATGGTGCAGTGCTCGAGGTCGCCGACCTCGGAGACACCGTGGTTGCGCTGGTCGTAGCTGACGACGCGATAGCCCTCGGCGACGAGCGCGCGCCGCTGGTGGACCCACGAGCTGAGGTTGAGCACGAACCCGTGGATGAGCACGACGGTGGGTCCCGCGGCGGGCGTCCACCCCTCCGGCTCGTCGATCTCGACGTGCAGCACCAGTCCGTCGCTCGCCGGCACCGCGAGCACCTTGTCCGCGACGAAGGGGAAGACGTGCACCCGGTCGTGGGCGGTCACGGCGTGGGCGCGCGAGCGCCGCACCGCCGATCGGCCGGCCCACCCGGCGCCGGCGATGACGACGCCCCCGGCCGCGGCGGCGGCCAGCCCGAGGCCGGTGGCGGCTGCTGCGCCGAGGCCCTTGTCGCCGGTCGTGCCGCCGTCAGTGTGCTGCGGGTCCATCACGCGCCCTCCAGGTAGCGGCGCGGGACACGGGGTCCGAGCCGGGTGACGATCTCGTAGTTGATGGTGTCGATGGCCGCCGCCCAGTCCTGCGCGGTCGGCTCGCCGTCGGCCTCGCGGCCGATGAGCACGACCTCGTCGCCGGCCTGCGCCGTGCTCTCGGGTCCGAGATCGAGGACGACCTGATCCATGCACACCCGACCGGCGACCGTGTACCGCTGCCCACCGACCTGCATCGGCCCGACGCCGGAGGCGTGCCGCGGTATGCCGTCGGCGTACCCCAGGGGGACGAGGCCGAGGCGGGTGTCCCCCGTCGTCGTGTAGAGGTGGGCATAGGAGACGCCCTGGTCGGCGGGGCAGTCCTTGACGTTGATGAGCCGGGCCACGACGCGCATGGCCTCGCGCAGGCCGAAGTGGGTCGGGCCGCCGATGTGCGGCACCGGGCTCAGCCCGTAGAGCGCGACGCCCGGGCGCACCATGTCGAAGTGCGACGACGGGTTGGTCAGCGTCGCCGCGGAGTTGGCCAGGTGGCGGATGCGTGGTCGCAGCCCCGCCCGCTCGGCGTCGGCGAGGATCGCGACGAAGGTCTCCTGCTGCGCCCGCACCGTCGGGTGGTCCGGCGCGTCGGCGTAGGCGAAGTGGCTGAAGATGCCCTCGACGTCGAGCACGCCCTCGGCCTCGAGCCGGGCGGACTCGACGAGCATGCCGGCGAGGTCGTCGCGCCAGGCACCGCCACGACCCAGGCCGGTGTCGACCTTGAGGTGCACGCGGGCGGTGCGGTCCGTCGCGCGGGCTGCGGCCGCGATCTCGGCGAGCGCCCACGGGGCGCCGGCCGAGAGGGTGAGGTCGGCGCGTACGGCGGCGGCGAGGTCGGCGCCGGGCGGGAAGAGCCAGGTGAGGATCGGCGCCGTGACCCCCGCGGCCCGGGCGGCGAGCGCCTCGCCGAGCTGGGCGATCGCAAGGTGCGTGGCGCCGCCGGCGAGCGCGGCCTCGGCGACCGGGACGAGGCCGTGGCCGTAGGCGTCACCCTTGACGACCGCCATGACGGCGGCATCGCCCGCGAGCTCGTCGAGGCGGGCCACGTTGTCGCGGATCGCACCGAGGTCGATGTCCGCCCACGCCGAGAGGCCGACCGTGGACGCATCGCTCGGCAGGACCGAGGGGGTCGCGACGGACGGGAGGGCGGTGTGCGGGGTCGAGGTGTCCATGGGCACCCAAGGAGTCTAGGACGGCGAAGGGAGGCAGACTGGCAGGCATGACCTACCGCACCGACGACTACCAGGCCGACCGCACCCGCTACGACGCCACGGACTACCGCCGGTGCGGGCGCTCGGGGCTGCTGCTGCCCCCGATCTCGCTCGGGATGTGGCACAACTTCGGGGACGCGGAGCCGCTCGCGACCCAGCGCGCCGTGCTGCGGCGCGCCTTCGACCGGGGCGTCACCCACATCGACCTGGCCAACAACTACGGCCCGCCCTACGGCGCCGCGGAGCGCAACTTCGGCACGATCTTCGCGCAGGACTTCCGCCCCTACCGCGACGAGCTGATCCTCTCGACCAAGGCGGGGTGGGACATGTGGCCCGGCCCCTACGGTCGGGGTGGCGGCTCGCGCAAGTACCTCCTCGCCTCGCTCGACCAGTCGCTGGAGCGGATGGGCGTCGACTACGTCGACATCTTCTACAGCCACCGCTTCGACCCCGACACCCCGCTCGAGGAGACGATGGGTGCGCTCGATGCCGCGGTCCGCGCCGGCAAGGCGCTCTACGTCGGCATCTCCTCCTACGGCCCCGAGCGCACCCGCGAGGCGCACGCGATCCTGCGCGAGATGGGGACTCCGCTGCTCATCCACCAGCCGTCGTACTCGATGATCAACCGCTGGATCGAAGACGAGCTGCTCGACACCCTCGACGAGCTGGGTGTCGGGACCATCGCCTTCACCCCACTCGCCCAAGGCCTGCTGACCGACAAGTACCTCCGCGGCATCCCCGAGGACTCGCGCGCCGCGCGCGAGGGCACCGGTATCGCCGACCAGCTGACCGACGACAACCTCACGCGCATCCGCGCGCTCGACGCCATCGCCCGGGAGCGGGGCCAGACCCTCGCCCAGATGTCGCTGGCCTGGGCGCTGCGCGACGAGCGGGTCACCTCGCTGCTCGTCGGCGCCCGCACCGTGGAGCAGCTCGACAACAGCCTGGACGCGCTGGAGCGGCGCGACTTCACCGACGCCGAGCTCGACCGCATCGACGACCACGCCGTCGACGGCGGGGTCAACTGGTGGGCGGAGTCGGCCGAGGGCTGACGGCTCAGGCCGTGAGCAGCCGCGCGACGGTCGCGCCGAGGGCGTGCGCGACGTCGAGCGCGCGCACGGGGCCCCCGGGGTTGGCGTCGTGCGCCGCCCGACCGTGGACGAGCGCGGCGAGCGACGCGGCCTCGGCGGGGTCGAGCCCGCCGGCGAGCAGCACCCCGGCGAGTCCGGCGAGGACGTCGCCCGACCCGGCCGTCGCCAGCCACGCCGGGGCGTCGTCCTGCACGTGTACCGGGCCGTCCGGGGCGACGACGAGCGTCGTCGCCCCCTTGAGCAGCACGGTCGCGCCGGTCAGGCCGGCGAGCATCCGCGCGTGCTCGAGCGGCGAGCCCTCGACCTCCTCGCGGGTGAGCTCGGTCGAGCGCCCGCGCAGCCGGGTGATCAGCCGCGCGCACTCCCCCGCGTGCGGCGTGAGGAGGGTGGGCGCCGCGCGCGGCCCGGTCACGAGGTCGAGGCCGCCGGCGTCGACGAGCACCGGCAGGTCGGAGGCCAGCGCCGCCCGGGCGACGTCGAGCTGCGCGCGGGCCGCGTCGTCGCTCGCCGTCGTCTCGAGACCGGGGCCGACGACCCAGGCCTGGACCCTCCCTTCGCCGACGACGGCCTCGGGGACCGCCGCGCGCACGAGAGCGGTGGGTGTCGGGGTCCCGACGTAGCGGACCATGCCGGCACCGGCGGTGACGGCCGCGGTCGTCGTGAGCATCGCTGCGCCGGTGTACTGCTCACCGCCGGCGACGACGCCGAGCACGCCGCGCGAGTACTTGTCGTCGTCGGGTCCGGGGGTCGGCCACAGCAGGGGCACGTCGTCGGGGGTGACCCGCACGACCGCAGGTGTCGCGTCGGTGAGGTCGAGCCCGATGTCGATCACCGTGAGCACCCCGCAGGCCGCCTCGGTCGGCGGCAGCAGGTGCACCGGCTTGGGCGCCCCGAAGGTCACCGTCTCGTCGGCGAAGACCGCTTCGGCGAGCGCGTCCCCGCCCTCGACGGGCTGACCGCTCGGGGTGTCGACGGAGATCACCCAGGTCCGGTCGCGGATCGCGTCAACCCACGGGCGGGCGAAGGGCGGCAGCCCCGGCCGTCCGCCGATGCCGGTGATGCCGTCGAGGACGACCTCGGCCCGGGAGATCGCGGTGAGCGCCTCGGGTCCGTCGTCGAGCAGTCGGACCCCGCGGGCGCGGGCGAGGTCGGCCGCCTCGGTCTGCACCTGCGAGGCGCTCGTGTCGACGCACACGGCCGCGGTCTCGAAGCCGCGCTTGGCCAGGCGGGCGATGGCGAAGAGGGTGTCGGCGCCGTTGTTGCCCGGCCCGACGAGGGCACACACCCGTCGGGCGCCGCGCTCGCGCATCCGCCCGGCGGCGATGCGCGCGACGCCCCGCGCCGCGCGCTGCATGAGCTCACCGCTCTCGAGCAGCTCGGGCAGGGCCGCCTCGGCGGCGCGGACGGTCTCGACGGAGTACCCGGTGATCACGCTCGCGACGGTAACGTTCCGCCCTTCGCCCGGTCGTGGCCGGTCCGACGTAGGGAGGTCAGGCCGACTCGGCGACGACCATCGCCGTGGCGATGCCCCCGTCGTGGCTCAGCGACAGGTGCATCCGGGCGACGCCGAGCAGCTCGGCACGCTCGGCGACGGCACCGCTGATGGCCAGCACCGGCTCGCCGTGCTCGCCGTTGGTCACCTCGACGCCCTGCCAGGGCAGGTCGCCGGGGGTGCGCAGCGCCTTGCCGACAGCCTCCTTCGCGGCAAACCGGGCCGCGAGGGAGTGCAGCGGCAGCCCCTGCTCGCTCGGCGTGAAGACGCGACCGCGCAGGGCCGGGGTGCGGTCGAGCCGCTCCCCCAGCCGGGCGATGTCGACGACGTCGACGCCCACCCCGACGATCATCGGGTCACTCGACGGTGACGGACTTGGCTAGGTTGCGCGGCTGGTCGACGTCCAGACCCTTGGCGGTCGACAGGTGCAGGGCGAAGATCTGCAGCGGGACGACGGTGAGCAGCGGCTGCAGCAGCGGCGAGGTGTGCGGGACGCGGATGACCTCGTCGGCGAAGGGCAGGACCTCCTCGTCGCCCTCCTGGGCGATGACGAGGGTGCGGGCACCGCGAGCGCGGATCTCCTGGATGTTGGAGACGACCTTCTTGTGCAGCTCGTTGGGCGTGTCCGGGCCCGGGACGACGATGAAGACCGGCTGGCCGGGCTCGATGAGCGCGATAGGGCCGTGCTTGAGCTCGCCCGCCGCGAAGCCCTCGGCGTGGATGTAGGCGAGCTCCTTGAGCTTGAGCGCGCCCTCCATGGCGATCGGGTAGCCGACGTTGCGACCGAGGAAGAGGACCGAGCGGGTGTCGGCCATGAAGCGGGCGATCTCCTTGACCCGGTCCATCTCGGTGAGCAGCGAGGCGATCTTGTCCGGCACCTCGTGCAGCTCGGCCATGACCGTCCGGGCGTCGTCGGCGAAGGTGCCGCCGCGCAGCTGGGCGAGGTAGAGACCGAGGACGTAGCAGGCGGTGATCTGGGCGAGGAAGGCCTTGGTCGAGGCGACGGCGATCTCCGGGCCGGCGTGCGTGTAGAGGACCGCGTCGGACTCGCGCGGGATCGTCGCCCCGTGGGTGTTGCAGACCGAGACGGTGAGCGCGCCGAGGGAGCGGGCATGGCGCACGGCCATCGCCGTGTCGGCGGTCTCGCCGGACTGGCTGATCGAGACGACCAGGGTGCGGTCGGAGACGATCGGGTCGCAGTAGCGGAACTCGTGCGCGAGGGAGACCTCGACCGGGATGCGGGTCCAGTGCTCGATGGCGTACTTGGCGACCATGCCCGCGTAGGCGGCGGTGCCGCACGCGACGATGGTGATCCGGTCGATGTCCTTGAGCTTGGCCTCGTCGATGCGCAGCTCGTCGAGGACGAGCTTGCCGTCGGCGTCGGTGCGGCCGAGGAGGGTGTCGCCGACCGCGTGGGGCTGGTCGTTGATCTCCTTCTCCATGAAGGTGTCGTAGCCGCTCTTCTCGGCAGCTGCGGCGTCCCAGGTGACCTCGTAGGGCTTGCCCTCGGCGGGCGTGCCGTCGAAGTTCATCACCGTGTGCGACGTCGGCGTGATCGTGACGATCTGGTCCTGGTCGAGCTCGACGGCCTGCTTCGTGTAGCCGATGAAGGCCGCCACGTCGGAGCCGAGGAAGTTCTCCCCTTCGCCCAGACCGACGACGAGCGGGCTGTTGCGGCGGGCCGCGACGACCGTGTCCGGGGCGTCGGCGTGCACGGCGAGGAGGGTGAAGGCGCCCTCGAGACGGTTGACGACCGAGCGCATCGCCTCGGTGAGGTCGCCCGACTCGGCGAAGGCCGCGGCGAGCAGCTGCGCGGCGACCTCGGTGTCGGTCTCCGACGTGAAGGTGACGCCCTGGGCCAGCAGCTCCTGCTTGAGCTGATGGAAGTTTTCGACGATGCCGTTGTGGACGACGGCGAGCTTGCCGTCCGCCCCACCGCGGTGGGGGTGCGCGTTTTCGTCCGTCGGGCCGCCGTGGGTGGCCCAGCGGGTGTGCCCGATCGCGGTCGCGGCGGAGGGCACCGTGTCGCCCTCGAGGGCCTCGCGGAGGTTCGCCAGCTTGCCGGCGCGCTTTTGCGTGTAGACCTCGTCACCGGCGACGAGCGCGACGCCCGCGGAGTCGTACCCGCGGTACTCGAGGCGCGCGAGGCCCTCCATGACGACGTCCAGGGGGCGGGCTCCCGTGTCGGGGCCGACGTATCCAACGATTCCGCACATGCGGGACAGGCTATCCGTCGGATCGCTCTGCGCAGAAAAGGTGGGACACAATGGGCGCGTGTCCACCGCCGCCACCTCGACCCTGCCCTCCCCCTTCGTCGAGCTCGACCGGCAGGCATGGGCCCACCTGCGCGAAAACCACCCGCTCAACCTCGACGAGGGCGACCTCTCCCGGCTGCGCGGCCTGAGCGACCCGATCGACCTCGAGGAGGTGCAGGAGGTCTACCTGCCGCTGTCGCGGCTGCTGACCTTCTACGTCTCGGCGACCACCCGCCTGCACCGCATCACCTCGACCTTCCTCGGCGAACGCCCGCCCAAGGCCCCCTTCGTCATCGGGGTCGCCGGGTCGGTGGCGGTCGGCAAGTCGACGACCGCCCGCATCCTGCGCGAGCTCATGCAGCGTTGGCCGGACACGCCCAAGGTCGACCTCGTGACGACCGACGGCTTCCTCCTGCCCAATGCCGAGCTCGAGCGACGAGGCCTGCTCCAGCGCAAGGGCTTCCCGGAGGCCTACGACCGGCGGGCGCTGCTGCGCTTCATCTCGGCGGTCAAGGCCGGCCAGCCGGAGGTCTCCGCGCCGGTCTACTCCCACCTGACCTACGACATCGTCCCGGACGAGCGCATCGTGGTGCGCCAGCCCGACGTGCTCATCGTCGAGGGGCTCAACGTGCTCCAGCCGCCGGGGGTGCGCAGCGACGGGCGCACCGGCCTCGCCGTCAGCGACTTCTTCGACTTCTCCGTGTACGTCGACGCCAACCTCACCGACATCAAGCGCTGGTACGTCGACCGCTTCCTGCGGCTGCGCCAGACCGCCTTCGCCGACCCCGCCTCCTACTTCCACCGCTACGCGGACCTGACCGACGAGCAGGCCGAGGCCCGCGCGCTGCACATCTTCGAGACGATCAACCAGCCCAACCTCGTCGACAACGTCCTCCCGACGCGCGGCCGCGCCACCCTCGTCCTGACGAAGGGGGCCGACCACCAGGTCCGCCGCATCCGCCTGCGGAAGCTCTAGCGCCTCCACGCCTCCGAGCCCGAGTGGCCGAGTCCCCTCTTCCGTGCCGGCGGGGTGTTGGTGACGTCGGCGCCGACAGCGACGGACGAAAGATGGTGTCGGCGCACATCAAGCCGAAGTCAGTCACGACGACCGCCGGCCATCGATGAACGCAGGACTTCGGCGGGCGCCGACATCTTCTTTCGTCCGGCGCCATCCAGCCAACGACGCAGCCCCCGCGACCTCGTGGTCGCGGGGGCTGCGTCGGGGGCGGCTCAGTACCAGTGCGGGTTGTTGCTGTCCCAGAAGGCCTTGGCCTGGCAGGGGCTGCCGTAGGAGGCCTTGATGTAGTCCATGCCCCAGATCATCTGGGTGACCGGGTTGGTCTTCCAGTCCGGGCCGGCGGTGGCCATCTTGTCGGCCGGCAGCGACTGCGGGATGCCGTAGGCGCCCGACGAGGAGTTGGTCGCGTCCCAGGTCCAGTTGCTCTCGCCGTTCCACAGGCTGATCAGGCAGGACCACTCACCCTCGCCCCAGCCGTACTCGCCGAGCAACTGCTTGGCGTAGGGCTGCGGGTCGCGCTGGATGATCTTGATCTCGGCGTCGGTGAAGTCGCGCTCGGAGATCGGCTTGGCCTTCTCCTCGGCGCGCTTCTTCTCCTCGGCCTTCTTCTTGGCGGCGGCCTTGCGCTCGGCAGCCGCCTTCTTCTTCGCGGCGGCCCGCTTCTTGGCCTCGACGGCCGAGAGGCGGTCCTGCTCGCGTGAGGCGCTGCGGGAGACGTTGGTGGCGCGGCGGCTCTCGGCCAGCCGCGCGGTGTCGACGGTCTCGGAGTCCGCGGCGGGGCTGGCCGACTGCTCGGGGGAGGTCAGGGTGGTGGCCGTCTCGCCGGTGTCGTGCGAGGGGTCGCCGATGGCGACGGTGGCGCCGACCGAGCCGAGCATCGCGACGGCGATGGCACCGCCGACGACGGGGCGACGGACGGCCGACAGGCCGGTGCGCTTGCGCGCGTGACGCGCCGCGCCGTGTCTGGGCGTGTAGCTGTCCGAGCGCACGTCACCAGCTCCTTCCATGGGACAGCCACCCGCGAGGAGTGGCTGTGGTGTGCCGGGCGCTTCAGGGGTGCGTGACCGGCCGTTATGCTTTTGAGACCCTAACCCACCGTCCGCGGCCGAGCAAAGGGCCGTCCACAACCCCAGCACGAAGGGGAGGCCCCGCCCGATCGCCGGGCGGGGCCTCCCCCTTCGTCCCGGCGTCAGACGTCCAGGCCCTCGAGCAGGTCCGTGACGAGTGCGGCGATCGGGCTGCGTTCGCTGCGCGTCAGGGTGACGTGGGCGAAGAGGGGGTGCCCCTTGAGCGTCTCGATGACGGCGGCGACGCCGTCGTGGCGCCCGACCCGCAGGTTGTCGCGCTGGGCGACGTCGTGGGTGAGCACGATCTTGGAGTTCTGCCCGATGCGCGACATCACCGTGAGCAGCACGTTGCGCTCGAGGCTCTGCGCCTCGTCGACGATGACGAAGGCGTCGTGCAGGCTCCGGCCGCGGATGTGGGTCAGCGGCAGCACCTCGAGCATCTCGCGGTCGATGATCTCGTCGACGACCTCCTTGGAGACGAGCGCCCCGAGGGTGTCGTGCACCGCCTGGGCCCACGGCCCCATCTTTTCCTGCTCGCTGCCGGGCAGGTAGCCCAGCTCCTGCCCGCCGACGGCGTAGAGGGGGCGGAAGACGACGACCTTGCGGTGCTGGCGGCGCTCCATGACCGCCTCGAGCCCCGCGCACATCGCGAGCGCGCTCTTGCCGGTGCCGGCCCGCCCGCCGAGGCTGACGATGCCCACGTCGGGGTCGAGGAGCAGGTCGAGGGCGATCCGCTGCTCCGCCGACCGGCCGTGCAGGCCGAAGGCGTCGCGGTCACCGCGCACGAGGCGCACCTGCTTGTCGGCACCGACCCGGCCCAGGGCGCTGCCCTGGGGCGAGAGGATCTTCAGCCCCGTGTGGCAGGGCAGCTCGGCGGCCGCGAGGTGCTCGACCCGACCGGTCTCGTAGAGGGTGTCGACCTCCTCGGCGGTCATGTCGAGCTCGCTCATGCCGGTCCAGCCGGAGTCCGACGGTCGCTGCTCGTGGCGGTACTCCTGGGCATCGATGCCGACGGCGGAGGCCTTGACCCGCATCGGCAGGTCCTTGGAGACGATCGTCACCGAGGCGCCCTCGAGGGAGAGGTTCTTGGCGACGGCCAGGATGCGGGTGTCGTTGTCCCCGAGGCGAAACCCGCTCGGCAGGGACGTGGGGTCGGTGTGGTTGAGCTCGACCCGCAGGGTCCCGCCGTCCTCCCCCACCGGCACCGGGGCATCGAGCCGGCCCGCGGAGACGCGCAGGTCGTCGAGGAGGCGCAGCGCGGTCCGGGCGAAGTACCCGAGCTCCGGGTGGTGCCGCTTGGCCTCGAGCTCGGTGACGACGACGACCGGCAGGACGACCTCGTGCTCCTTGAAGCGCAGCATCGCCCGCGGGTCCGACAGGAGCACCGAGGTGTCGATGACGTAGGTGCGCGGGCCCTCTTCCTCGGGCGGGAGGTCCACCGGATCGGGCGCGCCGTCGGGCTGCGCGAGCGAGGGGGTGACGGTCTGGGTCATCAGGTCGTCCACGTCGATCTCCTCCACGGGCGCCGCGCCGGCAGGCGCGCACGCGCCTACTCTCGGTGCTGGTGCCGGGACCGGGCCCTCGGCTGGAGCCGAGGCCGGGTCCGGCCTCTCCTGCTGTGCAGCAGCTCCATCGATGAGGCCTCCCGAACGCCCTGCCGTGTGCAGGTCGTCGTCATCAACGTACGACCGGCGCACGGTGGCACGCGCCACGTCGGCGGCGTGTCGGAGCGGGCTTCGCGATGTTCACCCCGTCGTCGCCTCAGGAGTCACACGGGCCACTCCAGGAGCACGCCGGCGGGACCGGAGGGAACGTCAGGCACCGTACCGACGGTGCCGGTCCGCGTAGGCCCGCAGGGCTCGCAGGAAGTCGACGCGGCGAAATTCCGGCCAGTAGACCTCGCAGAAGTAGTACTCGCTGTGCGCCGACTGCCACAGGAGGAACCCGGAGAGCCGCTGCTCCCCCGAGGTGCGGATGACGAGGTCGGGGTCGGGCTGGCCCTTGGTGTAGAGGTGTCCGCTGATGTCCTCGACGGTGAGCTCGCTGGCCACCTCCTCGAGGGTCGCACCCTCGGCCGCCCGGGTGCGCAGCAGCGAGCGCACCGCGTCGGCGATCTCCTGGCGGCCGCCGTAGCCGACCGCGACGTTGACGATGAGCCCCTCGACGTCGGCGGTCTCGTCCTCGGCCCGACGCAGCGCGGCCGCGGTCTGGACCGGGAGCATGTCGAGGGCGCCGGCCGCGTGCAGCTGCCACCGCTGGGCGGTCGCGAGGTCGGCCACCAGACCCTCGATGATGCGCAGCAGCTTGTCCAGCTCCTGCGGCGGACGGGTGAGATTGTCGGTCGAGAGCAGCCACAGGGTGACGACCTCGACGCCGGCCTCCTCGCACCACTCGAGGAAGCTGCCGACATTGGCGGCACCCGCCTGGTGCCCATCGGCAGCATTGCCCCCGCGCGCCTTGGCGAAGCGTCGGTTGCCGTCGACGATCATCCCGACGTGCCGCGGCACGCTGGCCTGGTCGAGCTGCCCGACGAGGCGTCGTTCGTAGGCGGTGTAGAGCGGGTTGCGCACTCGCGGGTCCCTTCAGGCGAGGTCAGTGTCCCCAACCTACCGTCGGGCCGTGGCACCCCTCACAAAGGCGCTCCGGAGCCCGTCCGGGCATGGCCGACCTACGGGTGCGTAGGTTACCGTCGATCCATGGACTCCCCCCGCGCCGAGATCAAGGAGATCGCGCACGACGTCGGCGAGCAGGTCGATGCCTTCGTCGATGCCGTCAAGCCGCACCTGCGCGGCTGGCTCCATCTCGTCATGGCGCCGCTGGCCCTCGTCGGCGGTCTGGTCCTCACCTCGACGGCGCCGACCCAGGGGGGGCGCATCGCGGCCATGGTCTTCACCATCACCGCCGGGCTGCTCTTCGGCACGTCCGCCGTCTACCACCGCGGCAAGTGGGGCGGCCGGATGGCCGGCGCCCTGCGCCGCTGGGACCACGCCAACATCTTCCTCATCATCGCGGGGAGCTACACCCCCTTCGCGCTGATGCTGCCGCGCACGCAGGCGATCACGCTGCTCGTCATCGTCTGGAGCGGCGCCATCATCGGTGTGCTCTTCCGTGTGCTGTGGGTCGGCGCACCGCGCTGGCTCTACGTGCCCGTCTACGTGGCCCTGGGCTGGGTCGCGGTCTTCTACATCAAGCCGCTGCTGACGCACGGCGGGTGGACGATCCTCGCCTTCGTCATCGCCGGCGGCGCCCTGTACACCGCCGGGGCCGTCGTCTACGGCCTCAAGCGGCCCAACCCGTCACCGCGGTGGTTCGGCTTCCACGAGATCTTCCACGCGCTGACGATCCTCGCCTTCATCTCACACTTCGTCGCCGCGACGCTCGCCCTCTTCGGGCCCATCGCCCAGACCGGCTGACCCCTGCTCCCGGCCCGAGGCGACGTCGCTCTCGCGGCTGCGCTCGGCGGACTCCTCACGCGCCCGCTCCTGCTCGGCCCGCTGCCGCTGCGCGTCCCGCTCGGCGAGGTTCATCCGGCGCAGCCGGGTGAACATGTTGCGCATGAGCAGCCACAGCGCCAGCGCGAGGACGAAGAAGACGATGAAGGCCCAGATCCCCGGGCTGACCTCGGTGCTCGGGGAGTTCACTTCCACTCCCTGACGGTCGACGCGGTCCGTCGGTCGAGGACCGGCTCACGCCTCGGACGAAGGGAGAGCGCGTCCGCCTCCGCGAGCGTCGCCGGGATCCCCGCGAAGAGGTCGTCCTCGCGCTCCGTCGTCTCCACGTGGCTGACCGCGAGCTCGTACTCCTCGGTGGGCCACAGGTCCGCCTGGACGTCGTTGGGCACGGCGAAGAAGAACCCGTCGGGGTCGATCTGCGTCGCGTGCGAGCGCAGGGCGTGGTCGCGAGCATCGAAGAAGTCCGCGCACGGCACCCACGTCGTGAGCTCGCGCTCCGGGCGGCCCTCGATGCGCTTCATCCACTCGTCGAAGGGGGACTCCTTGCCCTGAGCGAGGATCGCCTCGTGGAAGGTGCGGATCCGCTCGCTGCTGAACCCGCCGATGTAGTAGAGCTTCAGCGGCTGCCAGGGCTCCCCGGCGTGCGGGAAGGCCTCGGGGTCGCCGGCCGCGGCGAAGGCCGCCTCGGAGACGCGGTGGGTCATCACGTGGTCCGGGTGCGGGTAGCCGCCGTTCTCGTCGTACGTCGTGATGACGTGCGGCCGGAACCGCCGGATCTCGCGCACGAGAGCCTCCGTCGACACCTCGAGCGGCTCCAGGTAGAAGCAGCCCGCCGGCAGGTCCGGGAGGGGGTCGCCCTCCGGGAGGCCGGAGTCGACGAAGCCGAGCCAGGTGTGCTGCACCCCGAGGTGGGCGGCGGCACTGGCCATCTCCTCGCGGCGCACCTGCACGATGTCGCGCAGGATGTGCGGGTCGTCCTTGAGCTTGGGGTTGAGCACGTCGCCACGCTCACCGCCGGTGCACGTCACGACGAGCACCTCGGCACCCTCGTGGACGTAACGTGCGGTCGTCGCCGCGCCCTTGCTCGACTCGTCGTCGGGGTGGGCGTGGACCGCCATGAGCCTGAGTGCTTCCACTGCTGGGTTCCTCCCGGGGAGGGTGCGCCGCACGGCCCGGTGTGCCGTCGCGGACTGGTGTCACGGACAATGGCTCCATCCTCTCACCGCTCGCCGACCGCTTCGACGGGGCCGGTGACACCCCCCTTCGTCCCGCAGGAGCAGTCATGACGCCCGACGCCTCGCCGACCGAGCCCGGCTGGGACCCGGAGCGCGAGGAGGCCGAGGCCGAGGCCAACCCCGACCGGGGCAGCCGACGCTGGTGGCTCATCGGCGGTGTCGCGGTGGTCGCGGCCGTGGCGATGTCGATCTGGTACGGGCTGTCGATGACGTCGGGCGCGATCACGACGACCGACGTGGGCTTCGAGCGCAACGGCGAGCGGGAGATCGTCATGGTCTTCGACGTGACCCGCCCGACCGGCACCGCCCTGTCGTGCACCGTCACCGCGATGGACAGCACCTACGGGCGGGTCGGCACCAAGGAGCAGGCCGTGCCCGCGAGCGACGAGCGCACGACGCGGGTGCGGGCTGCGGTCCGCACGACGACACGGGCCGTCACCGCGACGGTCGCTGACTGCACGGTCGTGGACTGACACCTGCGCGCGGCCCCGCTGCGCGGTACACTGGACCTTTACACGCAACCGTGGGTCTGGACCGATGGGTCCAGACCTTTGTGCATCGTCCCCCACCCGGGAGAGCAGCGGTTCACCGTCTGTGGGGGCCCGACCCCGGTTCCCCACGACCTGAGGCAAGGAGTGTCCCGTGACCCAGACGTCCAACGCGTCGTACCTGACCCAGGAGGCCTACGAGCGTCTCCAGGCCGAGCTGCGCGAGCTCTCGGGCCCGGGTCGCGTCGAGATCGCCAAGCGCATCGAGGCCGCCCGCGAGGAGGGCGACCTCAAGGAAAACGGCGGGTACCACGCCGCCAAGGAGGAACAGGGCAAGATGGAGGCCCGCATCCGCCAGCTCAAGCAGATCCTCGACACGGCGACGGTCGGCGAGGCCCCGCCGGACGACGGTGTCGTCGAGCCCGGCATGGTCGTCACCGTCGAGATGTTCGGCGACGAGGAGACCTTCCTCCTCGGCTCCCGCGAGATCGCCGACGGCAGCGACAGCATCGACGTCTACTCCGAGCAGTCGCCCCTCGGCGCCGGCATCAACGGCCACAAGGTCGGCGAGACGGTCACCTACGAGGCGCCCAACGGCAAGTCCATCGAGGTCACGATCATCTCGGCGAAGCCGTACTCGGCCTGAGCCCACCCGCACCGAAGGGCGTCACGACCAGTGGTCGTGACGCCCTTCGTCGTCGGTGCTTGCGGTGCGGTGGTCAGCGGTTCCAGGGCTGCAGGTCGAGATCGTCGATGCCGAGCCACCCGCCCATCTGGGAGCCGTCCACCCCGCTGCCGCCCGACAGCACGTCGAGGAAGGGGTTGAAGGCGACGCTGCGCTGCCCGGCCGAGTCGCTCGCGGTCGTCACGTGGGCGCCCTCGTCCGTCGCCAGCTGGGCTGGCACGGCCGTCTCTCCGGACGTCGTCGGGGCGCTGGCGGCACCCCCGTCCGCTGGCGCCGGGGCCGCGCTCGTCTCCGGCTGGGCCGGGGCGGGGTCGACCTGGGTGGAGGCCGCCGGCGCACCCGAGGTGGTCGCCGGCTCCGGGACGGCCTGCGCCGCGTCGGACCGCTCGAAGGCCCCGTAAGGGTGCTCGGCCGGACCGTCGACCCGCTCGAAGGCCGTGCCCTCCGGCGGGCCCGTCGTCAGGTCGAGCCGCTCGAAGGCGGGGGGCTCCAGGTCCGCGAGCTCGAGAGACTCCCCTTCGTCGGTCGGGAGATAGGGCACGAGGTCGCAGCCGACGAGGGGCAGGTCCGGGGGTGAGATCCGGATCGGCTCGCCGTGCACCTCGAGCTGGACCTCGGAGTTGCCGTCGGCCCGCGGGCACACGACGAAGTGGTGCCGGTCCGAGAGACTGGTCCCCGTCGGGAAGAAGGCCATCGGGCCCTGACCGTCGTCGCGCCGGCGGGCTCCGCCGGACCCGTCGTCGCCCGCGGCCCCGCCACCACCGCCGCCCGATCCGCCCGATCCGCCCGAGCCGCCGGAACCACCGCCCGACGGGACGCCGGAGGCACCGCGCTGAGCGTCGGACTCCTCCGCGAGCAGGCGGGAGGCGCCGCGCAGGGAACCCTCGGCAGCGTCGATGGCCCGGTGGGCCGAGCGCCACGAGCGGGCGAACTCCTCGAAGTCGGGGCCCTCCCACTTCGCACGGAGCACCTCGAGCAGCACGGCGCCACGACCGCCGACCTCGCTCAGGCGCTCGCTCTGACGCCGCAGTCCCACGGCGATGTCGTCGAGTTGTTCGACGTCTGCACCGTGGCTGATGTGCCTGGCCATCGACCTGCCTCCCGGAAGTTCTTGCCCTCAGACTAGAGAGCCGACCGGCGGCCGGACGATGGGGAGCACTCCCCCACACGAGCGGCTGCGACAATGGAGACATGTTCGGACGCCAGATCCCGCCCATGCCGACCGCCGAGTCCGCCCTGCCGGGGCGCGCGGAGCGGCCCTTCGACGTCCCGCAGCGTCACGAGGTGCTCGGGACACCGCTCGAGGGCCCGTGGCCCGAGGGCACCGAGGTCATCTACGTCGCCATGGGCTGCTTCTGGGGCGCCGAGCGGATCTTCTGGCAGCAGGCGGGCGTCGTCACGACGGCAGCCGGCTACATGGGCGGGCACACCCCAAACCCCACGTACGAGGAGACGTGCACCGGGCTCACCGGCCACACCGAGAGCGTCCTCGTCGCCTACGACCCCGAGCAGACGCGACCGGAGCTGCTGCTCAAGGCCTTCTGGGAAAACCACGACCCGACGACGCCCGACCGGCAGGGCAACGACGTCGGCACGCAGTACCGCTCGGCGATCTACTGGACGACCCCGGGGCAGCAGGCCGCGGTCGAGGCGACCGCCGCGGCCTTCGGCGAGGAGCTGCGCCGCCACAACCTGCCGCCGGTCGTCACCGAGATGCGGCCGGCGAACGAGGCCGGCACCTTCTGGTACGCCGAGGACTACCACCAGCAGTACCTCCACAAGAACCCCGGCGGCTACTGCAACCACGGCCCCAACGGCCTCACCTGCCAGGTCGGGATCCTCCGCCAGGACGAGGTGCCGAGCCAGGAGTCGGTGCTGCGTCAGGAGGGCTGAGCGGGCTCACTGCCCCCGGGCCGAGATGACGACGACCTCGCGGTCTGCCGCGACCCAGGCATCGACCTGCCACGTGTCGGGTCCGGCGAGCGCCACCTCGTCGAAGGTCCCGTCGCCGAGCTCGTCGCCCACCGCGTCGACGAGGTGCATGGGGCGGTCGCCGTCCGGGGAGGGCTGCGCGCGAAGGGAGTCCGCCACCTCCGGCTCGACGGTGACCGCGGCGTCGATCCAGTAGGTCGCCGGGCCGGGTGCCGTGCGGGAGTCCCCCAGCGTGCCGGACTGCCACGTCGCCGACACGGGGTCACCGAGGTCGGGGAAACGCTGCGTCAGCGGCGCGACGTCGGAGCGGGTGCCGCGCTCGTCGACCTGCTTGTCCGCGACGTGCCTCTCGTCGTCGCTCGAGGCACCGCACGCGGACCCCAGCACGACGACGAGGCCCAGCACGAGCAGCAGCCCGATGCGGCGGATCGCCGTGCTCATCGCACCGTGAGCATCCCGGTGGCGGTCGACCCCGACACCGTCGCATCGCGGGAGAAGGCCCGGCCCGTGGCGTCGTTGGCCAGGGCCGGGGTCCGCAGACGCACCACCCTGACGTCATCGCCCTCGACGACGACGACCAGCGCCGGCGACGCCGTCCACCGGTCCGAGATCGCCTCGCTGGCGACGACGGAGTTGACCCGCTCAGCGGTGACCCCCTCGTGGAAGAACGCCGCGCGGTCCCAGTGCCCCTCGACGACCTCGCCGAGGGGGGCCGAGGTGTCGTCGCGGACGAGCTCGGCCAGACGTGCGTCGACGGCCTCCCCGGACTCGGGCTCGGGAGTGCTCGAGCAGCCGGTCACGGTCGTCATCGTCACCAGCGCCATCATGCCGATGCACAGCCTCACGGTCATCGCCATGTCTGTCGTCCCCTCGTCCGTCTCGGCATCCCCGTCACGAGGAACCTAGGCCCAGTCGGCCCTCACGGCGATGGGGACGACTCCCCTCACAGGCTCGCGGCCAGCTCCGTGCCCTGCCGGATCGCCCGCTTGGCGTCGAGCTCGGCGGCGACGTCGGCGCCACCGATGACGTGGACGGTCACTCCCTTCGCCTGCAGCGGCTCGACGAGGTCACGCACGGACTCCTGCCCGGTGCAGACGACGACGTTGTCGACCGCGAGGGTGCGCGGCTTGCCGTCGACCGTGATGTGCAGGCCCTCGTCGTCGATGCGCTCGTAGGCGGCGCCAATGATCTGGTGGACCCCCTTCGCCTTGATCGCCGCGCGGTGGACCCAGCCGGAGGTCTTGCCCAGCCCGGCACCGATCTTGGTCTCCTTGCGCTGCACGAGGTAGACGGTGCGGGGTGAGGGCGCTGGGTGGGCGTCCTTGAGGCCACCACGCTCCGGCGAGAAGGGGTCGACGCCCCACTCGTCCTGCCACTCCTTGAGGTCGAGCGTCGGCGAGGCGCCCGTGGTGAGCAGCTCGGTGACGTCGACGCCGATGCCTCCGGCGCCGATGACCGCCACCCGCTCACCGATCTCCCGCGTGCCGAGCACGGCCTCCGGGTAGGTGACGACCATCGGGTGGTCGATCCCCGTGATCTCGGGGACGCGAGGCGTCACCCCGGTCGCGAGGACGACCTCGTCGAATCCGGTGAGGTCATCGACGCCGACTCGACGGCCGAGGTGCAGGGCCACCGCTCGACGCTCGAGCTCGCCGCGGTAGTAGCGGATCGTCTCGGCGAACTCCTCCTTGCCCGGGATGCGCATGGCGAGCGCGAACTGGCCACCGATGTCGTCGCCGGCCTCGAAGAGCTCGACGGCGTGGCCCCGCTCTGCGGCCGACACCGCGGCCGCCAGGCCCGCCGGCCCGCCACCGACCACGGCGACCCGCTTGCGGCGCGTCGTCGGCGAGAGCACGAGCTGCGTCTCGTGGGCCGCCCGCGGGTTGACGAGGCAGGAGGCGACCTTGCGCTGGAAGGTGTGGTCGAGGCAGGCCTGGTTGCAGGCGATGCAGGTGTTGATCGTCTCGGCTCGGCCCGACTCCGCCTTCGTCGCCCACTGCGGGTCGGCGAGCCAGGGCCGCGCCATCTGGACGAGGTCGGCCTGACCGGCGGCGAGCGCCTGCTCGGCCTGATCGGGCATGTTGATCCGGTTGCTCGTGACGACCGGCAGGTCGACGTGCGGCCGCAGCCGCTCGGCGACTTCGGTGAAGGCCATGCGCGGCACCGAGGTGACGATCGTCGGCACCCGGGCCTCGTGCCACCCGATGCCGGTCGAGAGGATCGTCGTGCCGGCCGCCTCGATCTCCTGGCCGAGGGCGACGATCTCCTCCCAGGTCTGCCCGCCCTCGACGAGGTCGAGCACGGAGAGGCGGTAGACGATGATGAAGTCGTCGCCGACGGCCGCCCGCACCGCCCGGACGATCTCGGTCGCGATCCGACGCCGGTTGGCCGGCGTGCCACCCCACCCGTCCTCGCGCGCGTTGGTGCGCGGCGCGAGGAACTGGTTGATGAAGTAGCCCTCGGAGCCCATGATCTCGACGCCGTCGTAGCCCGCGGAGCGGGCCAGCTCGGCGGCCCGGGCGAAGCCCCGGATCTGCCGACGGACGCCCTTTTCGCTCAGGGCGCGCGCGCCGAAGGGGGTGATGGGCGACTTCGTCGCCGACGCCGAGACCGAGAAGGGGTGGTAGGCGTAGCGGCCGGCGTGGAGGATCTGCAGCGCGATCTTGCCGCCCTCGCGGTGCACCGCGTCGGTGACCTGCTCGTGGTGGCGCGCCTCCCGCCGCGTGGTCAGCTTCGAGGCGAAGGGGTAGAAGCTGCCCTCGATGTTGGGCGCGAAGCCCCCAGTGACGATGAGGCCGGCACCTCCCTTCGCCCGCTCGGCGTAGAAGGCGGCCAGCCGCTCGAAGTTGCTGGCGCGGTCCTCCAGACCGGTGTGCATCGACCCCATGATCGTGCGGTTGCGCAGGCTGGTGAACCCCAGGTCGAGGGGCTCGAAGAGGTGCGGGTACTCGGTCATCGTCGTCCTCGCTCGTGCATCGGCAGTCGGCTGCGACGCTACCCAACGCCACGACGCCCGGCGCACCGCTCGTTGGCATTGTCACGCAGGGATGACAAGGTTGGGCGCACATGGGACCGATCGGAGGACTGGCATGGCTGAGCTGGGACGTGTGGCAGCCCGTGCGGCGCTGGGTGCCGTCGGGACCGCGGCCGCGAGCGCGACTCTCGCCGGTCTGGGCTACGGCCTCATCCAGGCTGAGGCCAAGATCACCCGCAAGATCGTCGGCAACCCCTTCGACGGCGCACCCGACGACGACGGGGTCTACGGGGCCGCGCCCGGCGAGCCGGTCCAGCTGCTCGTCCTCGGCGACTCCACCGCTGCCGGGATGGGCGCGGACACCCGCTACCAGACGATCGGCGCGATCCTCGCGACCGGCCTCGCCGCGATCATGGGGCGCCCGGTCGAGCTGACCAACGAGGCGGTCGTCGGCGCCGAGTCCTCCGACCTCAGCTCGCAGCTGTCCAAGGCCCTGGCCCGGGTCGACCAGCCCGACGTCGCGGTGATCCTCATCGGAGCCAACGACGTCACGCACCGCATCGACCGCTCGGTCTCCGTGCAGCACCTGCAGCGGACCGTGCGCTACCTGCGCACCCTCGACGTGCCCGTCGTCGTCGGCACCTGCCCCGACCTCGGGACGGTGGAGCCGGTGCCCTTCCCCCTCAACAAGCTGCTGCGCCAGTGGAGCCGCGAGCTGGCCGCCGCCCAGACCGTCGCCGCCGTCGAGGCCGGTGCCCGCACCGTCTCGATGGGCGACCTGCTCGGCCCGGAGTTCGCCGCGAGCCCGGCCGTGATGTTCAGCCAAGACCGCTTCCACCCCTCGGCCGCCGGGTACGCGCGGGTCGCCTCGGCCCTGCTCCCTTCGGTCGCAGCCGAGGTGGACGCCTGGCCCGAGGGTGCCACCCACGACTCCGAGCCCGAGGCGAGCCTCGGCGAAGGCATCGGCGCGCTCGACGACGCCGCCGAGCGCGCGGCCTCGACGCCGGGCACGGAGGTCGGGCCGGCCGAGCTGCGCGGTCGCCGCACCGGCCCCCGCGGCCCGTGGGCGATGCTCCGACGACGCGGCGAGCACGAGGTCACCGACCTCTGACCGTCTTTCCCTAGGGAAATACGGCCCCACCTGCGCATTTCCCTAGGGAAATACGACCCCACCTGCGCATTTGCCTAGGGAAATACGGCTTCCGTGCGGTACAGGTCAGGCCCACCCCAGGCGAAGGGAGGCCAGCTGCTCCGCGAGGTGCGGAGGTCCCCCTTCGACCCGGCAGGCATCGAAGACGACCACTCTCAGCTGGTCCATGACCACGGCCGGGCCGAGGTCCGGCAGCGGCTCCCCCGCGAGCTGGGCCATGAGCTCGTGCACGCCGACAACGCGCTCGGCCGCGCGGTCCAGCGGCAGCTGCTGCCACCTGCGGACCGCGCGGCCGAGCTCGGTCGCGACGTCGTCGGGGATCAATCCGAGCGGAGCCGGGCCAGCAGGCGCAGCAGCTCGAGGTAGAGCCAGACGACGGTGATGACCAGGCCGAGCGCCAGGGTCCAGCCGTAGTTGACCGGAGCCTGGGTGCGGATCGCGAGCGAGATGTTGTCGAAGTCGATCGCGAGGTTGACGGCGGCCAGGCCGGTGGCGAAGAGCGAGATGCCGATGCCGAGGAGCCCGGAGCCGCCGATGCCGAAGGGCGCCCCGCCGAAGAAGAGCGCGTAGCCGAGGTTGATGAGCGCGAAGACGAAGTAGCCGAGCGTCATCATGCCGACGATGGCGCGGAACTTCTGCGTCACCTTGATGATGCCGGTCGAGTACAGCAGGAGCATCGCGCCGAAGACGCACAGCGTCGCGAGGACGGCCTGGACGACGATCGACTCGAAGATCGGGGTGCCCGGCGGGTCGAAGGCTGCGCCGTAGCTCTGGCTGATCGCGCCGACGAAGAGCCCCTCGAAGGCGGCGTAGACGACGGCCAGCACGACGCCCACCGGCTTGCGCCGGAAGGCGAGGAAGATCCCCATGCCGAGCGTGGCGACCAGGCCGACCAGCAGCGCGAGCCCGCCGAGGGCGGGGCTGATGGCGCTGGCGGTCCAGGCGCCCGCGGCGACGACGAGCAGCACTCCGAAGAGGGCGCCCGTGCGCATGAGGACGTCGTCCAGGGTCAGCGATCGACCGCCGCCCCCGTCCCCGCCGAAGCCGCCGACCGGACCGGGCTGGCCGAAGCCGGGCTGCGGCTGGCCATAGCCCTGCTGGCCATAGCCCTGCTGGCCGTAGCCCTGCGGGTGGCCGGGCTGCTGGTATCCCTGCGGGGCCTGGCCGTAGCCGGTCTGGTAGCCCTGCTGCGGGGCCGCGCTCGAGTCCCGGAAGCCCGCGTATCCGCTCTGGGCGTCCTTCTCGACCCGGCCGAGGATCGGGTTGCTCATGTCTTGCTCCTCAAGAGGGGCGCGGCCATCTTGCCGCTGACTGTCACCAGACTAAGCGGTCGGCAGGCCGCGGATGTTCCCGCTGTCCACATGTGCGAGGTCAGCCGATGCCGTCGAGCGCCTGCTCGAGGTCGGCGAGGAGGTCGGCGACGTCCTCGATGCCGACGGACAGGCGCACCAGGTCGTCGGGCACCTCGAGCATGGACCCCGCGGTGGACGCGTGCGTCATCGCCCCCGGGTGCTCGATGAGCGACTCGATGCCACCGAGCGACTCGGCGAGGGTGAAGATCTCGGTCCGCGCGCACAGCTGCTGCGCGGCCTCGCGCCCACCGGCCATGCGCACCGAGATCATCCCGCCGAAGCGGGACATCTGCCGGGCCGCCACCTCGTGGCCGGGGTGTTCGGGCAGCCCCGGGTAGAGGATCGAGGTGATCTCCGAGCGGGTCGAGAGCAGGTCGACGACCGCCTCGGCGTTGTCGCAGTGCCGGTCCATGCGCACCCCGAGCGTCTTGATGCCGCGCATCGTCAGGTAGGCGTCGAAGGGACCGGGCACCCCACCGGAGCCGTTTTGCAGGAAGGCGACGTCGGCGTCGATTTGCTCGTCGTCGGTGACGAGCAGGCCCCCGACGACGTCGCTGTGGCCGCCGAGGTACTTGGTGCTCGAGTGGAGCACCACGTCGGCGCCCCGCGTGAGCGGCTGCTGCAGGTAGGGGCTGGCGAAGGTGTTGTCGACGACGAGCCGCGCGCCACCGGCGTGGGCGGCCTCGGCGACGGCCTCGATGTCGCCGATGTTGAGCAGCGGGTTGGTCGGCGTCTCGAGCCACACGAGCTTGGTCGCCGGCCGCATCGCCGCGCGGATCGCGTCGACGTCACCGACGGGCGCGGGCGTGTGCTCGATGCCCCACTGGGAGAAGACCTTGTCGATGAGCCGGAAGGTGCCGCCGTAGGCGTCGTCGGGGATGACGAGGTGGTCCCCCGGACGAAGGGAGGCCCGCAGGATCGCGTCGGTCGCCGCCATGCCGGAGGCGAAGGCACGACCGAAGGTGCCCGACTCGATGGACGCGGCATTGGCCTCGAGAGCCTGCCGGGTCGGGTTGCCGGTGCGGGCGTACTCGAAGCCGCCGCGCATGCCGCCGACGCCGTCCTGGGCAAAGGTCGAGCTGGCGTAGATCGGGACGTTGACCGCCCCCGTCAGCGGGTCGGGCTCGTAGCCCGCGTGGATCGCCCGGGTGGCGAACCCCTGGGTCGCGTGCGCGTCGGCCGCGCTCTTGCGCTCGGACATCGTCAGCCCTTCGCTCGGTGGGACAGGTGGCCCAGCAGGTCCTGCCGGGTGATGACGCCGGCGGGCTTGCCGCCCTCGACGACGAGCAGGGCATCGGCCTGCTCGAGCGCCTCGGTGGCCGCCGAGACGGGCTCGGCGGCACCGATCTGCGGCAGCTTGGCGCCCATGTGCGCGCTCACCGGATCGGCGAGCGAGGCGTGCCCCTCGAAGACTGCGGTGAGCAGCTCACGCTCGGTGACCGCACCGGCGACCTCGCCGATGACGACCGGCGGCTCGGCACCGACGACGGGCATCTGCGAGACGCCGTACTCCCGCAGGATGTCGATGGCCTCGCGGATCGTCTCGTTGGGGTGGGTGTGCACGAGCTCGGGCAGCTCGCCACCCTTGCCGCGGAGCACGTCGCCGACAGTGGCATCGCTCCCTTCGTCACCGGGGAGGAAGCCGTAGCTGGCCATCCAGTCGTCGTCGAAGATCTTGGCCAGGTAGCCGCGACCGCCGTCGGGCAGCAGGACGACGATCTTGGCGTCGGGGCCCTCACGCTCGGCGACGCGCAGCGCCGCGACGACGGCCATGCCGCTGGAGCCGCCGACGAGCAGGCCCTCCTCGCGGGCCAGGCGCCGGGTCATCGCGAAGGCCTCGGCGTCGTCGACCGCGATGACCTCGTCGGGCACCTCGGGGTCGTAGGCCCCCGGCCACATGTCCTCGCCGACGCCCTCGACGAGGTAGGGGCGCCCGGTGCCGCCGGAGTAGACCGAGCCCTCGGGGTCGGCGCCGATGATCTTGACCCGGCCCTCGCTGACCTCCTTGAGGTAGCGGCCGGTGCCGGTGATCGTGCCGCCGGTGCCGATGCCCGCGACGAGGTGGGTGACCTCACCGCCGGTCTGCTCCCAGATCTCCGGGCCGGTGCTCTCGTAGTGGGCCTGCGGACCGTTGAGGTTGAAGAACTGGTTGGGCTTCCACGCCCCGTCGATCTCCTCGGTCAGCCGGTCGCTCACCGAGTAATAGCTGTCCGGGTGGTCCGGCGCGACGGAGGTCGGGACGATCTGGACCTCGGCGCCGTAGGCCCGTAGCACGTCGATCTTGTCCTTGCCCACCTTGTCGGGGCAGACGAAGATGCATCGGTAGCCGCGCTCCTGGGCGACGAGCGCCAGGCCGACGCCGGTGTTGCCGGAGGTGGGCTCGACGATGGTGCCGCCGGGCCGCAGCTCGCCGGAGGCCTCGGCCGCGTCGATGAGCTTGCGGGCGATGCGGTCCTTGATGCTGCCGCCGGGGTTGAGGTACTCGACCTTGGCGGCGACGAGGGCGCCCTCGGCCGGTGCGACGGAGGAGAGCCTGACCAGCGGGGTGTTGCCGATCAGGTCGGTGATGTGGTCTGCGATCTGCATGTCCGCATCGTGGCACGGATCACCCGAGGCCGACACCGCGCCCCCGGGCACTAGTCGATCTGCCCGATCGGGGTGCGCTTCTCGGCCTGGAAGGCGTCCTCGGTGCGCCCCCGCGCCCAGTAGCCCGAGATCGAGATCGCCTCGCGCGGCACCCCGCGCGCCTTGAGCACCCGGCGGACCGCCTTGATCGACTCGCGCTCCCCGTGGGCGAAGACCTGCACGGCCTCGCGCCAGTCGACCGCGTCGACGGCCCGGGCAAGGAAGGCCGCGTCGGCGCCCGGGTTGGTCAGCCACCGCACCTCGACCCCCTCGGGAGAGCGAAGGGGGATGACGTCGCCCTCGCTCTCGACCTCCAGCAGGGCCACCCCCTGCGCCTGCGCGGGCATGGCCTCGAGGGCGGCGGCGATGGCCGGCAGGGCCGACAGGTCGCCGGCGAGCAGATGCCAGGCGGCCTGCGGGTCGGAGGCGTAGCCGCTGCCCGGGCCGGTGGCGACGATGCGGTCTCCTCCCTTCGCCTGCTGGGCCCAGGGGCCGGCGTAGCCGACGTCGCCGTGCGTCACGAAGTCGATCGTCAGCCGGCGGGCGGCCCGATCGATCGATCGCACCGTGTAGGTGCGGGTGAGCGGGGCACCCTCGGCGTCGGTGAACTGCAGCTTGACGTAGGCGTCAGTGTGATCGGCTGCGCCGAAGTCGGCGAGGGAGTCGCCGGTGAGGACGACCCGCACGAGATGGGGACCGACCTGCTCGGTCGAGACGACCGTCAGCTCGTGCTGGGGGCGGGGCGGACGGACGGGTCGATCGGGAGAAGCCATGAGATAAGGCTAACCTCACCCTCCGGCGGGATGGCCACCTCCCCTCGGCCCGACGGGCCGGCACCGCTCACGTACCCCCGGCGGGACTCGAACCCGCACCGATCGCCATTTTAAGTGGCGCGCCTCTGCCAGTTGGGCCACGGGGGCCAGACGCCCGGATGCTACGCGCTCGCCGCCTCGTCGTCGGCGACGACCGGACGCACGACGGACCGGGCGATGCCGTCGAGGATGTCGCGCTCGGAGACGGTGACGACGAGGTCCGGGCCGTTGGCGCCGCGGGCCCGCTCGAGGATCTCCCACCAGATGAGCGCGCCCGCCCCGATGACGTCGACCCGGCCGGGGTGCATGAAGGGCTGGGCGGCGCGCTCGGCGCGCGTGCTGAGGATGAGTCGCTCGCAGGCGACCATCATGTCGTCGATGGGGATGCGGGCGAGGTGGATCGCTGCGGGGTCGTAGGAGGTCAGCTCCAGCGCCAGCGCCGCGACGGTCGTCACGGACCCGGCGAGCCCGACGACGGTGGCCACTCCCCCGAGGCCGACCTCGGCCTCGGCCACGTCGAGCGCCTCGGCGATGTCGAAGCGGGCGGCGTCGACGACCTCCTGCGTCGGCGGGTCGGTGCGGTGGTGGCGCTCGGTGAGTCGGACGGAGCCGATGTCGAGTGAGGTGCCGGCGACGACCTCGTGGATGCCCCGCACGATCTCCGTCGATCCGCCGCCGATGTCGGCGACGAGGTAGGGCCCCTCGAAGCCGGCCTCCGCGAGACCGGCGGTCGCCCCGTCGAAGCTGAGGGCGGCTTCCTCCGCGCCGGCGATGACCTCGGGGGTGACGTCCAGGTCACCGAAGGCGGCCCGGACACCGGCAACGAACTCGTCGGCATTGCTCGCATCGCGCGAGGCGGAGGTGGCGACGAAGCGGATGTTGCCTGCGGTCACCCCGTGCTCCCGGCAGACCGCGGCGTAGTCGTCGCACATCGCCAGGGTCCGCGCGAGCGCCTCGGGCGCGAGCCGGCCGGTCGTGTCGACACCCTGCCCCAGGCGCACGACCTCCGAGCGGCGCAGGACGTCGACGAGCACGCCGGGCGCGGCTTCGTCGACCTCGGCGACGAGCAGACGGATCGAGTTGGTCCCACAGTCGATGGCGGCGACTCTCATCGCTCGCTCCCTTCGTCCGTGCCGACACACGGGCTGGTGTGCCACCACTCCGGCAGCAGGTCGAGCGCCTCGTCCCCGAGGGGGTTGACCCCGGGGCCGGCGGCGAGTGAGTGCGCGACGAGCACGTGCAGGCACTTGACGCGGGTCGGCATGCCGCCGGCCGAGATGCCGTCGATCTCGGGGACGTCACCGAGCTCCGCGCGCCGGGCGAGGTAGTCCTCGTGGGCCGCCCGGTAGCGCGCAGCGAGGTCCTCGTCCTCGAGCAGCCGCTGCGACATCTCCGCCATGAGCCCGCTCGACTCGAGCGTCGAGATCGGGCCGGTGAGACGCGGGCACGTCGCGTAGTAGCTCGTCGGGAAGGGGGTGCCGCCGGGCAGCCGCGGGGCGGTCCGCAGCACCGTCGGGCCCCCGCACGGGCAGCGGTGGGCGACGTCGACCGTCGCGCGGGCCGGCCGCCCGAGTTGCTGGTGGACGGTCTCGAGGTCCTTCGGGTCGACCCGGTCCAGGTCGTTGCCCCGTTCGTCGGCCCTCATCGCGGCGAGTTGGGGTCGTCAGCCGCAGCGACGGACGAGCTGATCTGTTCGTACCACGGCTGGGTGGAGGGGGCCTTGACCGCACCCGTCTCCGGGTCGACCTCCGGCGCGTCCGCGGACGGGTCGATGACCGTGTAGGTCCGCTCCCCCGGCTTGACGAACTTCAGCCGCTTGCGGGCCTGGGCCTCGACGTACTCGTCGGTCTGCCACAGGTCACGCTGCCGCTGCAGGTCCTCGACATTGGCCTCCTGGGCGGTGACCTGCTGGTCGAGGGCCTCGAGGCGCTGGCGCTGGTCGTACCAGGACTTGCCGGTCGGCAGCAGCATGACTGCGAGCAGGAGCAGCAGCGAGCCGAGGACCACCCAGCGCCGGGTCGTCATCGCCGCCCGGCGCTTCTGGGCCTCGCGCGCCGCTGCACCGGTGCGAGGACGGGGCGTCCGCGCACCGGTCGTGCGCCCGGCTGGCCGGGTCGTGCCGGGTCGCCGCGTCGCCCCCGACGCACCAGGGCGTGCGGGGCGACGGCGCGGCGTACCGACCATGACCGACCTCAGCCCTTGAAGCGCGGGAAGGCGCCCGCGCCGGCGTAGACCGCGGCGTCGTCGAGCTCCTCCTCGATGCGCAGGAGCTGGTTGTACTTGGCGACGCGCTCGGAGCGGGCCGGTGCGCCGGTCTTGATCTGGCCGCAGTTGGTCGCCACGGCGAGGTCGGCGATGGTGACGTCCTCGGTCTCGCCGGAGCGGTGGCTCATCATCGACGTGTAGCCGCTGCGGGTGGCCAGGGCGACGGCGTCCATCGTCTCGGTGAGCGAGCCGATCTGGTTCACCTTGACCAGCAGCGCGTTGGCCGCGCCGTCCTGGATGCCCCGGGCGAGGCGCTCCGGATTGGTGACGAAGAGGTCGTCACCGACGAGCTGGACCTTGTCACCCAGCTGCGTCGTGAGCTCCTGCCAGCCAGCCCAGTCGTCCTCGTCGAGCGGGTCCTCGATGGACACGAGGGGGTAGGCGTCGACGAGCTCGCCGTAGTAGGCGGCCATGTCCGCGGCGGTCTTCTGCTGGCCCTCGAAGGTGTAGGTGCCGTTGTCGCAGAACTCGCTGGCCGCGACGTCGAGCGCGAGCGCGATCTGCGTGCCGGGCTCGTAGCCCGCCTTGCGGATGGCGTCGAGGATGAGGTCGAGCGCCTCGCGGTTGCTGTCGAGGTTGGGCGCGAAGCCGCCCTCGTCACCGAGGCCGGTCGACAGGCCCTTGTCCTTGAGCACCGACTTGAGCGAGTGGTAGACCTCCGTGCCCCAGCGCAGCGCCTCGCGGAAGGAGGGCGCGCCGATCGGAGCGATCATGAACTCCTGGATGTCGACGTTGGAGTCCGCATGGGAGCCACCGTTGAGGATGTTCATCATCGGCACGGGCAGGACGTGCGCGTTGGGGCCGCCGACGTAGCGGAAGAGCGGCAGGCCGGCCGACTCGGCCGCGGCCTTGGCGACGGCGAGCGAGACGCCGAGGATCGCGTTGGCACCGATCGAGCCCTTGTTTTCGGTGCCGTCGATGGCGAGCATCTCGCCGTCGACGAGGCGCTGCTCGCTGGCGTCGAAGCCGACGAGGCGCGGGGTCAGGTCGTCCTCGATCGCGCGGACGGCGTCCTCGACACCCTTGCCCAGGTAGCGGTTCTTGTCGCCGTCTCGGCGCTCGACGGCCTCGAAGGCGCCGGTCGACGCACCGCTCGGCACCGCGGCGCGGGCGATGGTGCCGTCGTCGAGGGCGACTTCGACCTCGACGGTCGGGTTGCCGCGGGAGTCGAGGATCTCGCGGGCGCCAATTGCTTCGATGCTGGCCACTACCGGCTCCTTGGTGGTGCTCGATACACGGGGAAGGTCGCCACGAGCGTAACGGCTCGGCCACGGGGCTTCGTGCTGCGACCCGCCCCTCGGGCGCGGGCGAAGGGAGGTCACCCCGCCACGAGCAAGTCGGCCAGTCGTCGTTGCTGGACGCCGTCGACGAAGTTGGCCGGCTCCAGCCACGTGTCGTGCGCGGCCCGCACCCGCGGCCAGTCGTCGACGGTCATGGCGAACCACGCGGTGTCGCGGGACCTCCCCTTCGTCACGACGTGCCGGCGGAAGGTGCCCTCGTGGGCGAAGCCGAGCCGCCCGGCAGCCCGGCGGGAGGGGGCGTTGAGGCTGTCGCACTTCCACTCCAGGCGCCGGTAGCCGAGGTCGAAGACGTGCCGCGCGAGCAGCGACATCGCCTCGGTCGCGGCGGTCGTGCGCCGCAGCCGCGGGCCGAACACGACGTTGCCGATCTCGACGACGCCGTGGGCCCGGTCGATGCGCATGAGGCTCACGAGACCGCAGGCGATCCCGTCACCGTCGCGGACGAGCACCTCGACGGTGTCGCCGGCGAGCCGGCCGGCGACGTAGGCGTCGACGTCGAGGGGCCGCTCCACGGGCAGGTAGGTCCACAGGGCGTCGTGGTCCGGGCTGGCGACCTCGGGCGCCAGCTCGACGGCGTGGGCGGGCGCGAGCGGTTCGACGGTGCACCAGCGACCGACGGTCGCCGGTAGGTCGGGTCGAGGCGGCGGGGTCCAGCCGTCGACCGCGGGACCGATCAGCTGGTCGAAGGGAGTGAGCCGCTCTTCGTCGCGGGACGCGGGCGGCAGCACAGTCTGCCCGATGGGCCCGGGGTTGACCGCGATCTCCCAGCGAAACCCGTCGGGGTCGGCGAAATAGCCCGTGTACCCACCCCAGTCACGCTGCTGGGCCGTCGAGATCTCCGGCGAGCCCGCGCTGCGCGCTAGGGCGAGGATCTCGTCGACCTCCTCGGGTCGGGCGACGTTGTGCGCCAAGGTGATCGGCGCCAGGCCCTCCCCACGACGAAGGGGGCCGACCTCCCCTTCGAACTCGGCGGCGTCCCACAGCGAGAGGATCAGCCGCTCCCCCGCGCGGATCATGAGGACCTCGTCCGGCACGTCGAGCTCCGCCCGCCAGCCGAGGCCGTCGAGGTAGAAGCGGCGGCTCGCCGCGAGGTCGCCGACGGCGAGGGTGACGAGGCTGATCCGCTGGTCCATGCCCCCGACCCTAGGGACCCGCCCCGGACCTGCGCATTTCCCTAGGGAAATGTGGGGTTGGTGGTGATTTCCCTAGGGAGATGTGGGGTTGGGTGGTGATTTCCCTAGGGAATGCGTCAGTCCTGTGCCTTCTCCTGCGCCTTGATCGCCTGCCACTGCGCCTCGATCTCCTCGAGGGTCTCGGCCGTGGCGTCGCCGAAGACGTGGGGGTTGCGCCGCACGAGCTTGTCCACGAGGGCCGCGGCGGCGTCGTCGACGGTGAAGGACGCCGACGGGTGGTCGGCGGCGACCCGGGCGTGGAAGAGCACCTGGAAGAGCAGGTCGCCGAGCTCGTCGACGAGCTCTCCGCGCAGCCGCACGTCGTCGGGGTCGGCGACGACCGCCTCAAGCGCCTCGGTCACCTCGTGCGCCTCCTCCAGGACGAAGGGGACCAGGCTCGCGTGGTCCTGCGCCGCCACCCAGGCGCACCCGCCCGGCGAGCGCAGCCGGTCCATGACGGCGACGGCGTCGAGCAGGCGCCCGCCCTCGACGTCCCAGGACCCGACGAGCACCTCGACCTCGGGCGCGTCGTCGAGCCGGGAGACCTCGGCGGCGAGGGCGTCGCTCAGGCCCGGGTCCCCGTCCGGCGAGCCGACCCAGACGACCACACCTCCCGTCGTCGCGTCGACGAGCGCGCGGGCCCGCTCGTCGGGCGAGCTGGCCTCGATGCGCTCGACCGTGACGCCGTCGTCGACGAGCGCGACCGGCAGGGCATCATCGGGGTCGGCCACCAGCACACGGTCGGCGGACTCGAGGGCCCGCCACGCGTCGCGGCTGAGGAGCCCGGGCGAGACCCGTGGGCTCGTCGCGAGCAGGACGACCCGCCCGGCGGTCAGGGCGTCTCCAGCGGGGTCTGCTGCTCGACGGGGGCCTTGATCCAGTCGGGCGTCTCGTCGCGGGCGGCGGCATAGCGCGGGCTGACGGAGACCCGCTGGCTCTCGATGTGCTCGACCAGCTCGGTGCGCTCGGTCTCGTCGAGCTGCGCGCTCACGGCATTGGCGCGCAAGAAGTCGATGGTCACGTCGGAGGCACTCGGCAGGACCTGCTCGAGGCTCTTGCGGACCGAGCCCGCCGAGGGGACGCTCTTGCCCTGCTCCTGCGCGTAGTCGAGCACCCCGGGCGTCTGCACGAGCAGCGTGACGACGCCGTCGGTGTCGAGCTGCTGCGGCTGCTGGCCCGAGCTGGCGGCCTGCGCCTCGAGGAAGGTCCGCAGCTCACGAGTCGTGCGCTGCACGTCACCGACGGTGATCTCCTGACCATCGACGGTGGCGGCGACGGCACTGCTGCCCTCGGCCGGCGGACCGCCGTCGTCGCTCCCCCCGCACGCGGTGAGCACCAGGGTCGCGCCGGCCGCGAGGGCGGCGAGCCGGGCAGGCCGACGGATGGGGAGTCGAGCGGGCACGGGTGGTCCTTTCGTCCGATCCTCAGCGCGAGCGCGAGGTGTCTCGGGGCGCCGTCGCCCCGCTGTCCACAATGACATCATCGAGCATGACCTGACGGATGAGGTCGGTGGCCCAGGAGAGCACCGCCGTGTCGCGAAGGGGGGAGCCCCCGATGCGTGCCGTCGTGGGCTTCGGGACGAGCACCGTCTGGGTGCCCTCCTTGTAGCTCGACTTCGGGTAGAGGCGGGCCAGACGCAGCTGCTGGCTCTCGCGCAGCTGCACCGGCGCGAAGCGCACGTTGTTGCCCACCGCGACGACATCGGTGAGGCCGGCGGACCGCACGACGATGCGCAGCCGCGCGACCTCGACGAGGTTGCGCACCGGCTCCGGCGGCTCGCCGTAGCGGTCGGTGAGCTCCTCCACGATCTCGGCGAGGTCGGCCTCGGTGTCGGCGGACGCCAGCTTTTTGTAGGCCTCGAGGCGCAGCCGTTCCCCCGGGACGTACTCGTGCGGCAGGTGCGCGTCGACGGGCAGCTCGATCTTCACCTCGGCGGGGGCGGACTCCCCTTCGCCCTTGAAGTCGGCGACCGCCTCGCCGACCATCCGGACGTAGAGGTCGAAGCCGACGCCGGCGATGTGGCCGGACTGCTCGCCACCGAGCAGGTTGCCGGCGCCGCGGATCTCGAGATCCTTCATCGCGACCTGCATGCCGGCACCGAGGTCGGTGTTGCTCGCGATCGTCTGCAGCCGGTCGTGCGCCGTCTCGGTCAGAGGCTTGTCCGGCGGGTAGAGGAAGTAGGCATAGGCCCGCTCCCGACCTCGACCGACGCGCCCGCGCAGCTGGTGCAGCTGGCTCAGGCCGAAGCGGTCGGCCCGGTCGAGGATCAGCGTGTTGGCATTGGAGATGTCCAGGCCGGTCTCGACGATCGTCGTGCACACGAGGACGTCGAAGCGTCGCTCCCAGAAGTCGAGGACGACCTGCTCGAGCCGGTGCTCGCCCATCTTGCCGTGGGCGGTCTCGACCCGGGCGTCGGGGACGAGCTCGCGGATGCGGGCCGCTGCCTTTTCGATCGTCCCGACGTTGTTGTGGACGTAGAAGACCTGCCCCTCGCGCATGAGCTCGCGGTGGATCGCGGCCGCCACCTGCTTTTCCTCGTACCCGCCGACGAAGGTGAGCACCGGGTGCCGCTCCTCGGGCGGAGTGGCGAGCGTCGACATCTCCCGGATGCCGGTCACCGCCATCTCGAGGGTCCGCGGGATCGGGGTGGCCGACATCGCGAGCACGTCGACGTTGGTGCGCAGGGCCTTCAGCTGCTCCTTGTGCTCGACGCCGAAGCGCTGCTCCTCGTCGATGATGACCAGGCCGAGATCCTTGAACTTCACCTCGTTGCCGAGGATGCGGTGGGTGCCGATGACGAGGTCGACGGCACCGCTGGCCATCCCCTCGAGCACCTCCTTGGCCTGCTTGTCGGTCTGGAAGCGGCTGAGCGCCTTGACCGTCACGGGGAAGCCGGCGTACCGCTCGGAAAAGGTGTTGAGGTGCTGCTGGACGAGCAGCGTCGTCGGCACGAGCACCGCGACCTGCTTGCCGTCCTGGATCGCCTTGAAGGCGGCCCGGACGGCAATCTCGGTCTTGCCATAGCCGACGTCACCGCAGATGAGACGGTCCATCGGGACCGTCTTTTCCATGTCCGCCTTGACCTCGTCGATGGTGCTCAGCTGGTCGGGCGTCTCGATGTGCGCGAAGGCGTCCTCGAGCTCGCGCTGCCACGGCGTGTCCGGCCCGAAGGCGTGACCGGGGGTCGCCATGCGCGCGCTGTAGAGACGGATGAGCTCGCCGGCGATCTGCTTGACGTGCCGCTTGGCCCGCGACTTCGTCTTCTGCCAGTCACTGCCGCCCATCTTGTTGAGCTGGGGCGCTTCACCGCCGACGTAGCGGGTCACCTGGTCGAGCTGGTCGGTCGGCACGAAGAGCCGGTCGCCCGGGTGGCCGCGCCGCGACGGCGCGTACTCGATGACGAGGTACTCGCGGGTGGCGCCCTGCACGGTGCGCTGGATCATCTCGACGAAGGAGCCGACGCCGTGCTGCTCGTGGACGACGTGGTCGCCGGGCCGCAGCTGGAGGGGGTCGACCTGCTTGCGTCGCCGCGAGGGCATGCGGCGCATGTCGCGGGTCGTCGCGCCGGCACCGCTCGAGCCGAGCAGGTCGGCCTCGGTGAGCACGGCGAGCCGCTGCTCGGGTGCGACGAAGCCGGTGCCGAGGCTGGCCCGCACGAGCGTGACCACGCCGTCGGAGAGCTCGACCGGCTCGCCGGCAGCCGTGGTGCGGGTGGCGATCCCGGCCTCGCCGAGCACCTGCGCAACGCGGGTGACCAGTCCGGCACCGTCGGTGGCGACGAGGATCCGCCAGCCGGCGCCGGCCCACTCGGCCAGCTGGGCGACGGCCTGCTCGGTGTTGCCGCGGAAGCGCGGCGGCTCCTCGGCTGGCACCCGCAGGCCGACGTGGTCGTGGTCGACCCTGTCGTCGAGGTCGGCGGCGATGGCGTCGAGCTCGTCGTCGACGGCGAAGGGGGTGACCGTCCACCACGGCAGGCCGAGGTCGAGGGCGTGCTCACGGGCCTGCGCGAGGGTCCAGTGGGAGGCGGTGCCGAGGACCCCTTCGAGGTCGATGGGCACGGCATTGCCCGCGGCAGCGTTGGCCCAGCTCGCCTCGAGGAACTCGGCGCTCGTCGAGACGAGGTCGTGGGCACGTGCCCGCACCCGCTCGGGGTCGAGCAGGACCACGCCTGCTCCCTCGGGCAGCACGTCGAGGATCGACTCCATCCCGTCGACGAGCACCGGGCCGAGCGACTCCATGCCCTCGACGGCGATGCCCTCGGCGACCTTGAGCAGCATGTCGGCGACGCCGGGAAGCTCCTGCGCGAGCGAGGCGGCACGGCGTCGGACGTCGTCGGTGAGCAGGATCTCGCGGCACGGGGGCGCCCACAGCTCCTCCGCGGTCTCGAGGCTGCGCTGGTCGGCGACCTTGAACCACCGGATCTCGTCGACGGTGTCGCCGAAGAACTCGACGCGCACCGGGTGCTCCTCGGTGGGCGGGAAGACGTCGAGGATGCCGCCGCGCACCGCGAACTCCCCCCGTCGCTCGACGAGGTCGGTGCGCACGTAGGCCGCAGCCGCGAGCGCAGCGGTCACCTCGGCCAGAGCCCGCTCGTCGCCGACGCGCAGGCGCACCGGCTCGAGGTCGGCCAGCCCCCGGGCGATCGGCTGGAGCACGGCCCGCACGGAGGCGACGACGTAGCCGGGGCGGTCGTGCCCCTCCCCCGTCGGGTCGGGGTGGCGCAGCCGGCGCAGCACGGCCAGACGCCGGCCGACCGTGTCGCTGCGCGGGCTGAGCCGCTCGTGCGGCAGCGTCTCCCAGCTCGGGAAGGTGACGACGGCCTCCGGGCCGACGAGCTCCCCGAGCGCGGCCGCGACGTCGTCGGCTTCGCGAGCCGTCGAGGTGACGACGAGTCGCGGGGCGTCGTGCGCCGACTCGCCGCCGATGCAGGCGACGGTCGGCGCGCGCAGCCCGGTGGGCGCGACGACGTCGACCTGATCGCTCGCGGAGCGGTGTCGGGGGATGTCCGCGAGGCCGGGAAGGGCGGCGATCGCGCTGAGGAGGGGGGCGAGGGAGGCACTCATGCTGCTCAGGATTCTGCCGCACTCGTCTGCAATACTCAGCAGGCACCGACGCCGGTGGACCGACGGGCGTCTCGCACCAGGGGGTTTGGCCAGCGCATGAGCGACCGCGGACGACGTCTCGGTGGTGCGGTGTGCGCCCTCGCCGGCACGACCATCCTCCTGCTCGGCAGCGCCCCCGCCGTCGCGGCGACGAGTCCGGCCACGGCGCCGGTGACCGTCTCCGCCGTGCCGGCGGACGCCCCCTTCGCCCTCCGGGACCGGATCACCGACCGGGCCGACGTCCTCGACGAGGCCGCCCTCCAGAGCGACCTGGAGACGCTCGAGGAGGAGCACGACATCCAGCTGTGGGTCGTCTTCGTCGACAGCTTCGACGGCCGCAGCGGTGACCAGTGGGTCCAGGACACCTACGAGGAGTCCGGCTTCGGCGGCAACGACGTGCTGCTCGCCGTCGCCGTCGAGGACCGCGCCTACGGCATGTGGGCCACCGAGGGCTACGGCGTCACCGAGTACGGCATCAGCCGCACCCAGTCCCGCTACGTCGAGCCCGAGCTCGGCGACGACGACTGGGACGGCGCCGTCACGGCCGCGGCCGAGGGGCTCGGCGAGATCGGCGACACCGAGGCGTACACCGGCGGGTCGAGCTCCGGCGGGTACGACAGCGGCGGCGGGATCTTCGGCGGCTTCAACCTCTTCAGCTGGTTTCCCATCCTCTTCGTCCTCATGGCCGTCGGCCCGGTCGCCATGCGGGTCGTCCGCAACCTCCGGGGCCTGAAGGACCGGCAGCAGCCGGCGCCCCCGCCGATCGACCAGCCGGCTGGTGTCATGTCCTCGGTGCCGATCGACCAGCTCCGGCGCGACGTCGCGACCGCCCTCGTCGACCTCGACAACGCAATCCGCTCCTCCGGCGAGGAGCTCGCCTTCGCGCAGGCACAGTTCGGCGAGCAGGCCACGCAGCAGTTCACCTCCGCCCTCGAGTCCGCCCGCTCGCGCTCGGCCGAGGCCTTCCGCATCCAGCAGGAGCTCGACATCGCCCGCGGCGCCGGCCGCCTCGTCGAGGCCGAGGAGCGGGCCCGGCTCGCGCAGATCCTCGACCTGACCCGGGCCGCCGATGACGAGCTCGACGCCCAGGAGGCGGAGTTCACCCAGCTGCGCGACCTCGAGGCCTCCGTCCCGCAGTTCCTCGCCTCCCTGCGCACCCGCACCACCGAGGTCGAGCAGCGCCTGCCGGTCGCCCGCCAGGAGCTCGACGGGCTCGGCGCGACGCACGCGCGCAGCTCCCTGGCGACCTTGGCGGGCAACCTCGAGCAGGCCCCGCGCCTCGTCGAGGCGGCCCGCGGTTTCGTCACCTCCGGCGAGCAGCACCTGCAGGCCGACGACCGCCCCTCCGCAGTCGCCGCGGCCCGCGCCGCCGAGGACGCCCTCGGCCAGGCCGATGCCCTCGTCGACGCTGTGCTCTCGGCCCGCTCCGTCCTCGCCGACGCGACGAGCGCCCTCGACACGGCCCTCGCGTCGATCTCCTCGGACCTGCTCGACGTCAAGCGGCTGCAGGCCAACGACCAGATGACGATCTCCGCGGCCAGCGAGGCCCAGCGGGCTGTCGAGCTCGGCACCGCAGCCCGTGCCGGTGCCGGCGGTGACGTCATTGCCGCGCTCGGTGCCCTCGAGCGCGCCGAGCACTACCTCGACTCGGCGCTGGAGCGCTACCGCAAGGACGCCGACCGCACGGCAGCCCGCACCGAGAAGTTCAACCGGCGCTACGAGCACGTGCGCGCGCGGATCAACACCGTCCAGCGGCAGATCGACTCGATGCGCGGGATCCTCGACGCCCCGCCCCGCGCGCAGATCGCCGAGGCCTCGCGCCAGCTCGCCGCAGCGCACAGCGAGCGGGAGCGCAACCTCGACCTCGCCTCCGAGCACCTCACCGACGCCGAGGTCCTCGTCGAGCGCGTCGTCGCCACCCTGAGCAGCCGCTCCGACGACTACCAGGGCTTCGGGGGCGGCATCGCCGGCGGCATGTCGGGCACGAGCTCGGGCGACCTCGCCACGGCCATCCTCGGCGGCATCTTCGGCGGTGCCGTGAGCGGCCGCGGCGGTGGCTGGGGCGGCTCGTCCGGCGGCTTCGGCGGCAGCAGCCGCAGCCGCAGTCACAGCCGGCCCAGCGTCGGAGGCCGCGGCATCGGCGGAGGTGGTCGCTTCTGACCGGCCGGCCGCACCAGCTCGACCAGCACTCCCTTCGACCACCACGCACCACGACCGGCGGTCCCACCGCCAGGAGGAACGCACGATGACCCAGAAGCAGACCATCCTCGGCCGCGTCAGCCAGCTCGCCAAGGCCAACATCAACGCCCTCCTCGACCGCGCCGAGGACCCCGAGAAGATGCTCGACCAACTCGTCCGGGACTACACCAACTCCATCGCCGAGGCGGAGGAGGCCGTTGCGCAGACGATCGCCCACGTGCGCATGGCCGAGGGCGACCTCAAGGCCGACCAGGAGGCCGCGACCGAGTGGGGCAACAAGGCGGCCGCCGCGGCCAAGAAGGCCGATGAGCTGACCGCCGCCGGCGACACCGCGGGCGCCGACAAGTTCACCAACCTCGCCCGCGTGGCGCTCCAGCGCCAGATCCAGCACGAGGGCGAGGCCAAGGAGGCCGAGCCGACGATCGCCGCGCAGAACGCGCAGGTCGAGCAGCTCAAGTCCGGGCTCGTGACGATGAAGACCAAGCTCGAGGACCTCAAGGCGCGCCGCTCGGCCCTCGTCGCCCGCGCGCGCTCCGCGGAGGCGCAGTCGCGCGTCCAGGAGGCCATCGGGTCGATGGACGTCATGGACCCGACGAGCGAGCTGGGCCGCTTCGAGGAGCGGATCCGTCAGCAGGAGGCCCTCGTCACGGGCCGCGCCGAGGCTCAGGCGGCGACGCTCGAGGACCAGTTCGCCGAGCTCGAGGACCACAGCCAGGACGCGGAGATCGAGGCGCGCCTGGCCGCGCTGCGGCAGCAGGGCTGACCACGTGAAGATCCCCGCTGCGCAGCGAGTCACGCTCGCGCGCGGCGGGGATCCGCCGACCGGCTCCGGTCAGGTGGGCCGGCTCACGGACGCGGCGCGTGGACGACCTGCTGGGCGTCGGTCAGGCCCTTGTCGATGAGCAGCTCGACCGCGTCCGCGGCGTCGTCGACGAGGAAGGGCAGCTCCTTGCGCTCCGTCGCCGAGAAGTCCTTGAGCACGTAGGCAGCGGCGTCCATCCGCCCCGGCGGGCGACCGATGCCCACGCGCACGCGCAGGTAGTCCTTCGTCCCGAAGGAGCTGGTGATCGAGCGCAGGCCGTTGTGCCCCCCTTCGCCACCGCCGAGCTTGAGCCGCACCTCGCCGAAGGGGATGTCGAGCTCGTCGTGCACGACGATCGTGCGCTCCGGGGGGACGGAGAAGAAGCTCGCCAGGCCCTTGGTCGGGCCACCGGAGAGGTTCATGTACGAGCTCGGGATGCCGATGATCGCCCGGGTCGAGCCCAGCCGCACCGACTCGGCCGCCGCGCCCGCCTTGTGCGTGCGCAGACGGGCCCCGGCCCGCTCTGCGAGGTGGTCGATGACCATCGCGCCGACGTTGTGCCGGTTGCCGGCGTACTGGGGTCCGGGGTTGCCGAGACCGACGACGAGCCAGGTGTCATCACTCACGAGGCCACACCCTATGCAATGACCAAGGGGCCCCGTCGCCTCGTCGTCCACAGACAGCCACCGCCCGTCCTGCGAGATCCCGGCTCCCCCACCATGATCGGACCATGGCTCCCGACATGCAGCACGCCACCGACCCGCTGACCCCGGACGAGATCGACGGTGAGACCCGGCGCCTCCGCCTGCGTCTGGCCACTGCCCGCCGGCGCGTCGAGCACACCGCCCCGGCCGACGACGCAGAGACCGAGCACATCGCCCGGTGCGCGAGCGACCTCGACCACGCGGACTCCCAGCTCGACCTCGTCGAGGCCACCGTGGCGACCGACCCGTCAGCGGCGACCGGGGCACTGCTGTCCGCGATGGGGACGATCGACCGCGTCATCGAGCACCTGCCGACATCGCCCACGGACCACCAGCTGCTCGCGCAGCGCCAACCGCACTCGCCCGAGATCCGCCTCGGGGCGCTGGTCACCGAGAGCCGGCCGGGCGAGAGCCGCGCGGAGGCGGTGCTCTACGCGCTCTTCCGCGGGGTCGGGTGGGTGCTCGGCGGCGTCCTGTCACGCGGCATCGGTGGCGGCGGACGCTACTAGCCGCAGGACCCCAGCACGCCGAAGGGCGGTGCCCCCGTGGGGAGGCACCGCCCTTCGGCAGTGGTTGCGCGAGGTCGCGCGGTGGGTCACTCCTGCTCGGAGGACTCCTCGCCACCCTCGGCGGCCTCGGACTCGCCCTCGGCGGCCTCGTCCTCGGGGGCGTCGTGCTCGATGCCGGCCTCGGCCTCGGCCTCGGCGAGCTCGGCCTCGAGCTCCTCGGCGGAGATCTGCTGGGTGATGTTGACGACGAGCAGCTCGGCGTCGGATGCGAGCGTCGAACCGGCCGGCATCTCGACCTGGCCGGCGAGGATCTGGGTGCCGACCTCGAGGCCCTCGACGGAGACGACGAGCGCCTCGGGCAGGTTGGTGACGTCGGCCTCGATCTCGAGGGTCGCGTTGTCGACCGTGACGACGGTCTCCGGGGCGGCGTCGCCCTCGACGTGGACGGGGACCTCGACGGTGACCTTCTCGCCGCGCTTGACGATGACGAGGTCGACGTGCTCGATGATCGGCTTGATCGGGTCGCGCTGGACGTCCTTGGCCAGGGCCAGCTGGTCCGACTCGCCCTCGACGGCGATGGTGAGCAGAGCGTTGGGGTTCTTCAGCGCCTGGAAGGTGTCGTGGAAGGGCAGCGCGAGGTGGATCGGGGCCTCGCCGTGGCCGTAGAGGACCGCGGGGACCTTGTCGGCGCGGCGCAGCTTGCGGGCCGCACCCTTGCCGAACTCGGTGCGCTTGTCGGACACCAGGCGGATCTCGTCGCTGGACATGTGTTGCTCCTTGCTCGTGGGGGGGTGCCCGCGCGGGGAGCGGGCGAGTCTGACGGCGGTGGCCTCGACGTGGGACGCGGCGCGGACGGATGTCGACGCGCAGGCACAGGACCCACGGACGGCACCGCGTCGATCACGGATCGCTGCGACCGTGCAGCGTCCCTCGCCGAGGCAACCCGTGGATACTAGTGGACCCGCGCGGGCTGGGCCAAGTCGGTCTCCTCGTCGCGGCCGAGGAGCGCGGTGTCGACGTCGTCGGTCGGCAGCGGCCCGCCGGCGACCTCCCTTTCGCCGAGCTTGACCGCGATGACGCCGGCGAGGACCGCGAGGCCACCGGCCGCCTGCACCGGCGACATCGCCTCGCCGACGACCAGCCAGGCGAAGACGATCGCGAAGAGGACCTCGCTCAGCCCGACGAAGGATGCCACGGTCCCGCCGAGCAGACGTGCAGCGGCGATGCCACTGGCGTACGCGAGTGCTCCGGCGACGACGGCGAGCTCGACGATCGCCACCCACCAAGGGGCGGACCAGCCGGCGAGGTCGACGCTCGAGGTGGTGGCCTCCATGGGCAGGACGCCGAGGGCGGCGACGACGAGCAGCCCCACGGCGCCGACCGCCAGCCCTCCCCCGGCGAAGCTGATGGGGGGCAGTGACTCTTCCTCGTCGGCTGCGACGAGGAAGAAGACGACCAGGCCGATGGCTGCGAGCAGGCCCCATGCGACCCCGACGACGTCGAGGCGGGCGCCCGAGGTCACGTCGAGCACGAGGACGAGACCGATGATCGCGGCGCCCACGCCGGCGGTCGTCAGCCGCGACGGCCGGCGGCCGTGCCGGGCCCATACCCACCCGACGATGAGCACGGGGGCCAGGTACTCGAGGAGCAGCGCGACGCCGACGGACAGCCGGTCGACGGCCATGAAGTAGGCGAACTGGCAGCCGGCCACCGCGAAGATCCCGTAGGCGATGATCCGACCGATGTTGCGCCGTAGCAGGTGCCAGTGGCCGTGCATGGCCAGAGCGGCCGGGACGAGCATGACGAGGGCGGCGCCGGTGATGCGCGCCGTGACGATCGCGCCGGGGCTCCAGCCGCTGGCGAGCAGCGCCTGGCCGAAGGTCCCCGACGAGCCGAAGGTCGCCGCGGACGCGAGCGCCACGAGCAACCCGACGAAGGGGGTGCGCTGCGGGGTGAGGTCGGCGGCCGCCACGGCTGCTCCTGACGTCATGGGTGAAGTAGCCTGATGCCGATGACGCTAGACCCGATCGACGTCAGGAGTCAATGTGGTCTTTGCCCATGACACGGATGTGGCGCTGCAGACCGCCGCCGCACTGGTCAACACCGCGGACGGGGCCTTCCCCGACGACGAGGGCGACACTCTGGAGACGACCGACCAACTGCGCGACTTCTACGTCGAGTGGGCGTGGACGGGGCGCTTCGACGGCGACTCCGCCGAGCTCGAGCAGGTGCGGGCCCTGCGCCCCCGGCTGCGCGCGGTGTGGGCGGCGGCGGACGACGCCGAGGCCACGGTGGCGCTCGTCAACGACCTGCTGCGCACCGGCGAGGCACTCCCCCAGCTCGTCGACCACGACGACTACGGCTGGCACATCCACGCGACCGGCGCCGACGCGCCCTTCGCCGACCGGATGCAGGTCGAGGCGGCGATGGCCCTCGTCGACGTCATCCGCGCCGGCGAGCTCTCCCGACTGCGGGTCTGCGCCGCCGACGACTGCGACGACGTGCTCGTCGACCTCTCGCGCAACCGGTCCAGGCGCTACTGCGACGGCGGCTGCGGCAACCGCTTGGCGGCCGCCGCCTACCGCTCGCGGCGCTCCTGACGACGAGAGCGGCCGGCGCAAGGAGTCTGCGCCGGGCCGCTCTCGTGGTGGGTCAGTTGAAGAGGCTGGTGACCGACCCGTCCTCGAAGACCTCGCGGATGGCGCGGGAGACGAGCGGCGCGATCGACAGGACCGTCAGGTCGTCGAACTTCTGCTCCTCCGTGAGGGGCAGCGTGTCGGTGACGATGACCTCCTCGGCGGCACAGGCCTGCATCCGCTCGACCGCCGGCCCGGAGAAGATGGCGTGCGTCGCGGCGATGATGACACCGGCGGCCCCGTCCTCCATGAGCGCGTCGGCGGCCTTGGTGATCGTGCCCGCGGTGTCGATCATGTCGTCGACGAGCACGCACCAGCGGCCCTCGACCTCACCGACGACGCGGTTGGCGACCGACTCGTTGGGCCGGTCGATGTTGCGCGTCTTGTGGATGAAGGCCAGCGGCACGCCGCCGAGCTGGCGGGACCACTGCTCGGCGACCTTGATCCGGCCGGCGTCCGGGGAGACGACGGCGAGCTTGCGGTCGCCGTACTTCTCCTTGACGTACTCGGCGAGGATCGGTCGGGCCATGAGGTGGTCGACGGGGCCGTCGAAGAAGCCCTGGATCTGGTCGGTGTGCAGGTCGACCGCGATGAGCCGGTCGGCACCGGCCGTCTTGAAGAGGTCGGCCATGAGGCGGGCCGAGATCGGCTCGCGCCCGCGGTGCTTCTTGTCCTGGCGGGCGTAGCCGTAGAAGGGCTGCACGACGGTGATCCGCTTGGCGCTGGCGCGCTTGAGCGCGTCGACCATGAGCAGCTGCTCCATGATCGCTTCGTTGATCGGAGTGCTGTGGCTCTGCAGGACGAAGGCGTCGCACCCACGCACCGACTCCTCGTAGCGCACGTAGATCTCGCCGTTGGCGAACTCGTAGGCGCTCGACGGCACGAGGTCGGTGCCGAGCTCGCGGGCGACCGCGTCGGCCAGCTCGGGGTGCGTGCGCCCCGTGAAGACCATGAGGTTCTTCTCGGTCGTCTTGTTGATGCCGGTCACTGGGAGTCCTCGCTGCTGTCGGGGGTGGCGGACGAAGGGGGTGTGGCCGCAGCCCGGGCGGCCGCCTCGGTGGGCGTACCGGCACGATGCGCCGCGACCCAGCCGTCGATGTTGCGCTGGCGGCCGCGGGCGATGCCGAGCTGGCCGGGCCCGACCGCGTCGGTCAGGGCGGAGCCGGCGGCGACGTAGGCACCGTCGGCCACCTCGACCGGCGCGACGAGCACGGTGTCGGAGCCGACGAAGGAGTGCTTGCCGATGACGGTCTGGTGCTTGTTGACCCCGTCGTAGTTGGCGAAGATCGTGCCGGCGCCGATGTTGGCCCCCTCGCCGATGATCGCGTCACCCGCGTAGGTGAGGTGCGGGACCTTGGCCCCGTCGCCGATCTTGGCGTTCTTCGTCTCGACGAAGCCGCCGATCTTCCCCTTCGCCCCGAGCTCGGTCCCGGGACGCAGGTAGGAGAAGGGCCCGACCGTGGCGCCGGCGCCGACGACGGCGAGGTGGCCCTCGGCCCGCTTGACCTCGGCGCCGTCCCCGACCTCGCAGTCGGTGAGGGTGACGTCGGGGCCGATCGTCGCCTCGGCACCGATGGTCGTCGCGCCGAGCAGCTGGGTGCCGGGGAGGATGCGGGTGTCCTGGCCGATGGTGACGTCGACGTCGATCCACGTCGAGTCGGGGTCGACGATCGTCACGCCGGCGCGCATGTGGCGCTCGAGGACCCGCTGGTTGAGCACCTTGCCCAGGCCGGCGAGCTGGACGCGGTCGTTGACGCCCTCGGTCTGCCAGAGGTCGTCGAGCACGTGGGCGGCGACGGTGCCGCCGGCGGCGCGGGCCAACTCGAGCACGTCCGTGAGGTACTTCTCGCCCTGCGCGTTGTCCGTCGTGACGTTGGCGAGCTCGCGGCGGAGCACGGCGGCGTCGAAGGCGTAGATGCCGGAGTTGATCTCGCGGATCTCCCGCTCCGCCTCGCTCGCGTCCTTGAACTCGACGATGCGCTCGACGTTGCCCGCGGCGTCGCGGACGATCCGGCCGTAGGCCTTGGCGTCCTCGAGCACCGAGGTGACGACGGTGACCGCGGCCTGCGCCTGCGTGTGCGCGCGGGTCAGCTCGCTGATCGTCTCCGCCGACAGGAGTGGCACGTCACCCATGGTGACGACGATCGTGCCGGTGAGGTCCGCGGGCAGGGCCTCGAGGCCGCACTCGACGGCCCGGCCGGTGCCCTTGACCTCGTCCTGGTCGGCGGTGCGGCATGGGATCTGCCACCGCTCGCCGTAGGCGGCGATGAAGTCGGCGACCCGGTCGCGCTGGTGGCGGATGACGACGACGGTCTCGCTGGCCCCGGCACCGGCGGCCGCGCGCATCGCGTGGCCGAGGAGCGGAGCTCCGCCGATCGGGTGCAGGACCTTGGGGAGGGTCGACTTCATCCGGGTTCCCTCGCCGGCGGCGAGGATGATGACTGCGTCTGGACGGACGTCGTTCACGCGGTTGATCTCCGAGGTGTCGGGGGCGCGGCCGGCCGACTGGGCCGCCTCGCCACTCTAGCGGCCGACCGTCGCCGGGATCGACCGAGCCGGGGTCAGAGCAGCTCGCGCCGCCCCCGGGTCGGCGAGTACTGCGGCGACCGACCGCGCCGGGCCGACCTCGTCGCCCTCGACGACGACCTCGCGGTCACCGGCGTCATGCGTACTGGCGTCCGGGTGCGGGGTGGGCAGCAGCCTCCACGCGGCTGAGACGTCAGTCGAGCTCCTCGTCGATCGCCTCGCCCGTGACGTCGTGGGCGCGGACGCTCGCGAGGTGGGCACCACCGAGCGGGTCACCGGTCCATCGCACGAGGTCCCAGCCCTCCCCCGGCCGGCCGTCGAGCAGGACGAGGCCGGTGTTGTTGATCCACCGACCTTCGATGTCGTCGGCGTCCAGCTCCGCCGCGAGCGTGGCGAAGACGCGGATCGCCGCGCCGTGGCTGAAGAGCGCGACGGTGTCGTCGCGACCGTGCGCCCCGGCGATCGAGCGCACCGCGCCGTCGAAGCGCGCCATGAAGTCGTGGCCGGTCGTCCCGCCCGGCACCGCGTGGTCGAGGTCGCGGTGCAGCCACGCGGCCAGCCCACCGAGGTAGCCCTCGACGGCCACCTGGTCGGCACGCATCTCGAAGTCGCCGGCGGCGATCTCCTCGAGCCCCTCGCGCACTCGTACCTCGAGCGAGCGCTCCTGCGCCAGTGGCACCCCCGTCAGCTGGGTGCGCACGAGCGGCGAGGCGTAGACCGCGCTGACGTCCTCGTCGGCGAGTGCTGCAGGCACCGCCGCCGCCTGGCGCTGGCCGAGCTCGGTCAGGCCGGCTCCGGGGTAGGCGGTGTCGAGCGCGCCCGTGACGTTGTGAGGGGTCTGTCCGTGCCGGATGAGGAGGAGTCGCACCCCAGCAGGCTACGCAGCGGCGCGCGGACGCCGGACCGCCCCCGTCCGGTGGACGAGGGCGGTCTGGTCGGATGGGCGGCGCTGGGCTCAGCGCACCATGCAGGGCCGCTTCGGGTCGAAGGTCCACCCGGGGACGAAGGCCTGCATGGCGACGGCGTCGTCGCGCGACCCGAGCCCGTGCTCCTGGTACAACGCGTGCGCCTGGGCGAGCCGGTCCCCGTCGATCGTCAGGCCCAGCACGACGTGACGCTCCCGATCGACGCCCTGGCCGACTTCGTCGAGGTCACGTCGGTCCGCGAGGGCGTGCAGGGCCACCCGGTCGCTCTCCCCTCGACGAGGACGACGGCCTGTGGGTTGCCCCCCCCCACCACTGGCCTCCGGGCGCGTCCACGGCGCAAGCGGTTTTGCCGTCGCGGTGGTGGCCCTGGCCGGACGAGGCGATCGGCTGCCCCCGATCAGTCCCGCCGCTCCACCTCGTCCACCCCGACGACCCAGGCATGGCTGCGGGAGGGGCGGCTGTACCGGCCACCGCGACGCTCCTGGTACTCCTGGAGCACCGCGAAGCCGTCCGGCGAGACATCAGCGCCGGGCGAGAGACCGTCATCGGTCTCGGCAACGAGCTCGGCCGTGCGCGTGTCGACGATGCGGAAGGAGCTCTCCGCCGCATCGCTGAAGAGCTTGTCGGTCGGCAGGAAGAAGACGATGAGCCGACCCCGTGGGTCATTGGTCGCGATGCGATAGCCCTCGGGCACCTCGACGTCCCCGACGACCTCGTCCTCGAGGGCATCGCGCAGGGTGAGGGTGTCGCCGTCGCGCGAGATCTCGAAGCGGTCGTGGACGACCGACCGCCCGTCGGGCACCTCCTGCGACCGCTCCACCGGCGGCACGTCCACGGTGACGACGCGGTCGCCGTCGAGCAGCCGCACGCCGTCGTCGCACCGCACGACCGGTGTCGCCTCGCCGGCGAGGCGGCCCCCGGAGTCCCCGGGGTTGTCCAAGCGCGCGCCGGGGCACGACGTGCGCGCCAGCTCCTCCCCCGAGCGAAGGGAGGTCACCGTCACCACGTCGCCCGCCCGGTGGATCGCCTCGTCCTCGCGCACGAGGACGCGCCCGCGGGGCGCGTCCTGCCAGGTGCGCGCCACCTTGCCGGTGTCGAGGTCGAGCGCCTGCGTCGTCTCCTCGTCGGGGGTGATGAGGGCATAGCGCTGCTCCGGCAGACCGCCGGGGTAGAGCGTCGCCAGGTCGACGTCGCAGCCGACCTCGGTGTCGTGGCTCCAGGCGACGCTCGCGTCCTCGAGCACCACCCCGGAGACGACGAGGCGGCCGCCGGTGACGTCCTCGCCGAGGCGGGCGCCACCTCCCGGTGACATGCACGAGACCACCGCGACGTGCCGGGTCGACATCCCGACGAACTCGGCCTCGTCCCCGGGCCGGACGGCCTTGTCGCCGTGGGCGACGAGCAGGTCGGTGGCCCGTGCCTCGACCTCGCCGTCCGCACGCTCGACCCGGACGTCACCACCGAGGGTCGAGACGAGGGCGCCGTCGGAGGTGAGCGTGCCGTCGCCGTAGAAGCGCGACCCGCCCCACCGCTCACCCGTCGGCGCGTGCTCCACCCACTCACCGTCCTCGTCGCCGTACGTGAACCACCCGTTGGGCCCGATGCGCACGCTGTGGGACCGCTCGGACGTGTAGTAGTGGACCCGGCCGTCGACGCTCCCGCCGCCGCCGATGGCTCCGCGCAGGACGACGCCGACGAGGAAGGCGACGATCGCCAGGGCGGCGAGCACCGCGAGGGTGAGCTTGGTGGCGTCGGCAGCCTTGCTCGGGGTGCTCACCGCATCCCCTTCGGCGCCGCGACCCACAGCCGTGTGCCCTCGATGTCCTCGTCGTCGGCCTCGACGAGGATCACGCCGTCAGGCGAGGTGTCGGCACCGGCCCGCATGACGCCATTGGTCGTCACGACCATCTCCCCGGTGCGGGTGTCGAAGGCCCGGTAGGCACCTCGGGGCCGCTCGCCTCCGGTGTCGAACTCGGTGAAGGTGATGAGCCGGCCCACCGGGCCGAAGGCGCCGAGCTTCATGCCGTCGGGCACGTCGAGCACGCCGATCTCCTGGTCCTGCAGGCCGTCCCGCAGGGTCACCTGGTCGCCGTCACGCTGGAGCAGGTGGCGACCATGGGCGACCTGCTGCCCGTCGGGCAGCTCCTCGCCCGTGGCCAACGGCGGGGCGTCGATCTCGACGAAGTCGTCGTCCTCGACGACGTGGACGCGGTCGCGGCAGGTGACGAAGGGGGTGACCTCCGGCGACAGCTGCTGGGTGATCTCGTCGGGTCGTCCCGGGGAGGCCCACGGGCACTCCACCCGGGCGAGCTCCTTGCCGGTGCGTAGGGACCGCCAACCGACGACGTCGTCGTCGCTCTCGTTCACGAGCGCCTTGTCACCGCTGATGACGATGTCGCTCCGGGGACGGCCCGAGCGCTCGAGCACGACCTCGCCCGTCGCGACGTCGATGACGAGGAGGTGCTCCTCGCTCGGCACCAGGAGGGCGTACTGCTGTGCGGGCAGGGTCCGGGGCTTGCTCAGCGGCCGAGCGTCGGGCCCGCACTCGATCCCGACGTCCTTGACCCAGTCGATCGAGGCGTCCTCGAGGGAGAGACCGGCGAGCACGGCCTTGCCACCCTCGACCTCCTCGGTGAGACGTGAGGGCGACGGGGCCACACAGGTCGTGACGACGACCTGCTCCTCGCCGAAGGCGACGGTCTGCACGTCCTCGCCACCCCACAGGTCGTCCTCCCCGAGCTCGTCGGCGATCTCCTTCGTCGTCCGCGAGCTCGTCGACCCCTCACGCTGCACGAGCACCTTGGCATCGCCCGGCTGCACGACGACCCCGTCCTGCGAGATCGACATCTGCGAGTCGAGCTCGCCGATCGTCCACGACTCGCCGGTGTGCACGTTGCGGGCGACGTAGTCGCCCCCGCCGCCGGGGTGGGTCACCCACCCGTCGGGCCCGAGCTGGACCGACAGGTCCTCGCTGTCCCAGACGATGTTGCCCGAGACCTCCGGCGGGTCGAGGCGCCCGCTGAGCGCCCCGAGACCACCGGGTAGGAAGGAGACGACCCCTGCGGCAAACATCCCGACGAGGGCCAGCACGCCGACGACCTTGAGTGCGCGCGGCACCGCGCGGGAGGGCTGAGGGGAGAGGTCGTGGGGGGCGCTCACCGGCTCATTGTGGCCGATCGGCGTCGACCGATGGCTCCCCGGGTAGGAGTCGAACCTACGTCGCTAGTCCTGATTCAAAGTCAGGCGGGCCCTGCCGGCAGACCAACCGGGGAATGCCGCCGGAGCGGCACGGTCAGGGTAGTCGACAGGCTGCTCCGTGCCGTCACCGACAATGGGGGCATGAGCCAGCAGGACGAAGGGCGGCCGCCGCGCCGCCCGCGCATGACCGGTGCGGCACGGCGTGAGCAGCTCGTGAGCGTCGGGCGCGGACTCTTCGCGGCGAAGGGGGTCGACGGCACCTCCGTGGAGGAGATCGCCGGCGCGGCCGAGGTGTCCAAGCCGGTCGTGTACGAGCACTTCGGCGGCAAGGAGGGGCTCTACGCCGTGGTCGTCGACCGTGAGCTGAGCGTCCTCACCGAGGCCGTGACGACGGCGCTCACCGCGGGCGGCACCGACCGGCAGATCATCGAGCGAGCGGCTCTCGCGCTGCTCGACTACATCGAGGGCTCACCGGACGGCTTCCGCATCCTCGCGCGGGACGTCTCCGGCGAGGCCCCCAGCGGCACCTACTCCTCGCTGATCTCCGATGTCGCGACCCAGGTCGCCCACCTGCTCTCCGAGCCCTTCGAGCAGCGGGGTTTCGACCCGACCACGGCGCCGATGTACGCCCAGATGCTCGTCGGTCTGGTCTCCCTCACGGGGCAGTGGTGGCTCGAGACCCGCCAGCCGGACAAGGAGTCCGTGGCCGCCCACCTCGTCAACCTCGCGTGGAACGGTCTCGACGGCCTCGAGCCCCACCCCACGCTGCACGGGCGGAACTGACCTCCCTTCGCCCGGTTCCCATGCACCGCGCACGCCTGCACGTGCGGGGTGTATGGGAATGGCGGAGGTCAGGCCTGCTGGAGCTCGACCCTGTTCCCCACCGGGTCATCGGTGTGGAAGCGCCGCACCCCCGGGATCGCCTCGTCCCAGCGCACCTCTCCCCCGGCAGCCGTCACGGCCTCCGCCAGGGCGTCGACGTCGTCGACGAGGAAGCACGGGTGGGCCTTGCGCGCCGGAGTGAAGTCGGCCTCGACGCCGCAGTGCAGCTCCCGGTCCCCCGCCTGGAACCACGCTCCACCGCGGGCCGCGAGGACCCGCGGCTTGGGGATCTCCGGCATCCCGAGGAGGTCACCGTAGAAGGCCCGCAGCGCGTCCTCGCTGCCTGCGGGACAGGCGATCTGGACGTGGTGCAGCCCGAGGACGCTCACGCCTTGCGCCCGACGGCGAAGACGCGACGGAAGGCCAGGAGGACCCCGGCGGGGGTGCGCGGGTAGGCGGCCGTCAGCTTGGCGGCGTAGGCAGCGAGGAAGGCCTCGCGCTCGCCCTCGTCCTCGAGGACCTCGAGCATCGGTCGCAGACCGGTGCCGCTGACCCAGTCGAGCACCGGGTTGTCACTGGCCCCCTCGGGGTCGAGCACGTGCGTGTAGGTCGTCTCCCACGCGTCGACGGCGAGCCCGCGAGCCGTGAGCACCTGCAGGTAGGTCGACGGGTCGCCGGCGCCGAAGCGCTTGCTCGCGGCCTCGAGCTCGCCGCTGCGCGGGTGGTCGACCGCCGTCTCGCGCATGAGCGCGTGGGTCGGCGCGTCGTAGTTGCCCGGCACCTGCAGGGCAAACCAGCCGTCCGCGGCGAGGGCGTCGACCCAGGTCTCGATGAGGGGCAGGTGGCGTGGCACCCACTGCAGCGCAGCATTGCTGACGATGACGTCGGGCGCCGCGCCCAGGCTGGCGATGTCCCAGTCGGCGAGGTCGGCCTCGACCCACTCGACGCGCCCGTCGGTGTCGAGGGCGCGCGCCGCGTCGAGCATCTCGACGCTGCTGTCCACCCCGACGACCCTGGCCTGCGGCCAGCGCTCGGCGAGCGAGAGGGTCAGCGGGCCGTTGCCGCAGCCGAGGTCGACGACGAGCCCCGGCTCCTGCGCGTCGACGCGTGCCATGAGATCCACGAAGGGTCGGGAGCGTTCGCTCGAGAACTGGCCGTAGCGGGTCGGGTCCCAGGTCACCGTCATGTGTGCGTGCCTCCTCGTTCGGGTCCGTGCAGCCTAACCAACGACCATGCATATGTCTCGATATCAAGATTCACGACCGCAGGTATTCTTGACGGATGAGCAGCCGCCACGACCCGTCCGACGACGTCGACGCCATCGTCGAGGCCTGGCGCCGCGAGCGTCCCGACCTCGACGTCGAGCCGTTGCACGTCTTCTCACGCGTCTCCCGGCTCGCCCGGCTGCTCGACCTCGACCGCACGAGCGCCTTCGCCCGGCACGAGCTCGAGGGCTGGGAGTTCGACGTGCTCTCCGCGCTGCGCCGCGCCGGCGAGCCCTACCAGCTCTCCCCCGGCCGCCTGGTCCAGGAGACCCTCGTGACCTCGGGGACGATGACCAACCGCATCGACCGCCTCGCCACCAAGGGCTGGGTCGAGCGCCTCCCGTCGCCCACCGACCGTCGGGGGGTCATCGTCCGCCTGACGCAGGGAGGCCAAGCGGCGGTCGACGCCGCGATGGCCGACCTGCTGGCCCGCGAGGGCGAGCTCCTCGACGACATGTCGGCCGACGAGCGGGCCGCGCTCACCCGCGCGCTCAAGCGGCTGCTCGCCCCCTTCGAGGCCTGACCTCAGCCGACGAGCTCGGCGCACTCCAGCCACTCGAGCTCGAGCATCTCCTTGTCCTCCGCGAGCTCGCCGAGCGTCGCGTTGAGCTCCGCCAACCGCGTGTGGTCGTGCACCGACTCGGCCATCTCGTGGTGCAGCGACTCCTCCCGCGCGGCGATCTTGGCCAGCTGCTTCTCGATCCGCGCCATCGCCTTGCGCGCCTCGCGCTGGGCAGCCGGGTCCACGGTCGGCTCCCCCGGGGACGAAGGGGGCGCCGCCGCCCCCTTCGTCGGGGTCGGCCGCGTCGGCTGGGCCGCGCGCAGCCGCAGGTACTCGTCGACGCCACCGGGCACGTGCCGCAGGCGCCCGTCGAGGATCGCGTACTGCTGGTCGGTGATGCGCTCGAGCAGGTACCGGTCGTGGGAGATGACGATGAGCGTGCCCGGCCACGAGTCGAGCAGGTCCTCCATCGCGGCGAGCATGTCGGAGTCGACGTCATTGGTCGGCTCGTCGAGCGCGATGACATTGGGCTCGTCGAGCAGCAGGAGCAGCAGCTGGAGGCGCCGCTTCTGGCCGCCGGAGAGGTCGTCGACCCGTGCTGACAGGTGCTCGCGGGCGAAGCCGAGACGCTCGAGCAGCTGGGCGGGCGTGTGGTCGCGCCCGTCGATCGTGAAGGTCGCCTTGGTCCGGGCGAGCACCTCGCGCACCCGGTCGGAGCCGATCTGCGCGAGCTGGGAGAACTGCTGGTCGAGGAAGCCCAGGCGCACCGTCTTGCCCCGCTTGACCCGACCGGTGCTCGGCGCGATGTCGCCGGAGACCAGCCCGAGGAGGGTCGACTTGCCGGCGCCGTTGGCGCCGAGGATGCCGGTGCGCTCACCCGGCGCGATCCGCCACGTGATGTCACGCAGGACGGTCCGGTCGCCGAAGGTGACGCTCGCGTCCTCGATGTCGATGACGTCCTTGCCGAGGCGGGCCACGGCCATGCGCTGCAGCTCGATCGGGTTGCGAACGGGTGGGACATCGGCGATCAGCTGGTTGGCGGCCTCGATGCGAAACTTCGGCTTCGAGGTCCGCGCGGGCGCCCCCCGGCGCAGCCAGGCGAGCTCTTTGCGCATGAGGTTCTGCCGCTTCTGCTCCGTCGCGGCGTTGATCCGGTCGCGCTCGACGCGCTGGAGGACGTAGGCGGCGTAGCCCCCTTCGAAGGGCTCGACGATCCCGTCGTGCACCTCCCAGGTCTCCGTGCACACCTCGTCGAGGAACCACCGGTCGTGGGTGATGACGACGAGACCGCCCGAGCCCTTGGGCCAGCGCCGGCCCAGGTGCTCGGCGAGCCACGAGATGCCCTCGACGTCGAGGTGGTTGGTCGGCTCGTCGAGGGCGACGAGGTCCCACTCCCCGACGAGGAGCGCCGCGAGCGCCACGCGCCGCCGCTGGCCACCTGACAACTCGCCGATGCGGGCCTCCCACGGCACGTCGGTGACGAGGCCGGCGATGACGTCGCGGACGGCCGGGTCGCCGGCCCACTCGTGGTCGGGGCGGTCGCCGACGATCGCGTGACCGACGGTCTCGTCGGGGTCGAGGTCGTCCGACTGCCCGAGCACGCCGAAGCGGACGCCACCCCGGCGGGTGATCCGCCCGGCCTGCGGCTCGATCGTGCCGGCGAGCATGCCGAGCAGGCTGGACTTGCCGTCGCCGTTGCGACCGACGAGGCCGATCCGGTCGCCCTCCTCGATGCCGAGGCTGACCGAGTCGAAGACGACGCGCGTGGGGTACTCGAGGTGGAGCCCTTCGGCCCCGAGGAGCGGTGTGGCCATCAGAGCTGACGCACGGTGGGCAGGATGTGCGCGCCCTGGACCGGGCCGGTCGCGCGCAGGACGTCGCCGGCGACGCCGCAGGCCGTGAGCGCCACGGCCAGGTCGATCGCCCCCTCGGCTCCATCAGCGAGGATCGCGACGGTCGGGCCCGAGCCGGAGACGATCGCCGCGAGCGCACCGAAGCCCATCGCCGACTCGATGACCTCGCCGATCGCGGGCTGCAGGCCGATGGCGTCGGCCTGCAGGTCGTTGTCGAGCACGGGGGCCAGCGCGGACGCGTCACCCGAGCGCAGCGCGCTCATCAAAGCAGCGCTCGGCTGCGGCTCCTCGAGCGTCGTCCCGGCCGTGCGCTCGTCGAAGGCGGCGTAGACCCGCGGGGTCGACAGCCCGCTCGCGAGCGACGGCACGAAGACCCAGTGGTACCTCCCCTTCGCCAGGACGGCCGTGACGACCTCGCCCCGCCCCGACCCGACGGCGGTGCCGCCGTGGAGGAGGAAGGGGACGTCGCTGCCGATGCCGGCCGCGATCTCCTCGAGCTCGTCCTTGGGTACGTCCGTGCCCCACAGCGCGTCGCAGGCGACGAGTGCCGCGGCCGCGTCGGCGGAGCCCCCGGCCATGCCGCCGGCGACGGGGATCTCCTTGTGGATCGTCAGGTGCACCGGCTCCTGACCACCCGTGTGGTCCGCGAGGGCGCGGGCCGCACGCAGCGCGAGGTTGGACTCGTCGGTCGGCACCCGGTCGGCGTCGCGACCGCGCACGGAGCATCCCCACTCGTCGGCAAGGGTGGCCGTGACGTCGTCGTGGATGCCGATGGCCTGGTAGACCGTCGACAGCGCGTGGTAGCCGTCCTCACGAGCCGGGCCGACGAAGAGCTCGAGGTTGACCTTGGCAGGGGCCCGCACGGTCACGCACGCGGGCAGCTCGAGCACGGAGGTCATGCCGTCACCCTAGCCATGAGTTCCTCGGTGACACGGGCGAAGTCCGCGACGCCGATCTGCTCGCCCCGGGTCCGCGGGTCGATGCCGGCTGCGCGCAAGGCCTCCTCGGCGATCTCCCCCGTCCCCGCGATGCCCTTGAGCGAGGCGCGCAGCGTCTTGCGGCGCTGGGCGAAGGCGGCGTCGACGACGGCGAAGACCTGCGAACGGGTGGCACCCGTGGGCGGGGGCTCCCGCCGCACGAGCCGCACGAGCCCGGAGTCGACGTTGGGCACCGGCCAGAAGATGCTGCGCGGCACCCTCCCGGCGAGCGCCACGTCGGCCCACCACGCGGCCTTGACGCTCGGCACGCCGTAGGTCTTGCTCCCCGGCCCCGCGGCGAGGCGCTCCGCGACCTCGAGCTGGACCATGACGAGCACCCGCTCGATCGTCGGGAAGGTCTCGAGGAAGTGCAGCACCACCGGCACCGAGATGTTGTACGGCAGGTTGGCGACGAGTGCCGTGGGTGGTGGGCCGGGCAGCTCGGTGACGGTGAGCGCGTCGGCCGGCACCACGGTCAGGTGGTCGGCGACGGCCGGCCCCTGGGCGGCGACGGTGCCCGGCAGCGCCGCTGCGAGCGTCGGGTCGACCTCGACGGCCGTGACCCGCGCGGCCTCCTCGAGGAGCGCCAGGGTCAGCGAGCCGAGACCGGGGCCGATCTCCACGACGTGGTCGTCTGCGGTGACTCCCCCGGCGCGGACAATCCGCCGCACCGTGTTGGCGTCGACGACGAAGTTCTGCCCCCACTGCTTGGTCGGGCGCACGCCGAGACCGTCGGCGAGCTCACGGACCCGAGCGGCGCCGAGGAGGGTGACGCCGCTCCCTTCGTCAGGGGCGGTGCTCGGGTCGCTGCTCATGGGTGGACTCTATTCGGCGAAGGGGGACGGCCGCGGGCCCCCACGACCGTGGTGGTCGCAGGGGCCCGTCGGGTGCGTCGAGACGTCAGGCCGCGTGGGCGCAGCCCCAGGGCTGCAGGCCGCGCTGGGCGTAGACGCGGTTGGCCACGGTGATCTGCTCCTCGCGGGTGGCGAGGTCGGCGCGGGGGGCGAAGTCGCCACCGCCGGAACCGAGCCAGGTGCGGCTGTCGAACTGCAGACCGCCGTAGTAGCCGTTACCGGTGTTGATCGACCAGTTGCCCGTCGACTCGCACTGGGCGATCCGGTCCCACATCGCGGCGCGCGAGGTGTCCAGACCGGACGAGCTGCTGCTCTTCGTCGGCTCCGACGTGGGGGTCGAGGTGCTCTTCGGCGTCGAGGAGGAGGAGGAGGAGGACGACTTCGGCGTCGAGCTCTTGGGGGTGGACGTCGGCGCGGGCTTGGGGGCCGGCTTGGCCTTGGTGCCCTCGACGACGACCTTGTGAACGGGCTGCTTGGTGATCTTGCTGCTCGTGCGCTCGGAGGAGACGACCTTGCCGTTCTTGACCGTGTCGCGGTAGGTGCTGCGGCGCTCGCCGGCGACACCCTCGCGCTCGACCTTCGTCGTGCCGACGGTGAGCGAGGCGTCCTTCTTGACGATGGTGCGGAAGGGGACCGCCTCGGTGCGCTGCGTGGACCGGGCGTCCATCTCGTCGACGCGGATCGTCATGCCGTCCTTGACGACGGTCTTCGCGCCCGGCTTGATGCGGTCGTCGGAGTCGAAGCGGACCTCTGCCTCACGCAGGGCCTCCTGGACCGTGCGGGCGGTGACGGTGGCCGTGGTGCGCTTGCCACCGACGACGAGCTTGATGTCCTTGGGCGTCGACATCTCGATGTCGAGGCCGTCGCGGCCGATCGCCTTGCTGCGCGAGGCGGACAGGACCGCGTCGCCGCTGTTGCGGATGCCGAGCTCCTTGAGGGCGTCGCCGACATTGGTCGCCGTCGTCCAGTACTCGCGCTCCTTGCCGTCCACCGTGAGGGTCAGCTTGCGCCCGTAGCGCACCACGATCGTCTGACCGTCGTCGACAGGGGTCTCGGCCGAGGGCGTGACCACGTCGTGGGCGCCGAGCTCGATGCCCTGCTTGTCGAGGACGTCGGCGACGGTGCCTCCGAAGGAGTGGACGGTCGAGGTCTCGCCGTCGACCGAGAGGGCCACGGACTTGTCCATGACGACGACTCCCGAGACCCCGAGGGCCAAGGCGCCGACGACGCCGGCCTGGGTGATGCGGCGGATCGCGGGTGAACTCACAGTGCTCCGATGGTCGAGCTTCCCGGGCACCGGCGGGATCGCGCACGACGACCCAGGGATGGCGGGCGCCGTGTCAGCGGAAGAACATCAGGGGAAACCGGCCCCGGCCAACAGCGGACTACCCTGCACCACCGGACCGCCGAAGGTCAAGTTTTGGTAACGGAGCGTGGTGAGCGCCACCCTTCGCCCCTGCCCGCCGGCCCCCTCCGGCAGCCGGTCACCAAGGGCCGTAGACCCGCTCCGAGGTCTCGGAGATCGCCGCGCACATCGTCGGCACGTCGACCCCGAGGGTGCGCGCCATGACCCGCACCGTGTGCGGTAGCAGGTACGGGGCATTGGCCCGGCCACGCTCAGGCGACGGCGTGAGATAGGGCGCGTCCGTCTCGGCGAGCACCTGCTCGATCGGGGTGTGCGCGAGCGCCTCGCGCAGCCCGGCGGCGCTCTTGAAGGTCACGGTGCCGGCGAAGGAGAGGTGGTAGCCGCGCTCGACGCACTCACGGGCCATCGCCAGGTCGCCGCTGAAGCAGTGCAGGACCGTCGTCTCCGGCGCCCCCTCCTCGGTGAGGATGCGCAGCACGTCGTCGTGGCTGTCGCGGTCGTGGATCTGCAGGGCCTTGCCGGTGCGCTTGGCGAGGTCGATGTGCCAGCGGAAGGACTCCTGCTGCACCGCGTGCCCCTCCGGGCCGGTCCGGAAGTAGTCGAGGCCGGTCTCGCCGATCGCGCGCACCCGCGGGTGGGCGGCCAGCGCCTCGATCTCGTCCCACGCGGCCTGCAGCCGACCGGCCTCTGCGAGCGCTGGGATCTCGTTGGGGTGCAACGCAACTGCGCCGAGCATCGACGGGTGCCGGTCGACCTGCTCGACGGTGAAGCGGGCGCTCTCGAGATCGCAGCCGACCTGCACGACCCGGTCCACCCCCGCCGACGCGGCACTCGCCAGGGCCGCGGCGACGTCCTGCGTGGTCCGCTCCTCTCCCCCGTCGGGGGCGATGGCGTCGGCGACGTCGCGCCGCCGGATGTCGAGGTGCGTGTGGTTGTCGACGACCGGCAGCGGCAGCGGGTCGGGCCGAGGGGCCACCCCGTCGCGGTCACCCATCACTCAGCCGCCATGGCCGCCCGCTCGGTGCCGACGACCTCCTCGGCGTCGAGCTTGACGAAGACCGGGGTGGGCTTGGCGATCGGGGTGCCGACCACGACGGGCGTCGGTTCCCACCGCGGGAAGGACGAGTAGTCCCCCGTGATGACGGGGTAGCCGGGCCCGCCGTCGAGGTCGTCGACGTCCTCGACGCGCGGCATCGGGACGAGCGCCCCGTCGCCACCGAGGACGGCGTCGACCCGGTTGGCCGCGTGCGGGACGAAGGGAGCCAGCAGCAGGTTGCAGTCGCTGACGCACTGGGTGAGCGTGTGCAGGACCGTCGCCAGCCGCTCGCGCTGGTCCTCGCCCTTGAGGCGGAAGGGCTCGGTGTCGGTGACGTACTTGTTGACGTCGCCGACCACCCGCATGACCTCGCCGAGCGCGGCCTTCTGCCGGTGCCGCTCGAGGAGGGTGCCGACCTCGGCGAAGGCCCCGGCGACCCGGGCGAGCACCGCCCGGTCGACGTCCTCGAGCTCTCCCGGCTGCGGGATCTCGCCGAAGTTCTTGGCAACCATCGACGCGGTGCGGTTGACGAGGTTGCCCCAGCCGGCGACGAGCTCGGAGTTGTTGCGCTGGACGAAGTCCGGCCAGGTGAAGTCGGCGTCCTGGTTTTCCGGACCGGCCGCGCAGATGAAGTAGCGAAGCGGGTCCGGGCCGTAGGTCTCGAGGACGTGCCGCACGCCGATGACGTGGCCACGGCTGGAGGAGAACTGCCGGCTCTCCATCGTGAGGAACTCGCTGGAGACAACCTCCGTCGGGAGGTTGAGCTCACCGAAGGGGCCGGGCTCGCCTCCCTTCGCACCCTTGCCGGAGTAGGCGAGCAGCTCCGCCGGCCAGATCTGGCTGTGGAAGGTGATGTTGTCCTTGCCCATGAAGTAGTAGGACAGCGCCTCCGGGTCGTTCCACCACTCGCGCCAGCGCTCGGGGTGGCCCTGACGTCGGGCCCACTCGATGGAGGCGGAGAGGTAGCCGATGACGGCGTCGAACCACACGTAGAAGCGCTTCGTGGGGTACTTCGTCGCCAGCTCACCCGGCAGCGGGATGCCCCAGTCGATGTCGCGGGTCATGGCGCGTGGCCGGATGTCGTCGAGGATGTTGAGGCTGAAGCGGATGACATTGGGCCGCCACGTGCCGGTCGCCTCGCGACCCTCGAGGTACTCGCGCAGCGCATCGGCGAGCGCGGGCAGGTCGAGGAAGAAGTGCTCGGTCTCGCCGAACTGCGGGGTCGACCCGTCGATCTTGCTCCGCGGGTCCTTGAGGTCGCTCGGCTCGAGCTGGTTGCCGCAGTTGTCGCACTGGTCACCGCGAGCGTCCTCGTAGCCGCAGATCGGGCAGGTGCCCTCGATGTAGCGGTCGGGCAGCGTCCGGCCGGTCCGCGGGTCGAGCGCGACCTGCTGGGTCTGCTCGATGAAGTAGCCGTTCGCCTGGCACTGCTCGAAGAGGTCCTGGACGACCTGGTAGTGGTTGCGGGCCGTCGTGCGCGTGTAGAGGTCGTAGGAGCAGCCGAGGTCGCCGAGCTCGTGGGCGATCGTCGCGTGGTGGGTGTCGACGAGCTCGCGGGCGGTCGTGCCCTGCTTGTCGGCGAGCACGAGGATCGGCGTGCCGTGCTCGTCGGAGCCGCTCACCATGAGCACGTCGTGCCCCGCCATGCGCATGTACCGGCTGAAGACGTCCGAGGGGACCCCGAATCCGGCGACGTGGCCGAGGTGGCGGGGACCGTTGGCGTAGGGCCAGGCGACGGCGGAGAGAACCTTCATGCCCCTCATCCTAGGTTCCCGGGGATAGCCTGCCGGGACCGCGTGCGGGGCCGCCGCACCGATGATGAAGGGAGCCGCACCCGTGATCGCCGCCCTCACCGGGATGGGTCTGAGCGCCGCTGCCGGGCTCAACGCCTACATCCCCTTCCTCGTCGTCGCCCTGCTGGCCCGGTTCACCGACGTCGTCGTCCTGCCGACCGGCTTCGAGTGGATGGAGTCGTGGTGGGCCATCGGCATCGGGGCCGTCCTGCTGCTCACCGAGGTCACTCTCGACAAGGTGCCCGCCGTGGACAGCGTCAACGACGCCGTGCAGACCTTCATCCGCCCGAGCATGGGCGGGCTCATGGGCGCGGCGACCGCCGGTGCGAGCACTCTCGACGAGTCGACGTGGATGCAGGACAACGCCTGGGTGGGCGTCCTGCTCGGCGTGGTCATCTCGGGTCTCGTCCACGCCGGCAAGACCGCGGCCCGCCCGGTGGTCAACGTGGGGACGGCCGGCTTCGGCGCGCCGGTGGTCTCGACCGCCGAGGACGGGGCCTCGATCGGCATCGCCCTCGTCGCGGTCTTCGTGCCGGTGCTCGTGGTCCTCGTGCTCATCGCCCTGACCGCGATGCTCGTCTGGGTCTTCACCGCCTGGCGGCGCCTGCGACGCCGACGGCAGGCGCGCCCGGCCACCTGACCCGCACGCCCGACCCCTCCGGGGGCGGGTGACGGCCGGGTGGGTCAGACGGGCAGGAAGGCCTCGATGATCCGTCGTCCGACGCCACGGACGAAGGGCTCGCGCTCGCCCTCCGGGCGGGTGAGGGCCGCCGTGAGCACGCCCTCCATCGCCGCGATGACCGCCTGGGCGGAGGTCTCGACGTCACGGACCTCGGCCAGGGTGAGGATCTGCCGCACGATGCCGTCGACACGGTCGCGGGCCGGGGCCATGGCGGCCGCGATCTCCGGCTGGCGCGAGGCCTCCTGGGTCAGCTCCGCCTTGGCCATCCAGGCCTCCGGCTCGCGCAGCCACGACGCGAAGAGGTCGAGCGCGCGGTCGATGAGCGTCGCGTCATCCTCGCCGGCCTGCTGCTGCCGGCTCAGCTCCTCGACGCTGTCGATGAGACCCGCCGCGATGTACTCGGTGAGGGCGGTGACCAGGGCCATCCGGGTCCGCAGGTAGCCCGAGGTGCTCCCCTGCGGCAGACCGGCCTCCGCGTCGACCGCCCGGTGGGTCAGGCCACGCATGCCGCCAGCCGCGACGACCCGGGTGGCCGACTCGAGGATCAGCTGCATGCGGGGCGAGAGCTCGGTCGTGGCAGTGGCGCTCATCCGACTCACGGTACCCGCTCGTCGGGCGACCCCGGACGCGTCCGCCCACCTCCGAGGTGGACTTGACGAGACCTTTCTACGGGTGTAGTTTTTCCAGTGTCTTCAACAGACGTAGAAAGGAATTCGATCATCATGAGCATCGCCACCGTCGCCTCCTTCGTCACCGCCGCCCTCGTCCTCGCGGGCATCGCCCTGACCTTCCTCCTCGTCACCGTCGGCGTCGCCGCCTTCCAGTTCTTCTCGGCCAACCGCCCGGTCCGCGTCGCCCGCCACCAGAGCATCCCGACGTACTACCGCCAGCTGGCCTTCAGCTGATCCGGAGGGGGACCAGCGCCGCTCCCCCCTTCGCCCCCGGCCGGGGTCCACGCCGGCGACGACGCCACGGACCCCGCCTACGCTGAGGCCATGACCTCAGCCCCCGAGCCACTGCCGCCCCGGACGGCGGTCACCGAGACGCTCCTCGTCCTCGGGGTCTCGCTCGGGGCGTCGGCCCTGTGGTCGGCGCTCTCCCTCGCCCGCAAGCTGACCGCCGACGAGGACCTGTCGGGGCAGGTCACCTCGATGAACCAGTCCGTCACCCCCGCCCAGCCGTGGCTGGACCTCACGCACCAGCTCGTCGGCATCGGCCTGGCCCTCGTGCCCGTCGCCCTGGCGCTGCACCTGCTGGCCCGCCAGCACGCAGCCCCCCACCACCTCATCGGCCTCGACCTGCGCGCACCCGGTCGCGACCTCGCGCAGGGGCTGGGCCTCGCCGCGGTCATCGGCATCCCCGGGCTGGGCCTCTACCTGGCCGCCCGCGCCCTGGACCTCAACACGACGGTCGCCGCCTCGGACCTCTCAGCGGCGTGGTGGACCGTCCCCGTGCTCGTGCTGGCCGCCGGGCAGAATGCGCTGCTCGAAGAAGTCGTCATGCTCGGCTACCTCTTCACCCGCTGGCGCGAGGCCGCCTGGTCACCGGTGGCCGTCGTCGTGACGAGCGCACTCGTCCGCGGCAGCTACCACCTCTACCAGGGCTTCGGCGGCTTCGTCGGCAATGTCGCGATGGGTCTGCTGCTCGGCGCGGTCTACCTCAAGGTGCGCCGCGTCGCGCCGATGTTCATCGCGCACTGGCTCATCGACATCGTCGCCTTCGTCGGCTACGCCCTCCTGGCGAGCCGGCTGACCTGGCTCGGCTGAGACCGACTCAGAAGTCGTCCGAGGAGAGGTCCTCCATGACCTTCGCGCCCTTGGGCTTGGCGAAGTCCTCCCGGCTGCGATTCCACTTCGAGTACTCGAGGACGGACTGGCGCTCGCCCTCCCCGTAGCTCAGCCTGATCGGCGCTGGCTCCCCCGGCGCCGTCGAGACCCACAGGATACGCTCCTGCGCGTCGCCCTTCGCCTTGCGGATGGCGACGCGGTAGGTCTCCTCACCGTCGAGCGTCTCGAAGCTCGCCGGGCTCTTCTTCGCGTCGAAGGGGGTGACGGACTCCCCGTAGAAGGTGGCCCGCAGCAGGGTCTGCGGCCGGTACGCGTCGAGCGGCGAGTCGTCGAAGGGCACCTTGACCCAGGCGCCGGTGTTCTTGCGCATGGGGCTGTCATCGGGCGCCTCGAAGACCTCGAGCCACTCCTTGTTGACCCGCACGTAGTGGTCGATGCCGACGATGATCGTCTCCATCGTGCCGCCGCCGGGCACCGACAACGTCGCGCGGGAGATGCCGGCCTTCTTCGACGTGGACAGCAGCCCACCGGTCGAGCCCTCGGAGCGCAAGGTGATCGTCAGGTCGCGGTCGGCGTCGTAGACCGTGCCCGAGATCGTGACGTTGTTGGTCGAGGCCATGTACTCGCGCGACGAGGTGAGCACCGAGCTGCCGCTCGGCGGGTTCTTCGTCGACCCGGTCGCGGTCGTGGAGCTGGACGACGTCGGCGCGGTCGTCGTCGTGGTCGTGAGGGGTGGGGCCGCCGAGGTCGACGACGACTCCGTGTCGTCCCCGCCCAGCGGGCCGCACGCCGTCACGGACACGGCCACGGCGCCGGCCAGCACGAGGCTGGCGCGGCGCCGTGGTGCGCGAGGTCGTCGCGTCATCGTCAGATCAGGCTCACAGTGCGCCCCGCGCCGCCTGGCGCAGGTCGGCGTTAAGCGTGCTGATGACGTCGAGCGGGATTTCCTTGGGGCACGCCGCAGCGCACTCACCGATGTTGGTGCAGCCACCGAAGCCCTCGAGGTCGTGCGTCTCGAGCATCTTGACGACGCGACCGCCACGCTCGGGCTGACCCTGCGGCAGCTCACCCAGGTGGGTGACCTTGGCGCCGAGGAAGAGCATGCCCGAGGCGTTGGGGCAGGCCGCGACGCAGGCGCCGCAGCCGATGCACTTGGCGGAGTCGAAGGCCCGGTCGGCCTTCTCCTTCGGCACCGGCACCGAGTGCGCCTCGGGCGCGGCGCCGGTGTTGACCGAGATGTACCCACCGGACTGGATGATCCGGTCGAAGGCGCTGCGGTCGACGACGAGGTCACGGATCACCGGGAAGGCGTTGGCCCGCCACGGCTCGATCGTGATGGTCTCGCCGCTGCGGAAGGAGCGCATGTGCAGCTGACAGGTGGTCGTCCGCTCGGGGCCGTGGGCCTCTCCGGAGATCATCAGGCCGCACATGCCGCAGATGCCCTCGCGGCAGTCGCTGTCGAAGGCAATCGGCTCGGTGCCCTGGGCGATGAGCTGCTCGTTGAGGACGTCGAGCATCTCGAGGAAGGACATGTCCGGGGAGATGTCCTTGACCTCGTAGGTGACGAGTTCGCCCTTCGCCGTGGGTCCGGCCTGGCGCCAGATCTTGAGGGTCAGTTCCATGCTCACTTGTAGCTCCGCTGCTTCAGCTCGATGAACTTGTAGTTCAGGTCTTCCTTGTGCAGGACGGGCGCGCCGTCGCCGCCGAACTCCCATGCCGCGACATAGGCGAACTCGTCGTCGTGACGCAACGCCTCACCGTCCTCGGTCTGCGACTCCGCGCGGAAGTGACCGCCGCAGGACTCGCGCCGGTGCAGCGCGTCGATGCACATGAGCTCACCGAGCTCGAGGAAGTCGGCGACGCGGCCGGCCTTCTCGAGGCTCTGGTTGAGGGTGTCGGCCTCGCCGAGGACCCGGACATTGGTCCAGAACTCCTGCTTGAGGTCGCGGATGAGGCCGATGGCCTTGCGCAGGCCCTCGTCCGTGCGCTCCATGCCGCAGTACTCCCACATGATGTTGCCGAGCTCGCGGTGGAAGGAGTCGACGCTGCGCTCACCGTTGATCGAGAGGAACTTCTCGATCCGCTCGGTCACCGAGGCCTTGGCCTCGACGACTGCCGGGTGGTCCTCGTCGATCTTCTCGAAGGGCCCCTTGGCGAGGTACGAGCGGATGGTGTTGGGCAGGACGAAGTACCCGTCGGCCAGGCACTGCATGAGCGACGAGGCACCCAGGCGGTTGGCTCCGTGGTCGGAGAAGTTCGCCTCGCCGACCGCGTAGAGGCCGGGGATCGAGGTCTGCAGGTCGTAGTCGACCCAGAGCCCACCCATCGTGTAGTGCACGGCCGGGTAGATGCGCATCGGGACCTTGTAGGGGTCCTCGCCGGTGATCCGGGCGTACATGTCGAAGAGGTTGCCGTACTTCTCCTTGACGGCCGCCTCACCCAGTCGCTCGATGGCCGCGGCGAAGTCGAGGTAGACGCCCCGACGCATCTGGCGCTTGTTGCCATCGGCGTCGACCTCGTCGACGAGCGGGCCGACGCCGCGGCCCTCGTCGCACATGTTCTTCGCCTGGCGGGAGGCGATGTCACGGGGCACGAGGTTGCCGAAGGCGGGGTAGATCCGCTCCAGGTAGTAGTCGCGGTCCTCCTCGGGGATCTCCCGCGGGTCCTTGTCGCAGTCCTCGGCGCGCTTGGGCACCCAGATGCGACCGTCATTGCGCAGCGACTCCGACATCAGGGTCAGCTTCGACTGGTGGTCGCCCGAGACGGGGATGCACGTGGGGTGGATCTGCGTGTAGCAGGGGTTGCCGAAGTAGGCGCCCTTGCGGTGCGCACGCCACGCCGCGGTGACGTTGCAGCCCATGGCATTGGTCGAGAGGAAGAAGACGTTGCCGTAGCCACCCGAGGCGAGCACGACGACGTCGGCGAGGTGGGTCTCGATCTCACCGGTCACCATGTCGCGGGCGATGATGCCCCGCGCGACGCCGTCGACGAGGACGACCTCGAGCATCTCGTGGCGGCTGTACTCGGTGACGGTGCCCTTGGCGACCTGGCGCTCCATGGCCTGGTAGGCGCCGATGAGCAGCTGCTGACCGGTCTGGCCGGCCGCGTAGAAGGTCCGGGCGACCTGGACGCCGCCGAAGGAGCGGTTGTCGAGCAGACCGCCGTACTCGCGGGCGAAGGGGACACCCTGCGCGACGCACTGGTCGATGATGTTGGCGCTCACCTCGGAGAGGCGGTAGACGTTGGTCTCGCGGCTGCGGTAGTCGCCGCCCTTGACCGTGTCGTAGAAGAGGCGGTAGGTCGAGTCGCCGTCGTCGTTGTAGTTCTTCGCGGCGTTGATGCCACCTTGGGCAGCGATCGAGTGGGCCCGTCGCGCGCTGTCCTGGTAGAAGAAGCTCTTGACGTTGTAGCCCGCCTCGCCCATGGTCGCGGCGGCCGAGGCTCCGGCGAGGCCGGTGCCGACGATGATGACGTCGAGCTTGCGGCGATTGGCGGGGTTGACGAGCGCGTTGTCGAACTTGTGCTGCGTCCACATCTGGTCGATCGGGACGTCGGGCGCCTTCGTGTCCGCGATGGGCGCGCCCTCGGTGAAGAACTCGCTGAGAGTGTCAGTCATGTGTGGGTGCTCCTGCTCAGAGGCTGTCGATGAAGATGTAGACCGGCGGGATGAGGAACCCGACGACGATGACGGCCGCGAGGACCGCACCGATGGCGCGTGCGCGAGCGCGGGCGACCGCGGTGCGGTTCAGGCCCATCGTCTGCGACGCGCTGTAGACGCCGTGGTAGAGGTGCATCCCGAGGGCCACCATCGCCAGCACGTAGATGAGCAGGACCCACCACATGGCGAAGGCCGCGCTGATCATCACGTAGGGCGACTCCTTGATCGCCTCGGACGAGGCCGACCCGTAGAGGTTCGGCTTGACGATCGTGAACTGGATGAGGTGGAAGATGACGAAGGCGAAGAGGGCCAGCCCGCCCCAGCGCATCGTGCGCGAGGCGAGGGTGGACCCCAGGTTCTTCTTCACCTGGTACTTCACCGGACGCGCGGCGTTGTTGCGCGCGATGAGCGTCAGGGCGGCGTAGACGTGGGCCACGAGCGCGAGGATCAGGACGATGCGCACAATCCACAGCAGACCCCCGTACGGGAGCATCGGCTCCCCGAAGGTGCGCAGGTGGTGCGCGTAGGTGTCGAAGGCATCCTGGCCGGCGAGGGCCTTGAGGTTGCCGTACATGTGCAGGAGCACATACAGGATGAAGATGACGCCGGAGCCAGCCATGAGCATTTTCAGCCCGATGGAGGACGACGCCACCCCCTTCTTCTTCGCGGGGAGGGTCGTAGTAGCCACGGGGTCAAGGTACCGCTTTGTGAGCGGGCACACGTCACCGGTCCGCCCCGCCACGGTGTGACATTGGCCCGGTTACCGTGACGTAATAGACAACACAGATGTCGCAAAAATCGCCGGAATCCCGGAGAAGGATGATCACCTTTGGAGCCCACGCCGCCGCACACCCTCGTCTCCGCGACCACCCCGCGCGGCGAGATCGCCCTGCGCGAGCGCGAGACCGGCGACGGTGTCGTGCACGAGCTGGTCGTCGCCGGCGTCTTCGCCATGGACAGCGTCGACACCTCGACGGAGGTCGCGATGGCCCAGGAGTCGCTGGCCCGCACCTCGTCACCCGACCGCGTGCTCGTCGGCGGCCTCGGCCTGGGCTTCACCACCTGGCAGGTGCTCAAGGACAAGCGGGTGCGGCAGGTCGACGTCGTCGAGCTCGAGCCCGACCTCGTCGAGTGGGCCCGTCTCGGGCTGGCCCCCACGCTCGGTCTCGTCGCGCGGCACCCTCGGGTGCGGGTCCACGCCGGCGACATCGCACCGGTGCTGCGGGGCGCGGCCACTCCCTTCGGCCCCTGGGACCTCGTCCTGCTCGACGTCGACAACGGCCCGAGCTTCCTCGTCCACGACGCCAACGCGCGCATCTACTCCCCCGATGCCCTCCGCTCCGCCGTCGACCAGCTCGCCCCCGGCGGCACCCTCGCCATCTGGGCTGCCCAGCGCGAGCCCGACCTCCTCACGACCCTGCAGCCCCTGGGCGCCACCGAGGAGATCCTCCTCGAGGTCGAGCGCGAAGGGCGCACACTCACCTACGCCCTCTACCTCACCCGCCCCTGACCTGACCCCGGCTGGCCGGGTTGGGGACGGAGCGCGGGAAGGAGGCTTCGCTGGGCCGAAATCCTGCGTGCTCGCGTGGTCCGGTTGTCGTGCTCGACTTCGGCTTGATTCGCTCAGCCCCCTCCCCGCACCCCGTCCCCGTCAGCCGGTAGCGGCCACGGCAGGGCCGGACGGGAGGTGGGGTCCGGCGCGAATCAAGGAAAAGTCCGGACTCCCTGCTCCAGGCGACGTCCTCGAGGAGTGGTCCGGACTTTTCCCCAGCGCCGGGCCCGATCTCCCGGCCGGAACCCAGCTCAGCGAGGGTCGTCCGGGCTCAGCCGGCAGCAGCCGCCCTGGCAGCGGCCGGCAGGGCCGCGCGGATGGTCTCCAGGGCGTCCTCGTCGATGGCGTCGGAGACGAACCACACCTCGAAGGCGCTCGGGGGCAGGTGCACGCCGGCTTCGAGCATCGCGTGGAAGAAGCGCCCGTAGGCTGCGGTGTCCTGGGCCTGTGCGTCGGCGAAGGAGGTCACCGCGCCGTCGCGGAAGAAGATCGAGAACATCGATCCGGCCCACTGCACGGTGTGGGCGACGCCCTCGGCCGTGAGGGCGGCGGAGGCGGCGTCGGCGATGGCGCGGGCAGTGCCCTCGAGGCGCGGGTACAGCTCCTCCGTGCAGCCTCGCAGGGTGGCCAGCCCGGCGGCGGTCGCCACGGGGTTCCCGGAGAGCGTGCCTGCCTGGTACACCGGCCCGTCGGGCGCGAGGTGCGCCATGAGGTCGGCCCGGCCGCCGAAGGCCGCAGCCGGGAAGCCGCCGCCCATGACTTTGCCGAAGGTGAAGAGGTCCGGGGCCCCGCCCTCGTAACCGCCCGGGTGAGCACCGGCAGGCCCGGTCTCGTGGCCGTACCAACCGGAGCGGCTGGCGCGGAAGCCGGTCATCACCTCGTCGCTGATGAGCAGCGCACCGTGCGCCGCGGTGATCGACCGCAGCCCCTGGGTGAAGCCGGGCGCGGGCGGGACGACGCCCATGTTGCCGGGCGATGCCTCGGTGATGACCGCAGCGATCTCGCTGCCACGGGCGGCGAAGAGCTCCTCGACCGCGGCGAGGTCGTTGTAGGGCAGCACGATCGTCTCGCCGGCCGCGGACGCCGGGACACCGGCGGAGTCGGGCAGCGCGAAGGTCGCGACGCCGGAGCCGGCCTGGGCCAGCAGCGCGTCGACGTGGCCGTGGTAGCAGCCGGCGAACTTCACGACGACCGAGCGTCCGGTCGCCCCGCGCGCCAGGCGAAGGGCGGACATCGTCGCCTCGGTGCCGGAGGAGACGAGGCGGACCTGCTCGACCGGCTCGACGCGAGCGACGATCTCCTCGGCGAGGGCCACCTCGTTTTCGCTGGGGGTGCCGAAGGAGAAGCCGTGTGCCGCGGCGGACCGGACGGCCTCGAGCACCTCGGGGTGGGCGTGACCGAGGATCATCGGGCCCCACGAGCAGACGAGGTCGACGTAGCGGTTGCCGTCGACGTCGGTGAGCCAGGCGCCCTCGGCGCTGGCGATGAAGCGCGGGACGCCGCCCACACCACGGAAGGCCCGCACCGGCGAGTTGACCCCACCGGGGATCACCTCGCGAGCGCGGTCGAAGAGGGCCTGCGATCCGGTGGTGGAGAGCGTCATGGGCCCAGTCTCCCAAACCGCCTGCCCCGCTCCCGACGGGGACGTACGACCCCCAGGCCACCTTGCGCATTTCCCTAGGGAAATCACCCACCCACAGGTCATTTCCCTAGGGAAATGCGCACCCTCCAGAGAATTTCCCTAGGCAGATGCGCACCCCTTGGAGAATTTCCCTAGGGAAATGCGCAGGAGGGGGGCGGGTGGGCTAGTCGTCGAGACCGATCTCGTGGTGCTGGGGGGCCATCTGGTCACGCAGCGTCGCCATGGCCGCCCCGAGCGCCGCGAACTGCTCGGGCGGCAGTGCGTCGACGAGGTGGCGCCGGACGGACTGGACGTGCGCCAGGGCCAGCTCGGCGAGGGCCTCACGACCGGTGTCGGTGAGCGAGATCTCCACGCCGCGCCCGTCGTCGACGGAGCGGCAACGCTCGACCCAGCCGCGCTTCTCGAGCCGGGCGGCGGTGTGGGTCACCCGTGAGCGGGACTGGATGATGTCGTCGGCGAGCCGGGACATCCGCATCCGCTGGCCGGGCGACTCGGAGAGCATGGACAGCAGCTCGTACTCGGTCAGCTGGATGCCCAAGGGGGCGAGGTCATCGCTGAGGGCGCGCTCGAGCAGCCGCGACCCCCGCAGGTAGGCACGCCAGTGCTGCTGCTCCCCCGCGGAGAGCCACGGGCCGTCGCTCACAGCCGCCCCGCGATCTCGAGGGCGAAATAGGTGAGCACGATCTGGGCCCCGGCCCGCTTGATGTGGACGAGCGACTCGAGCACGGCCGCGTCCCGGTCGATCCAGCCCCGCTCGGCCGCGGCGACGATCTGCGCGTACTCCCCCGAGATCTGGTAGGCCGCGACGGGCACCGGCGAGACCTCTGCGGCAGCCGCCACGACGTCGAGGTGGGGTTGGGCAGGCTTGACCATGATGAAGTCGGCGCCCTCGGCGAGGTCGAGCTCGATCTCGCGCAGCGCCTCCGTCGCATTGGCCGGGTCCTGCTGGTAGGTCGCCCGGTCACCGCTGAGCGACGACTGCACCGCCTCGCGGAAGGGCCCGTAGAGCGCGGAGGTGTACTTCGCGGCGTAGGCCAGCACGAGCGTGTCGGTGTGCCCGGCTGCGTCGAGCGCGGCGCGCACGTGGGCGACCTGGCCGTCCATCATCCCGGACAGCCCGAGCACGTGGGCTCCGGCCTCGGCCTGGGCGAGCGCCATGGACGCGTACCGCTCGAGCGTCGCGTCGTTGTCGACGATGCTGCGCCCGTCGGCGCTCGTGGCCAGCACGCCGCAGTGCCCGTGGTCGGTGAACTCGTCGAGGCACAGGTCGGTCATGACGACGAGTCGGTCACCGACCGCGTCGACGACGGCCCGGGTGGCGACGTTGAGGATCCCCTGGGGGTCGTCCGCACCGGAGCCGCGTGCGTCCTTGGTCGCCGGCACGCCGAAGAGCATGATCCCGCCGATGCCCGCCTCGACGCAGGCGCGCGCCTCGTCGACGAGCGACTCGAGGGTGTGCTGCCGCACGCCCGGCATCGACGAGATCTCGACCGGGGCCTCGATCCCTTCGCGGACGAAGACCGGCAGGACGAGGTCGGCCGGGTGCAGCCGCGTCTGCGCGACGAGCCGACGAAGGGGGGCACTCCCCCGCAGCCGTCGCGGCCGCACGACCGGACCGGTGGCGCCGACCCCGCTCATCCCTTCGCCTTGCGGCGGCTCGTCGACTTCTTGCGGCGCTCGCTGGGTCGGGTGACCTCTTCGCCGGCCTCGAGGGCGGCGGCGGCGAGTTCACGACCGTGGTCGGCCAGCGCCTCGACGAGGCTCTCACCCGTCGCCTCGGCGGCCATGACGTCGACGCGCAGGCCGGCCTCCTCGGCGGTCTTGACCGTCGCCGGACCGATGCACGCGATGATCGTCGAGGCGTGCGGCTTGCCGGCGATGCCGACGAGGTTGCGCACGGTCGAGGACGAGGTGAAGACGACCGCGTCGAAGGCGCCCTGCTTGATCGCGTCGCGCACGGGCGCCGGCGGAGGGGTGGCGCGCACGGTGCGGTAGGCGGTGACGTCGTCGACCTGCCACCCCATGTCCTGCAGGCCGGCCACGAGGGTGTCCGTCGCGATGTCGGCCCGCGGCAGGAAGACCCGGTCGATGGGGTCGAGGACCTCGTCGTAGGGCGGCCACTCCTCGAGCAGCCCGCGCGCGGACAGCTCGCCGCTCGGCACGAGGTCGGGCTCCAGGCCCCACTCCCGCAGGGCGTCGGCAGTGACCCCGCCGACGGCAGCGATCTTCAGCCCGGAGAAGGCACGGGCGTCGAGGCCGAACTCCTGGAACTTCTCGCGGATCGCCTTGACGGCGTTGACCGAGGTGAAGCCGATCCACTGGTAACGCCCGGTGACGAGGCCGCGGACCGCGCGCTCGACGGCCTGCGGCGTGCGCGGCGGCTCGACGCTGATCGTCGGCACGACCTCGCTCGTCGCACCGTGGGCGAGCAACTGCCGGGTCATCGGGCCGGCCTGGTCCTTGGTCCGCGGGACGAGGACCTTCCACCCGTAGAGCGGCTTGGTCTCGAACCACGAGAGGGTCTCGCGCATCGCCACCGTCGGCCCGACGACAGCGAGCGTCGGCTCCTCCAGACCCTCGAGGGCCTCTGCGGCCTCGGCCAGGGTGGTCTCACGGGTCGTCTGCTGCGTCGTCGTCCCGCCCCGGGTCACCGCCACGGGGGTCTCTCCGGCCCGACCGGCGGACAGCAGGCTGGCGAAGGCCGGCTCGAGCTGCTCGGGCAGGCCGAGCAGGACGAGCGTCACGTCGTCACCGACGGAGGCGGACAGGTCGACGCGCTTGCCGCTGCTCAGGCTGACGACGTGGACCGCGCCGGTGCTGCGTGCGGTGAGCGGCACGCCGGCGTAGGTGGGGACGGCGCTCACGGCGGAGACGCCGGGCACGACGTCGAAGTCGATGTCGGCCTTGACCAGGGCCTGCGCCTCCTCGGCCAGGCCGTTGAAGGTCGCCGGGTCGCCGTCCATGAGCCGCACGACGAGTCCACCCCGGTGCGCCTTGGCCGTCTTGACGACGAGCTTGGCGCGCATGGCGTGGGTCAGCTGCTGCCCGTGCTCCCCGTGGCTCGCGTCGACGACGTCGACGTCGTCGGCCGTCAGGGTCGCGAGGACGTCGGCACTGGTCAGCCGGTCGGTGATGACCGCGTCCGCCCGGGCGAGCAGGTCGACCGCGGCCACGGTCATCAGTGAGGCATCACCCGGACCGGCGCCGACGAAGGCGACACGCGCCGGGCGTCGAGGGGCTGCGGTGGAGGGTGCGGCAGAGCGCTGGGGGGTCACTGGATCTGCTCCGAAGCGGTCGGTGGGTGGGTGGCTTGCAGGTCGGCGAGCGCCGTGGCGCCGTCGGCGACGAGGGTGCGGGCGAGGCGGCGACCGAGGTCCTCCGCCTCCCCGAGGGGGCCGGTGATCGACCGGCGCAGGTCTCCGGAGCCGTCGGTGGCGGCGACGACGGCGCGCAGCGAGATCACCGGTCCGTCCTCGTCGTCGACGACCTCGGCGAGCGCCCCGATGGGCGCGGCGCAGCCCGCCTCGAGCTCCGCGAGGATCGCGCGCTCGGCGGTCACGGCTGCGTGGGTATCGGCGTGGTCCAGAGGACGAAGGGCGGCGAGCACCGCCGCGTCGTCCGCGCGGCACTCGACGGCCAGGGCGCCCTGCCCGGGGGCCGGCAGCATCTGGATCGGGTCGAGCACCTCGGTGACGCGGTCGAGCATCCCGAGACGGGTCAACCCCGCGGCCGCGAGCACGACGGCGTCGAGCTCGTCGTCGCCGGGACCGACCATGGCGAGTCGAGTGCCGAGGTTGCCCCGGATGTCGCGGAAGCGCAGACCGAGGCCGAGCGCCTCGAGCTGGGCCCGGCGGCGCGGCGAGCCGGTGCCGACGAGGGCCCCCTCGCCCAGCTCGCCGAGTGTCAGCCCGTCGCGAGCGCACAGCGCATCGCGCGGGTCGACGCGGGCCGGCACCGCGGCGACGGTCAGCCCGGGGGCCGGCGCGGTCGGCAGGTCCTTGAGCGAGTGCACGGCGAGGTCGACCTCCCCGGCGCGCATGGCGTCGCGCAGCGCGGTGGCGAAGACCCCGGTGCCGCCCATGCTTGCCAACGAGGCGCGGTTGGTGTCGCCCTCGGTGACGATCTCGACGAGCTCGACCTCGTGGCCGGCGGCACGCAGCGCGTCGGCGACGTGGCCGGACTGGGTCGTGGCGAGGGCAGAGCGGCGGGTGCCCAGACGGAGGGTGGTCACAGGCTGCTCCCTTCGGCATGGAGGTCGAAGAGCTGGCGCAGGGCGTCCTCGTACTCACCGAAGCGGCCGTCGATCGCCAGCTCCTTGGCACGCACGGTCGGCTGGTGCAGCAGCTTGTCGACGATGCGGTGGACGGCCCGGTCGACCTCGGCGCGGTCGGCGGCGGACATGCCCGGGGTGCGCTGCTCGAGGCGGGCGAGCTCACGCTCGACGACCTGCTGGGCAGCGCTGCGCAGCGCGCGCACGGTGGGTGCGGCGATGCTCGCCGCCCGCTTGCCGAGGTGCTGGGTCACGGCCTCGGCGACGATGCCCCGGGCCTGCTCCACCTCGGGGACGGCGCCGTCGGCACCGAGCAGGTCGCCGAGCTCGGCGAGGCCCAGGCGGGTGACACCGCTCAGGTCGTCGACCTGGTGGGCGACGTCGTGCGGCAGCGCGAGGTCGATGTAGGCCTGACGCGCGCCGCCCCGCGCCACCTGCGCGTCGGCGGCGTCGGAGAGGGTGACCGCCAGACCGGTCGACCCCGTGCAGGAGATGACCACGTCGGCGTCGGCGAGCGCACCGGCCAGCTCGTGTGCCGGCCGGGCCGAGCCGCCGAGCCGGTCGGCGAGCGCGAGGCCGCGCTCGTGGGTGCGGTTGACGACCGTGAGCTCGCGGACACCGCGCCGCACACAGCTGGTCGCCGCCAGCGCGCTCATCGCACCGGCCCCGACGACGAGCACGTGCGCCTCGGCGAGGTCGCCCACGTGCTCCTCCGCGGCGTCGAGGCCCGCCGTGACGAGCGACCGCGAGACCTCGTCGATGCCGGTCTCGGAGTGCACCCTCTTGCCCGTGCGCAGTGCCTGCTGCACGAGTGCGTTGAGGTGCGGGCCGACGTGGCCGTCGTCCTGCCCCCGGCCGAGCGCGTCACGCAGCTGTCCGAGGATCTGGGACTCGCCGACGGCCATCGAGTCGAGGCCGGCCGCGACGTTGAAGACGTGGGCGACCGCGGCGTCGCCATAGTGCAGGTCGAGGTGGCTCTTGAGGTCGTCGTGGGTGATGCCCGTCGAGGCGGTGAGCGCCTCGGTGAGGTCCGCGACGGCGCCGTGGAAGGCACTGACCTCAGCGTAGATCTCGGTGCGGTTGCACGTCGCGACGACGAGGTGCTCGGTGATGTCGGGGCTGGCCGTGGCCGCCGCGATGATCGACGACAGGCTCGTCTCGTCGAGCGCCGCGCGCTCGAGCACGGAGATCGGGGCTCGTCGGTGGTTGAGGCCGAAGGCAAGGAGACTCATCAGCCGGCTCCTTCCAGGAGGTCGTCGGTCATGCCGCCCGATCGCTGCTGCTCGTGGAAGGCGAGGATCTGCAGCTCGGTCGACAGGTCGACCTTGCGCATGTGGACGCCCTCGGGCACCTGGATCGCCGTGGCGGCGAAGTTGAGGATCGAGCTGACGCCGGCGGCCACGAGCCGGTCCGCGACCTCCTGCGCCGAGCCAGCGGGGGTCGCGATGACACCGATGCACGCCTCCCCCGGCGTGACGAGGGACTCGAGCTCGGTCATCGGCTGGACGCGCAGGTCGTCGAGCTGCTGCCCCACGAGCGTCGGGTCGCGGTCGAGCAGGGCGACGACCTTGAAGCCCTTGGTCGCGAAGCCGCCGTAGGAGGCGAGCGCGCGACCGAGGTTGCCCATGCCCACGATGAGCACCGGCCAGTCGTGGGTGAGGCCGAGGGCGCGCGAGATCTGGTAGGTCAGGTGGGCCACGTCGTAGCCCACGCCGCGCACGCCGTAGGAGCCGAGGTGGCTGAGGTCCTTGCGCAGCTTGGCGGAGCTGACCCCGGCACTGTGGGCGAGCTCCTCGGAGGAGACCGAGAGGACGTCCTGAGCCGTCAGCTGACCGAGGGCCCGGAGGTACCCGGGGAGCCGGGCGACCGTCGCGTCAGGGATCTCACGCTTGGCTGCCTGATCGACGGACACGGCTGGGCTCGGCTCCTCTCCCGGCCGAAGGGCGAGCGGCGCCTGACGACCGAACACCTCGACATTACGCTCTTGTGAACAAATGCACAAAGTCGCGGATCCGGTGGACAGGACCCGGTCTCAGCCCTGCAGGGCCGAGCGGAGCCGCCCTTCGTCCACACGCCAGTAGTCGTGCTGACGGCCGTCGACGAAGGTGACGGGCACCTCGTCGGTGTAGCGCGCGAGGTCCTCGTGGCTGTCGATGTCGACCTCGGCGAAGTCGTCGCCGGTCTCGGCGACGACCCGCTGGATCACCGCCCGCGCCTCGTCGCACAGGTGGCACCCGGCGCGGCCGACCATGACGACGCGGGCTTCGGGCAGGGCGGGCACCACAGCGCCCCTAGAAGAAGACCGAGCGTCGGGTCACGAGTACGGAGTAGAGCGTCTGCTGGATCGTCTCGCGCACCTGGTCGGTGACCTCGAAGACGAGCATCGGGTCCTCCGCGGCCGCGGGCCCGAGCGATGCGGTGTCGATCGGCTCGCCGAACTCGATGATCCACTTGCTCGGCAGCGGGATGAGACCGAGCGGACCGAGGAGCGGGAAGAAGGGCGTGATCGGCGCGTAGGGCGCACCCACGAGACGTGCGACCGTCTTCATGTTGCCGATCATCGGGTAGACCTCCTCGGCCCCGACGACGGAGCACGGGATGATCGGCACCTCCGCCTTGACGGCCGCCGAGACGAAGCCTCCGCGGCCGAAGCGCTGGAGCTTGTAGCGCTCGCGGAAGGGCTTGCCCACGCCCTTGAAGCCCTCCGGCCACACGCCGACGAGCTCGCCCCCGCGCAGCAGACGCTCGGCGTCGGCGTTGGAGGCCAGGGTGGCGCCGGTCTTGCGGGCGACGTCACCGACGACGGGCAGCTGGAAGACGAGGTCGGCGCCGAGCATGCGCAGGAAGCGTCCCTGCGGGTGCGCGTCGTGGATCGCCAGCTGGGTGATGACCGAGTCGATGGCCACCGTGCCGGAGTGGTTGGAGACGAGCAGTGCCCCGCCGTCGGCCGGGATGTTGTCGATCCCCCGCACCTCGACGCGGAACCACTTGTCCTTGAGCAGCCGCAGCACGGGGAAGACGGTGTGCAGCGTGAAGTCACGGTCGAAGCCGAAGTCGTCGACCGCGTAATCGCCCTTGACCCGGCGCTGGAGGAACTGCAGCGTCTCGCTGAAACGGCGCTCCCATCCTTCGCCGGCGGCCGCACCCGCGGCGTGGCCCAGCGTGCGGGAGGTCATCTGCCCCGCCGACAGCAGCACCGACAGCAGCTCGGCCAGGCCCGGCACGAGGGCCTGCCCGCTGTCGGGGGTGGCTGCGGGCTGCTCCGACGCGTGCGTGGTGCGGGTCGACGCGGCCGGTCGGGTCGGCGTCGTCGTGCGGGCGGTGCGACGTCGCGCGGCGCTCCGGGTGCCCGAAGGGGGCGACGTCCGCTTCGCCGCGGGCGGCGCGCCGTCGGGGCCGGGCACGACGGTGAGCGTCGGCTTGCGCGGTGTCGTCGGTCGAGCCGTCGACCGGGAGGCCGGCTTCGCCGCGCGGGTCCGGGGCGTCTCGGCACCCGGCACCGCAGCGGACGGCCCGGTGAGCAGCGGGGTGCTGCGGCGGCGGGCGCGCTCGCCGCCGGCGCGGTCGGCCGCCGCCGAGACGGTGCTCGGGCGAGCGGCGGCAGACTTCTTCGCGGGGGTCTTCTTCTCCGGCGCGGCCTTCTTCGCGGCCGTGGACTTCTTCGTCGGCGTCGTGGCCACGGCCTTCCCGGCCGCGGTCTTCTTGGCCGCGACCCTCGTCGCCGTGGACTTCTTCGCCGTGGCCTTGCTGGTGGAGGCCTTCTTCGCGGTGGCCTTCTTCGCGGTGGCCTTCTTCGCCGTGGTCCCACGACGGGCTGCGGGGGTGCTCTCGGCCATCACTTCTCACTCTCCGGGGTGGGCGTCACGGCCCGCATCGCGGCCTCGGCGGCCTGCACGGCCGTCCAGCCGGGTTGGGCGAAGGGGAGCCGGTCCAGAACCCTCCCCTTCGTCGCACGGGCGAAGTCCTCGTAGGCGGCACGGGTGGTGTAGGCCGGCTCGAAGCCGAGGTCCTCACGCATGCGCCGGGTGTCGAGCCCGCGGCCGAAGCTCAGCAGGTCGACCTGGTCGGAGCCGATGTCCATGAGACCGAATCGCTTGGCCAGGTCGGTGATGCTGCCCGTCGCCATGCGGGGGACGAGCACGTAGGGGCGACCGGCGATGTTGGCCGCCTGGCTCACGGTGATGATGCCGTCACCGGCGACGTTGACCGCGCCCAGGCCCGGCAGGCTGACCGCCCGGGCGATCGCCGCGACGCAGTCGTCCTCGTGGACGAACTGGAGCCGCGCGTCGAAGCCGAAGGGGATCGGGATGACCGGCAGGCTGAAGTGGTCGGTGAAGGCGGTGCGGATCCGCGGACCGATGACGTTGGCGAAGCGCAACGTCGTGATCTCGATGTCCTCGCGGCGGCGGGAGAGCCCGCGCACGTAGCCCTCGACCTCGACGCTGTCCCGGGCCCAGCCGGAGCCGGGCATCCGCTTGGCGGACATGTCCTCGGTGAACATCGCCGGGTCGCGGGGGCTCGAGCCGTAGACGCCCGCGGTGGACTTCACGATGAGCTTGGTCACCGACTCAGCCCGCTGGCAGGCCGCCAGGAGCTGCATCGTCCCGATGACGTTGATCTCCTTCTGCGTCGCCCGCCCACCGCCGGCGCGGGGGGTGGCGATGACGCCCATGTGCACGACGGTGTCGACGTCGTTGCCGGAGATGATCCTGCTGATGAGGGGGCTGCGGATGTCGGCCCGCATGAACTCTGCCCGGCCGATGCCGTGGCGCGGGGGGACGACGTCGACGCCGATGATGCGGCCGACGGACTCGTCGCGGCTGAGTCGGCGGGCGAACGCTTCACCGAGGTGGCGGGAGACGCCGGCCACGAGGACGGTCTCGGGCACCAGAACCCCTTCCTGCGGTTGGGACGTGCGAGGGACGGTCGGCTGCAGCCTAGTCACGCACCGCCGCGCATGGGGCCTGCGCTGCCCCGTCCTGGGCGAGGAGAGACCGGGATCACCCGCGGGCACGACGAAGGGGGCCGCCCCGGTCCCCCGGGTGCGGGCCCCTTCGTGTGGTCACTTCTTGTTGCGACGCTGGTGGCGCGTCTTGCGCAGCAGCTTGCGGTGCTTCTTCTTCGCCATGCGCTTGCGACGCTTCTTGATGACAGAACCCATGCGGATGTCCTTCGTGTCGTGATCAGTGTTTGCGGTGGTGCCTCGAGCGATGCCGATCCTGCGGCCGCAGGCCCCACCGGGTACGAGTCAGAGGACCGAGTCTATCCGCTCTCGCGAGTGGGGCGGACGAGGGCCCTCACGCCACCCGTCAGGCGGTCTCGACGAAGGAGGTCTCGAGGTAGGTGTTGACCGCGTCCTCGGGGACGCGGAAGCTGCGGCCGACGCGCACGGCCGGCAGGTCGCCGTTGTGGACCATGCGGTAGACCGTCATCTTCGACACCCGCATGATCGACGCGACCTCGGCCACGGTGAGGAAACGCACCTCACCCAGTCGGTCGTTGGACATGATCACCTCTGCATCCGCAAGGCAGTGCCGCCGACCGGTGCCGGCGAGCCTGGACATGCCCCGCAGGGGATAACCATAGGGGCAGATGTGACGACTGTGAAGACGAGCGGGGCAGGTTTTGCTCGCACGTCCACCCGACACGCCGCAGGTCGGGCAAAAATCGCGCTCACTCGTACCAGACGTCGAGCCCGTGGAGGGGGAAGACCGCCTCACGCGCCGCCATGATCGCCCGGTCGACGCCGCTGTGCGGGTTGTAGCCCATCGCCCACGGCTGGACCCAGATCGGCAGGTCCTTGTCGTCGAGATCGCCCATCCGCTCCGGCCCGAGCTGCCCGGAGACGAGCTCGACGTGCTCGCGCCAGGCCATGGGGATCTCCGTGGCTGCCGGTACGGGGTGGTGGGCGGCGATGGCCGTGAGGTGCGTCCACGCCCGTGGGACCGCGCCGGCGACGTCATAGCCGCCGCCGCCGACGGCCACCCACCGTCCGTCGCACACCTCGTGCGCGAGCCGGTGCATGTCGACCGCCGCCTGGCGCTGGGCGTCGAGCGAGATCGCCATGTGCGCCAGCGGGTCCTCCCGGTGGGTGTCGCAGCCGTGCTGGGTCACGAGGATCTGGGGCCGGAAGGCCCGTACGACCGGGGCGGCCACGGCGGTGATGGCGCGCAGCCAGGGCCCGTCGGTCACCCCGGGCGGCAGGGCGACGTTGACCGCGGTGCCCTCGGCGCCCGCTCCACCCGTGTCGCCCGGCCAGCCGGTGCCCGGGAAGAGCGTGCGGCCGGACTCGTGGACCGACACGGTGAGCACGCGGGGGTCCTCGTAGAAGATCTCCTGCACCCCGTCGCCGTGGTGCACGTCGACGTCGACGTAGGCGACGCGCTCGACGCCCTGGTCGAGCAGCCAGGCGATCGCGGCCGCGATGTCGTTGTAGACGCAAAATCCGGCGGCCCGGTCGCGCATCGCGTGGTGCATGCCGCCGGTGAAGTTCACCCCGTGCTCGGCCTCGCCGGTCCACACCCGCCGGGCCGCCTCGATCGAGCCTAAGACGATGCGAGCGCTCGACTCGTGGATGCCGGCGAAGGCGGGGACGTCGTCGGTGCCGATACCCCACCGACCGTCGGCGACCGTCGGGTCCTCCGAGATGGCGCGGACGGCAGCGACGTACTCGGGGTCGTGAACCGTGTGGAGGACCTCGTCGGTCGCGGGGGCGACGTCGACGACGTCGACCTGGTCGAAGACACCGAGCTCGCGGCACAGCCGAGCCGTGAGGTCCAGACGCACCGGTGCCATCGGGTGACCGGGGCCGAAGTCGTACCGCGTGAAGTCCTCACCCCAGATGGCGCACGCCTGTGTCGTCATGCGCCCGACGCTACCCCGACTAGGGTCAGGTGCCACGACCACCCGACACATCGGAGGACCACGTGCCGCGCATGCGTCTGCACAACGAGGACGTCCTCGTCCTCGGCCTCGGCCGCTTCGGCGGCGCCGTGGCCACTGAGCTGCACCGACTCGGCAACCGGGTGACGGCTCTCGAGCTGGACCCCTCCCTCGCGGAGACCTACCTGGGCCGCGTGGGTCGCATCGTCCAGGGCGATGCGACGTCGGTGACGACGATCGAGGACCTCAAGCCGCACACCTTCTCGGCGACGGTCCTGGCGATCGGCTCGTCGATCGAGGCCAGCGTGCTCGCCGCGGTCAACGTCATCGACGGCGAGGCGCCGAAGGTGTGGGCCAAGGCGGTCAGCCCCGAGCACGCGCGCATCCTCAACCGCATCGGCGTGCACCACGTCCTCTCCCCCGAGATCGAGTCGGGCAAGCGGCTGGCCCACCTCATCGGCAGCCGGCTCATGGACTACATCGAGTTCGACGACGGCTTCGCGATCGTCAAGATGACCCCGCCGCAGGAGGCGATCGGCTTCACGCTCGAGCAGTCGTCCATCCGCAGCAAGTACGGCGTCACCGTCGTCGGGGTCAAGTCCCCCGGCCAGGACTTCACGTACGCCCGCCCGGACACCAAGGTGCGCAGCGGCGACCTCATCATCGTCAGCGGCCCGACGACCCTCATCGAGCGGATGGCCGCGCGCCCGTAGGCCGGGCCGACCGCACGACGGCGCCCCTCCTCCCTTCGGACGAAGGGGAGGAGGGGCGCCGGTGGTCGTGGAGGCAGCGTCAGCCGCGGTCCTCGCCGAGGGCGAGGACGAGCGCGACCTCTTCCTCCTGGCCGGAGTCGTCGCCGGCGACGCGCATCGGGCGGCGGTCGTCGGTGGGCCGGAAGCCGAAGCTCGAGGCGAAGGCGACCGCGCGGCCGTTGTCGGCCCCGACCCAGTAGTACAGCTGGCCCAGGCCCTTGCCCTCCGCGATGCGGGCGCTCTCGCGCACGAGGCTCGCGGCGACGCTGCGGCCGCGCCAGTCGGGGCGGACCCAGAGGCCGAAGAGCTGGCCGGCGGTCTCGGACTTCGTCTCGCCGGCGGAGCCGATGCTCACGACGCCGACCTGCTCGCCGTCGGCCTCGGCGACGAGGCGGTCACTGCGACCCATGCGGGCCCGCCAGAAGTCCTCGGGCTCGGCGGCCTCGGTGGCGTGGTCGGCGACGAAGGCGTCAGGAGATTCCTGCAACGCTTCCAGCCGAAGGGTGCGGTAGGTCTCCCACTCGTCCTCGGTCAGTGCGCGCACGGTGATCTCACTCATGGCGCGAGTCTCTCATCCCCGCCGGCGAAATGCCCTGCCGGGTCACGGATTGTTCACCCGATCGAAGGCAGATCACGACTCATCCGGTCGCATCGCGGGGCATCTCCGTGGGCTCCGTCGAAGGCAAACCCGGCCCGCTCGTAGAAGGCGACGGCGCGAGGGTTGTCGAGCATGACGTGCAGCCGCACCTCCGTCGCGCCGCCGTCCGCCGCCTCGGTCACGGCGGCCTCGACGAGCGCATCGGCGATCCCCCGACCGCGAGCATGGCCGGCGACCCACATCGCGACGATCTCGGGGACGTCGGCCGGGTCGAGCCGCAGGAGCGTCGCGGCGCCGAGCGGGAGCCCGTCGCGGGCCTCGGCGAGGAAGATGGCCTGCCCGAAGAGCCCGCGCCACCTCTGCTCGTCGTACGCGACCTCCCGGGCGAAGCTGCTGCCGTAGGCCGCCGGCTCGTCGAGGAGCATCGCCAGCCGCATGGCCCGGTAGCGCTGCCAGTCGTCGGCGGTCAGGCGGCGCACCGACCAGTCGGCGACCATCAGCCCGCACGCTCGGCGCAGGCCGCGACGGCGTCGGCGAGCGCGTGCCGCACCCCGTGGGCCTCGAGGCGGGCGAGCGCCGCAGCGGTCGAGCCCCCCGGCGAGGTGACCTGGGCGCGCAGCAGCGCCGCCTCCTCACCGGTCTCGACGAGCATCGCGCCCGCCCCTCGGGCCGCCTGACCGGCGAGGGCGAGGGCGTCGGCGCGGGTCAGCCCCCGGGCGACACCGGCATCGACCATCGCCTCGACGACGAGGTAGAAGTACGCGGGAGCCGACCCGGAGAGGGCCGTGGCGGCACCCTGCTGCGCCTCGGGCAGCACGAGGGTGGCGCCGGTCGGCGCGAGCACGTCGCGCACGAGCTGCAGCTGCTCGGCGGTGACGTCTGCGGCGGGGCTGAGCACAGTCATCCCCTGGCCGACACGAGCCGGGGTGTTGGGCATGCCCCGGACCGCGGCGACGCCGTCCGGCAGCGCGGCGGCCAGGTCGGCGAGGGAGACCCCCAGCGCGAGGGAGACGACGACCGAGCCGGGACGAAGGGAGTCGCGCACCTGCGCGAGCAGGTCCGCCACGGCGTAGGGCTTGACGACGACGAGGTGGACGTCGGCGCGGGCGGCGGCCGCGAGGGCGTCGACGACCTCGACCCCGGGCCGGTCGGCGTACCGCTCGCGCAGCTCGGCAGCGCGCTCCGGGGTGCGCACGACGGCGAGGACCTCGCCGTCGCCCCCCGTGGTGAGCCCGTCGAGGATGGCGCCGCCCATGGCGCCGACTCCGTAGATCGCGGTGGTCATCTGGGGTCCTCCTGGGTCGGTGGTGCGGGTCAGCCGCGGTCGGTCAGGGTCTCGACGAGGCGTCGGATCCCGGAAGGACGGCGGGCCAGGTCGTGCAGGTGCTCGAGCCACATCGGACCGTAGGGCACGAGGATGCGCACCCGGTGGCCGGCGTCGGCGGTGCGCAGCTGCAGGTCGGGGTCGGCGCCGAGGAAGAACTGGTACTCCAGGCCCTCGGGACCACGACCGGACTGGTCGGCGAGCCCGTCGGCCAGGTCGAGGAGCACCGGCTCGTGGGTTGCGACGACGGTGTGGACGCCGCTGCCCAGCAGGGTCGCCAGGCAACGAGCGAAGGCGAGGTCGACCTCGTGCGGGTCCTGCCAGCTCGACGCCCGCGGCTTGCCGGTGCCGCCGCGCACGAGGCGCACCCGTGCACCGGTCGCGGCGAGCATCGCCGCGTCGGCCTCGGAGCGGTGGCGGCGGGCGACGAGCGAGGTCGTGAGGCGGGGGTGGTCCAGCCGCACCCGCTGGACGAGGTCGAGCAGGGTGTCCATCGCGTGATCGGGACCGGAGCGCAGGGTGACGTCGACGCGGTGCTCGTCGCCGACTGTGCACACCCGACGCAGGGCCTCCTCGGCGCGGGCCGGGTCCTGCCCGAGACCGAGGTGCTCGGGCGCGAGGTAGAGCTCGGAGTGGTAGTCGCCGCCGGCCGTGACGGGCGCGACCCGCTCGATGGCCGTGGTCGCCTCGCTGATCGTCGCCTCGACGGCCGCGGCATCGGTCGCGGCAGGCAGGAGGGGGTGGAGCGCGGCCAGCCGGTTGGTCCGACGCAGCCACGCCGCGGTGGCGACGGCGTCATCGATCCCGTCGCCGGCGACGAAGCGCCGCCGGGCGGCCTGCACGATGCGTGAGCGCTCGGTGCGCTGCCGGGCTCCCGGGGCGACGAGCGCGTCGAGCAGGCGGGTGCGCAGGTGGTCGGGGTCAAGGGCACTCACGTCGTCTCCTCCGGGGTGTGCAGACGGTAGGCGCCGGGGACGACCCGCCAGGTCCGCTCCCGGGCCGGCTCGAGCTCCTCGCCGTCGGCGTTGGCGGCGAAGGCGTGGTTGGCCCCGCGGACGGTGACGGTCCCGGCCCGACGGGTCACGACGTCGTCGAGCTCGGTGTGGGTCCCGCGGCTCAGGTGCAGGGCGTAGCGCAGTCGACGCAGCGGGGCGACGGCGAAGGAGACGACGACCTCGGCCCGGCCGTCGCCCGGCCGCGCGTCCGGTGCGATCGTCGAGCCGCCGCCGACGCTCGTCCCGATGGTCGCCGCGACCTGCAGCACGCGACGGCTGCCGTCAGCGACGACCTCGCCGTCGGTGACGACCTCGAGGTGCCGCCCCTGCTGCCCGAGTCCTGCCGAGATGCCGCCGATGGCGTAGCCGAGGATCCCCAGGTGCACCTTGCCCAGGCGCTCCTTCCACGGCGCCGCGATGCGGCCGGCCTCCTCGCCCACGCCGATGTGCACGGCATTGGCCACGAGGTTGTCGTCGTCGTCGATGAGCACGTCGACGGGGCGCACCGGACTGGCCAGGACGATGCGTGCCGCCTCGGCGGGGTCCTTGGGCAGCCCCGTGGCACGGGCGAAGTCGTTGCCGGTCCCCATCGGCAGCAGGCCGACCGTCGGCGGGTCCTCGCCGAGGTCGCCGGTGCGGCAGAGCGCGGTGACAAAGGCGTGGAGCGACCCGTCTCCCCCGGCGATGACGACCTCGCGGCCGTCACGCCGGGCGATGGCGTCGGTGAGCTCGTCGATCGACTCGGTCTCGACGACCTCGACGTCGCCGCCCTCACGCAGCACCGCCAGCGCGGCCTCCTGGGCCTCACGGTCGGAGCTGCCCGCAGAGGCATTGGCGATGAAGAGCAGTCGTCTCACGCCCGTCAGCCTACGGTCCTGCGCTCACCCGGTCCGGCGGCGCAGGGTGAGGCTGACGAGGGCGAGGGCCACGACGATCCAGCCGGCGATGACGAGCAGCGGGGTGACGAGGTCGGCGCCGGGCTCGGGCTGGCCGGCGACGGCGGCCGGGGGCCGACATCACGCCGATCCGGCCGAGGTGCCGCTCGGCTCGGCCGCGAGCTGCCCGAGGTGCCGGCGGGCGAAGTCGAGGGACTCGCGCAGGTCCTCCTCACGCTCCTTGGGTCGCTTGCGGGTGCCGACCTCGAGGACCACCGCCCCGGCGAAACCGCTCGTCGCGACGTGCTGCAGCACCTCCGCGCAGGGCTGGGTGCCGCGACCCGGGACGAGGTGGTCGTCCTTGAGGGTCGTCAACAGCCCGTCCGCGAGGTGGATGTGCGCGAGCCGCTCGTCGAGGTCGAGGACCATCTGCATGGCGTCGCTGCGCGCGGTCGCGGTGTGCGACAGGTCGACCGTCACGTGGTCGTAGGGCTGGGGCACCGGGTCCCAGTGCGGCAGGTAGGCCTGCACCTGCCGGCCACCGGCCGCCCACGGGAACATGTTTTCCACCGCCAGGACGATGCCGGTGTCGTCCTCCCGCTCGGCCACCCCGTCGGCGAAGGTGCGGGCGTACTCCTTCTGCCACCGGAAGGGTGGGTGGAGCACGACGGTCGGCGCCCCGACCTCCTGCGCCAGCTCGATCGACGCGTCGACCTTGCCCCAGGGGTCGGCGCTCATGACCCGCTGGGTGAGCAGCAGCGTCGGCGCGTGGATCGAGACGATGTCGACCCCGTGGTGCTCGGCGAGCGCTAGCAGGGCGCCCGCATTCTGCGAGACGGGGTCCGACCAGACCATGACCTCGACCCCGTCGTAGCCGAGCCGGGCCGCGGTCTCGAAGGCCGCCGCGGCGCCTTCGGGGTAGACCGACGCCGTGGACAGCCCCACCGGGATCGGGCGCGCGTGATCAGGCATGCCGTCGAGCGTAGACCTCGCCGGTGGGACGACCCCGGTCAGCGGGCGTCAGGACATGAGGTCGAGGTAGCGCAGCAGCACTCCCTCGCGCAGCGCCCACGGGCAGATCGTCAGCTCCTCGACCCCGAGCAGGTCCATGGCGGCCTCGGCGACGATGCCGCCGGCGAGGATCTGGTGCGACCGCGATGCCGACACCCCGGGTAGTTCGACCCGCTCGCGGGCGGTCATCGGGGTGATGCGCGCGATCGTCGCGGTGACGTCGGCCAGACGCAGGCGCCGGGTGACGTAGGGCCCGTCGGCGCTCGGCGCGGCACCGGCCAGGCGAGCCAGCGAGCGCATCGTCTTGCTCGTGCCGAGCACGGTGTCGGGGGCGCTCGCCTTGGCGTAGGGGCGGATCTCCTTGGCGAGGGTCGCGCGCACGTAGCGCCGCGCCTCCTTGATCTGCTGGGCGCTCGGAGGGTCCGCTGGGAGCAGCTCGCGCGTGGTGCGACCGGCCCCGAGGAGCAGGGACTTCGCGATGTCGGGGTCCTCGTCGTCACCGAGGGTCAGCTCGAGCGAGCCACCACCGATGTCGATGACGAGCAGCTTGCCCGCGGACCACCCGGCCCAGCGGCGTGCCGCGAGGAAGGTCAGGCGGGCCTCGTCCTCGCCGCTCAGCACCCGCAGGTCGACTCCGGTCTCCTCGCGCACCCGGGTGAGCACCTGCTCGCCGTTGGGCGCCTCGCGGACGGCGCTCGTCGCGAAGGCGAGGATCTCCTCGGCCCCGTGGTCCTCGGCGACCTCGAGGCACTCGGCGACGAAGCGGGAGAGGTCGGCCGCCCCCGCGTCGTCGATGCAGCCCTCGTCGTCGACGTGCTCCGAGAGCCGGAGCAGGATCTTGTGAGAGGTCGCGGGGATCGGCGCCGCACCGTGGTGGGCGTCGACGATGAGCAGGTGGACGGTGTTGGAACCGACGTCGATGACACCAAGGCGCACGGGGCAACAGTAGACGCACGCGGACCACCTGCCAGACAGGACGCCGCATAGGGTGACGCCCGTGAGCGACGAGACCCCGACCCACCCGGAGGAGACGGACCTGCGGACCGCCCGCACGTGGGTCGAGTTCGACGACCCGGCCGACGACGGGCAGCGCTTCCGCTGCGACCTCACCTGGCTCACGTCGTCGTGGACCTGCGTCTTCGGGTCCGGCTGCCACGGCATCGACGCCGACAAGCCGGACTACGGGTGCTGCGTGCTCGGTGCGCACTTCACCGACAAGGACGACCTGACCCGGGTCAAGGCGATCGTCGACGAGCTCGGCGAGGACGAGTGGGAGCTGCACCCGGGCTCGACGCGCCGCTCCGCGTGGACGGAGAAGGAGGACGGCGACCTCAAGACCAAGGTCGTCGACGGGGCCTGCATCTTCTTGAACCGCCCCGGCTTCCCCGCCGGCGCCGGCTGCGCGCTGCACCAGCACGCGATGCTCACCGGCGTCGAGCCGCACACCGTCAAGCCGGACGTGTGCTGGCAGCTGCCGATCCGGCGCACCTACCGCACCGTCGAGCTGCCGGACGAGAGCAGCTACCTCGAGGTGAGCATCGGCGAGTACGACCGCCGCGGGTGGGGGCCGGGCGGGCACGAGCTCGACTGGTACTGCTCCGGCAGCCCCGACGCCCACGTCGCCCCCGACCCGGTCTACGTCAGCGAGCGCGCCGGGCTCGTCGAGCTCATGGGGCAGGCCGGCTACGACGAGCTGGCGACACGCTGCGAGGCCCACCTCGCGCTGGTCGCGGCCGCCACGACGACGAGGGGAGGGTCCCGCCCTTCGCCCGCCGGCCGGACCCTGCTGCCGCTGCTCGTCCACCCGGCCACGCTGGCGGCGCAGGAGCGGTGACGGTGGCTCCCTTCGACCTCACGGAGCTGGCCGACGAGCTCGGCGACGGCGTGCTCGTCACCGACGCCGACGTCGTGCGGTCCTACTCCGCGGACCAGGCGCTCTTCTGCCCCGCCGACGGCGCGATCGCCCTCGTGCGGGCACGCACGGTCGCCGACGTGCAGGCGACGATGCGCTTCGCGACGCGGCACCGCGTGCCCGTGGTGCCGCAGGGTGCCCGGACCGGGCTGTCCGGAGGGGCCAATGCCGTGCCCGGCTGCCTCCTGCTCTCGCTGGAGCGCATGGACCGGGTGCTCGAGGTCGACGCCGCCGAGCGCACCGTGACCGTCGAGCCGGGGATCATCAACCAGGATCTCAAGGACGCGCTCGCACCGCACGGCCTGTCCTACCCGCCGGACCCTGGGTCGGTCGCCATCTCGTCGATCGGCGGCAACGTCGCGACCAATGCCGGCGGGCTGTGCTGCGTGCGCTACGGCGTGACCCGCGACTACGTGCGGCGGCTGCGCGTCGTCCTTGCCGACGGCACCCTCACGACCCTCGGGACGACGACGGCGAAGGGGGTCGCCGGCCTCGACCTGCGCAGCCTCTTCGTCGGGTCGGAGGGCACGCTCGGGGTCGTCGTCGAGGTGACGCTGCGGCTCGTGCCCACGCTGCCGGAGCCGCTCACCGCGGTGGCGACCTTCGCCGACATACGCTCCGCCGCAGCGACGGTCGCCGACCTCATGGCGTCGGGGGCGCAGCCCAGCCTCGTCGAGTCGATGGACCGGGCGACCCTGCAAGTCCTCGCCGAGTGCGGCTACGGCGACGTCGGCACGGGCGCCGGGGCGATGCTGCTCGTGCAGTCCGACGGTAGCGGCAGCCTCGAGGCCGCGCAGGCGGAGGTCGAGGCGCTGGGGCGCTTCGCGCAGGCGCACGGGGCGCTCGACGTCGCCGTCTCCGACGACCCCGCCGACAGCGCCGCGCTCGTCGCGATGCGGCGGATGGCCCAGCCCTCCTTCGAGCGGTGGGCGCAGGCGCACGGCGGCGGGCAGCTCCTCGACGACGTCTGCCTGCCCCGCACCCGGCTGCCGGAGTTCTACGACCGGCTCGAGACGATCCGGCAGGAGTCGGGCCTGATGATCGCGGTCGTCGCGCACGCCGGCGACGGCAACACGCACCCGTCGGTCTTCTTCGACACGAGCGACCCCGACAGCGTCGCGCGCGCCGACGCCGCCTTCGACGCGATCATGGAGGTCGGTCTCGAGCTCGGGGGCACGATCACCGGTGAGCACGGTGTCGGCCACCTCAAGCGCCGCTGGCTGGCCCGCGAGCTGGACGAGGGCTCCCGGCGGGCGCACCTGGCGGTCAAGGCGGCGCTCGACCCGCTGGGCATCCTCAACCCGGGCAAGATGCTCGCCGAGCTCTGAGGCTGTCGGCCACTGCGCATAGGTTCTCTCCCATGGCTTCCAAGAAGGGCGGACCGACCTACCGCTGCAGCGAGTGTGGGTGGACCACGGTCAAGTGGGTCGGGCGGTGCGGCGAGTGCCAGGCGTGGGGCAGCGTCGACGAGGTCGGCGGCCCGACGACCCGCACACTGGCCGCCGCGCGCGTCCAGCGACCGGCCGTCCCGATCCGCGAGGTCGACGCGGCGCAGGCGAGCCACCGCAGCACCGGCGTCGGTGAGTTCGACCGGGTGCTCGGTGGCGGTCTCGTGCCCGGCTCGGTCGTCCTCGTCGCCGGCGAGCCCGGCATCGGCAAGTCGACCCTGCTCCTCGACGTGGCCGCCCGTGTCGGGGACCGGGGGCGGGTCCTCTACATCAGCGGCGAGGAGTCGGCGGCGCAGGTGCGCGGCCGCGCCGAGCGCATCGACGCCGTCACCGACGGGCTCTACCTCGCCTCCGAGACCGACCTGGCGACGGTGCTCGCGCAGATCGAGCAAGTGCGCCCCGACCTCGTCGTCGTCGACTCCGTCCAGACGATCGCCTCGACCGAGGTCGACGGTGCCGCGGGCAATGTCGGCCAGGTCCGTGAGGTGGCCGGCTCGCTCATCCAGGCCGCCAAGGAGGGCGGCTTCGCCATGCTCCTCGTCGGGCACGTCACCAAGGACGGCTCGATCGCCGGACCGCGTGTCCTCGAGCACCTCGTCGACGTCGTCGTGCAGTTCGACGGCGACCGGCATTCGCGACTGCGTCTGGTGCGGGCGGTGAAGAACCGCTTCGGCCCGACCGACGAGGTCGGGTGCTTCGACCTCACCGAGGGCGGCATCGTCGGGCTGAGCGACCCGAGCGGCCTCTTCCTCTCCAGCCGCCACATCAACGTGCCGGGCACGTGCGCGACCGTGACGCTCGAAGGGCGTCGCCCACTCGTCGTCGAGGTCCAGTCCCTCGTGAGCCCCTCGCAGATCCCCACGCCCCGGCGGGCCAACGTCGGCCTGGACAGCGGTCGGCTCGCGATGATCATCGCGGTGCTCGACAAGCGCGCGGGCGCCCCGATCGGCAACCAGGACACCTACGTCTCGAGCATCGGCGGGGTCCGCATCACGGAGCCGTCGAGCGACCTTGCCGTCGCCGTCGCGATCGCGAGCGCCGTCCTCGACGAGCCGATCGCCCACGACCTGCTGGCCCTCGGCGAGGTCGGCCTGAGCGGCGAGGTGCGGCCGGCGGTCGGCGTTGGGCGCCGCCTGGCCGAGGCCGCCCGTCTCGGCTTCCGCACCGCCCTGGTGCCGAAGGGAGCGCTCGACGACTCCTCCGCGCCGCCCGGGATGGACGTCGTCGAGGTCGTCGACGTCGCGTCGGCGATCGCGCAGGCGCGGCGCCGTCGCCCCCGGCCCCACCTCGTGACCAGCCCGACACCCTAGACTCGGCCCGTGCCCGACCACGACGACGAGCTCTTCCGATCAACCCTTGCCGCGGTAGCGCCAGGGTCCGTCCTGCGCGACGGGCTGGAGCGCATCCTCCGCGGCAACACGGGCGCGCTCGTCGTGCTCGGCCACGACAAGCTCGTCGAGTCCCTGTGCACCGGCGGCTTCGACGTCAACATCGAGTTCTCCGCGACCCGCCTGCGCGAGCTGGCGAAGATGGACGGCGCGGTCGTCGTCGACTCCAGCGTCTCGCGCATCCTCAAGGCCGCCGTCCAGCTCGTGCCCGACCCCTCGATCGAGACCCTCGAGAGCGGCACCCGGCACCGCACCGCCGAGCGGGTGGCCCGGCAGACCGGTCATCCGGTCGTCTCCGTCAGCCAGTCGATGCACATCATCGCCCTCTACGTCGGCGGCCGACGGCACGTGCTGCGCACGACGACCGAGCTGATCTCCCAGGCCAACCAGGCGATGCAGACGCTCGAGCGCTACACCAACCGGCTCAACGAGGTGACCGGCACCCTGTCGGCCCTGGAGATCGAGGACCTCGTCACCGTGCGCGACGTCGCCGTGGTGCTCCAGCGTCTGGAGATGGTGCGTCGGATCCACTCGGAGATCGCCGAGTACGTCCTCGAGCTCGGTGTCGACGGCCGGCTGCTCACCCTCCAGCTCGAGGAGCTGACGGCCGGTCTGGACGACGACCTCAACGCCGTGATCCTCGACTACCTCGACCCTGACGGCGCCGTCGGCTCCAGCGACGAGGTGCTCACCAACCTCTCCGGCCTCGACGCCACCGAGCTGCTCGACCTCGGGCACGTCGCCAAGACGCTCGGCTTCCCGATCGTCGGCGAGTCCCTCGACGCATCGGTCAGCCCGCGCGGGCTGCGCATCCTCGGCAAGATCCCCCGGCTGCCCGGAGCCATCGTCGAGCGCCTCGTCGACCACTTCGGGTCGCTGCAGCGGCTGCTCGCCGCCGGCATCGACGACCTCATGGCCGTCGACGGGGTCGGTGACCTGCGGGCCCGGACCGTGCGCGAGGGCCTCTCGCGACTGGCCGAGAGCTCGATCCTCGAGCGCTACGTGTGACGATGGCCCGCTTCCTGGTGTCGTGGCTGGCCGGTGGGCTGGTCGTTGCCGGCGCCTGGTTCGGGTGGACCCACACCGCCGAGGTGGACGCTGCGGTGGCCGGACCTGCCGGCTTCGTCGAGCTGGGTCCGACGCCGGAGGGTGAGCCGCTGCGCACCGCGGGCACGGAGGTCGGGTTTGCCTGCTCGGGGCCGACTCCGCGCGATGCCGCGGGCATGGACGACCTCATGGGTGAGCTCGACCGGCAGCCGCGGCTCGAGGGGGCCGACCACGGGGCCTCGATCGAGCTGGCCGACGGCCGCCGGATGTACACCTACGGCGACACGATCCGCGCCGACGGGATCCGGCCCTTCATGGTCCGCAACTCCGTGCTCATCTCCAACGGGGACTGCGTGCGGCCGATGCCGACCGAGCACGACGGGCCCGCGATCCCGAGCGACGGCAAGCAGGGCTACTGGCCGATGTCGATGCGCGCCCGCGCCGTCGAGGGCGGCACGGTCGTCGAGGTCATCACCGCCACCGTCAGCGTGCGCGGCACCGACTCCTTCGAGACGAGCGGGTCCAACCTCGCGACCTTCGAGGTGCCCACCGGCCGGATGCCCCGCCTCGTCTCCCACGAGCCCCTCGGGGAGCGCACCTCCGACCCGCGGGTGCCGACCTGGGGCGCCGCGATGTGGGACGACGGCCCGTGGACCTACGTCTTCGGCACGTCGAGCAATGCCGACAAGTCGACGGCCGGGTGGGCCCTGCACGTGGCGCGGACCAGGCCCGAGGAGCTCGGCAGCCTCGACGAGTGGGAGTACTGGGACGGCAGCAGCTGGGTCGAGGGTGACCCCGGGGCCGCCCAGAGCGAGGCCGCGCAGCTCATCGGGAGCTCCAGCGGTGTCTCGCACGTGCTCAGCGTCATCGAGCGTGACGGCAGCTGGTACGCCATCAGCAAGGAGGGCGACTACCATGGCGTCTGGTTGAGCGTCTGGAAGGCCCCCTCGGTCACCGGCCCGTACACCAAGCACCGGGTCCGGCCCCTCGCCAACGACGGCAAGATCCGGCGCTACGCGCCACTGGCCCACCCCGATGTCGAGATCGACTCCGATCGGCTCCTCGTCTCGTGGAGCGAGGCACCGACGACGCACGGCCCCTTCTACACCCACCCCGAGCTCTACCGCCCGAAGTTCGCAGAGATCGACCTCCCGTGACCCGCCCCGCCCCCGAGACCGGGGCAGCCAGCGCGCTGCTGCGCTCGGCCGTGCTCGACTGGTACGACCGCCACGGACGCGACCTGCCCTGGCGCGACCCCGGCTGCTCCCCCTGGGGCGTCTACCTCTCGGAGGTCATGTCGCAGCAGACGCCCGTCGCCCGGGTGCTGCCGGTGTGGGAGCGCTGGCTGGAGCGATGGCCCACCCCTGCAGACCTCGCCGCCGACTCACCCGGGGAGGCGGTGCGCATGTGGGACCGCCTTGGCTACCCGCGCCGCGCACTGCGGCTGTGGGAGTCCGCCGGCGTCATGGTCGAGCGGCACGCCGGCCAGGTCCCCCGCGACCACGACGACCTCCTTGCCCTGCCCGGGGTCGGGCCGTACACCGCGGCCGCCGTCGCCTCCTTCGCCTTCGGCGACCCACGCACGGTCGTCGACACCAATGTCCGTCGGGTGCTCGCGCGGACGGTGACCGGCACCGAGCACGCCGCCCCCGCCCTCACCGCCGCCGAGATGCGTCTGGCCGAGGCCTCCATGCCGGACGACCGCGACGAGGCCAACCGGTGGAATGCCGCGTCGATGGAGCTCGGCGCCCTCGTGTGCACCGCCCGCGCGCCCCGCTGCGACGACTGCCCGGTGAGTCACCTGTGCGCCTGGCAGGTCGCCGGGCGGCCGGCTCACGACGGACCACCCCGTCGCGGTCAGGCCTGGCACGGCACCGACCGACAGGTCCGCGGGCGCATCGTGCAGCTGCTGCGCGAGAGCGCCGACCCGCTCCCCCGTCGGGACCTGGCCACCACCTGGCCCGACGACCCGGCGAAGGTCGAGCGCTGCCTCGCCACCCTCGTCGACGACGGGCTCGTCGAGCCCGTCGAGGGCGGCTACACCCTGCCGAGGTGAGGGCTTCCCTCCCTTCGCCCGGGTCGCTCAGAGCTGGCGGAGCATCCGGGTGTTGCCGAGGGTGTTGGGCTTGACCCGCTCGAGGTCGAGGAACTCGGCCACGCCCTCGTCGTAGGAGCGCAGCAGCTCGACGTAGACGTCGGGGTCGACGGCCTGGCCCTCGATCTCGGCGAAGCCGTGCCGGGTGAAGAAGTCCACCTCGAAGGTCAGGCAGAAGAGCCGCTCTACCCCGAGCTCGACGGCGTCCTGGGCCAGCGTCTCGAGCAGCGCGCCGCCGACACCGTGGCCGAGGTGCTCCTGCGAGACGGCGAGGGTCCGGATCTCGGCGAGGTCGTCCCACATGACGTGCAGCGCGCCGCACCCGACGACCTGCCCATCGATCTCCGCGACGCGGAACTCCTGCAGCCCCTCGAAGTAGGCGACGGTGTCCTTGCTGACGAGCACCCGTCGCTCGGCGAGCGGGGCCACGAGGTCGCGGATCGCCCGCACGTCGGAGGTGCGCGCTCGGCGGATGGTCACGGTCACCGGACAAACCTACGCCCCCGCCGAATGGGCGGGGACGTAGGTCGGTGGTCGCGTCAGGCGGTGACGCGAAGGGGCCTCAGCGCACCTTGTACTTCGGCTGCGACTGGGCGTTGAACTCGTCCATGACGACCTTGTCGGCCTTCTTGGTCGCCTTGTCGTTGAACTTCAGCACGTCGAAGCCGCGGGCGATGTCCGAGGAGAAGAGGTGACCGTTGTAGTAGTAGGTCGACCAGGTCCCGCCGGTGCCCTCGCTCACGGGGAGTGGGCCGCGCTCGAAGTAGCCGAGCTCCTTGGGCTTCTTGGAGTTGGTGAAGTCCCAGACGCTCACACCGCCCTGGTACCAGGACTGGACCATGATGTCGCGGCCGGCGACGGGGATGATCGAGCCGTTGTGGGCCACGCAGTTTTCGGTCTCGCCCTGGTGGCGCGGGATCTTGTAGTACGACGTGAAGGTCAGCTTGCCGAGCGTGGACAGGCTGTAGATCGCGTTGGCGCCGCGGTTGGGCCCGGTGGCCGCGTCGCATGTCGCCGCGCCGCCGCCGCCGAGCTCGTCGGTGAAGACGACCTTGGTCGCGTCGGCGTTGAAGGTGGCCGAGTGCCAGAAGGCGAAGTTCTCGTTGTCCTGCACCCGCTCGATGACCCGCGGCTTCTCCGGGCTGGAGATGTCCATGATGATGCCGTCGCCCATGCACGCACCGGCCGCGAGGTTCTTGTGCGGGAGCGCGGTGATGTCGTGGCAGCCGGTCGTCGCGGAGCGGCCGGCGATCGGCGTCGGTCCGGGGCCACCGGGGTTGCCGCCGTCCGGGAAGAGGTTGGGCGTGGCGATGACCTCGGACTTCGTCGGTGCGTCCTTGTCGACCTTGACGATCGAGATCAGGTCGTGCGGCGTCTGGCAGTCGGGGTACTCGTCACGCGGCGAGTAGCTCGACACGTAGAGGTAGTCGTTGCCCTTCGTCCTGCCCTTGCCCGGCACGAGGGTGTGGGTGTGCGAGCCGCAGGCCGTCTCGACGGACTTGACGTAGCGCGGGTTGCGCACGTCGGAGATGTCGAAGATCTTGATGCCCTCCCAGCTGTCCTTGATCGTGGCGGACTGGGAGGTCGACGCGCAGGAGTCGTCGCTGCGGGAGGAGTCGGTCGACAGGTAGAGCAGGTCGCCGGAGACGGTGATGTCGTTCTGGCTGCCGGGGCACTTGACCTGGACGATCGTCTTCGGCTTCTTGGGGTTGCGGACGTCGATGATCGAAAATCCGTCGTAGTTGCCGACGAAGGCCTTGTCGTCCTGGAAGGCGAGGTCGGTGCCGACCCCCTCGGCGAGCGCGCCGGAGGGCGCGATGTTGGCGAGGTGCTTGACGTTGGCGCTGCGGCCGATCTCGTCGGTGAGCAGGTCGGTCCCGGAGACGCCGACGCGGTCGTCGGGCCCCTTCGCGGTGGCGGTGCCGATACCGGCTCCGGAGACGGCCAGGGCGGCGACTGCCGCGACGGCCAGGGTGGGTCTGCGCATGATTCCTCCACGGTGGCGTCCCTCGGGGCGGGGTGTGCCCCGACGGGGGTGGAGACAGCCTTGCGTGATCGGCCCCTCCCGCGGCCCCGGGCCGGCCCCCGGTTTGGTCAGGAATGGGTCAGGACCGCCGCCGCACGGCGCACCACGCGCGAAGGGGGATACCGTCGGCCCCGTGAAGTCCCGCCGCGTCGCCCCCTTCGTCCTCGCCCTGGCTCTCGGGCTGGGCGCCTGCTCCTCCGACGAGCCAAGCACGCCGACGGCCACCTCCCCCGACGCGCCGGTGCTCCAGCCCGGGACCCCGGGCGAGCCCAACACCTCGCTGAGCGGCACCTCGGCGGTCGCGACGCCGTCGACGTCGCACAACGACGCCGACGTCACCTTCTTGCAGGACATGATCGTCCACCACTCGCAGGCGGTCGTCATGGGTGACCTGGTCAAGGGGCGCCTGACCGACCGCAAGGTCCGCGGCATCGCCAGCCGGATCCGCGACGAGCAGAAGCCGGAGATGAAGGGCATGGCGACGACCCTGAAGTCGTGGGGCGAGAAGGTGCCGGTGGAGGCAACGAACCCGACGCTCGGCTCCCGCACCGGACACGCCCACCACTCGATGCCGGGCATGGCGACCAAGGAGCAGCTCGACGAGCTGGCCACGGCGAAGGGGGCGGACGTCGACCGCCTCTACCTCGACCTGATGATCGCGCACCACGAGGGCGCCCTGAAGATGTGCAGGACCTTGGGAGAGAAGGGCTCCGACGAGCGCACGGGCGAGCTGGGCGACGACATCCACGTCACCCAGACCAAGCAGATCTCCCAGATGAAGGACATGCGTCGGCGCCTGTGACCGCGAGTCACAGGCGCCGGGCCGGTGGGGGCGAGGCGCTCAGCGCGCCGTCGTCACCCGCCTCACGGTCGGTGACGCCACCGTCAACGATCTCGCCGCCCCCTACGACATCAGCCTCCAGGCGGTGAGCAAGCACCTCAAGGTCCTCGAGGAGGCGGGCCTCGTCAGCCGGCGCAAGGAGGCCCAACGCCGCCCGGTCCACCTCGAGAGCGGGGCGCTGGCCACGATGACCGGCTGGATCGAGCGGCACCAACGACGGGCCGAGGAGCGCATGGCACGCCTCGAGGAGGTCCTGGCGGACCTCCCTGCGCCCGATCACGGCAGCACGAGCACAGGAGCAGACCGATGAGCACCACGCCCAGCACCACCGACCACATCACCACCGCGACCATCGAGGCTGACCCCGAGGTGCCGGTCGTGCGGATCACGCGCGACTTCACGGCGACCGCGGAGCAGCTGCACCGCGGGCACACCTCCGGCATGGAGATCGGCATCAACGAGGGCTACGCCGCGCTCGACGCGGGCGAGGTCGCGTGACCTCCCTCGTCGACCTGTCCGTCACCGACCGCTACCGGTCGGCGGCGGACGGCTTCGCCCGACGCGTCGCCGGGACGACCGACTGGGACTCCCCCACCCCCGTCGCGGAGTGGCGGGCGCGTGACGTCGTCGGGCACCTGACCTCCTGGCTGCCGGCCCTGCTCGCCGCCGGCAGCGAGGTGCGCCTGACGCCCGGGCCCTCGCCCGAGGAGGACCCGGCCGGAGCGTGGGCCGCCCTCGACGACCAGCTGCGGAGCCTGCTCGACGACCCGGCGACGGAGGAGGTCGTCTTCGAGCACGAGCACATCGGGCGGCTGCCACTGCCGCAGATGATCGACCAGTACTTCACCAGCGACGTCGTCTTCCACACCTGGGACCTCGCCCGGGCCACCGGCCAGGACGACCGTCTCGACGAGGCCTTCGTCGCCGATGCCCTCGCCGGGATGCAGGCGCAGGCGGAGATGATCCGCGCCTCCGGGCAGTTCGGGCAGCAACAGCCGGTGCCCGACGACGCGAGCGTCCAGGAGCGCTTCCTCGCCTTCATCGGGCGGGACCCGCGGTGGGCACCGCCGGCCTGACCGCCACAGCCCGGGCATGACGAAGGGGAGGTGACCAGCGATCTGGTCACCTCCCTTCGTACCCCTCGAGACGGCGCTGGCGCGCCTCCTCGGGGAGCGGTGCAAGTCCCCTCGAGACGGCGCTGGCGCGCCTCCTCGGGAAGCGGTGCAAGTCCCCTCGAGACGGCGCTGGCGCGCCTCCTCGGGAAGCGGTAGGAGTCCCCTCGAGACGGCGCTGGCGCGCCTCCTCGGGGAGCGGTGGGTGTCAGTCGGCGGAGCCGTCGCCCGCCTCGACGAGCGGGATGTCGAGCTCGCCGACCTTGGGCGCACCGTGGAAGGTGAAGACGGCGGCCTTGCCCTCGCCCTCGACGTCCACGGCGACGATCTCGCCGGCCGTGAGCTCGCCGAAGAGGATCTTCTCCGACAGCACGTCCTCGATCTCGCGCTGGATGGTCCGCTTGAGCGGACGCGCACCGAGCACCGGGTCGTAGCCGCGCTTGGCGAGCAGCTCCTTGGCCGCGGGCGTGAGCTCGATGCCCATGTCCTTGTCCTTGAGCCGCTGGTCGAGCTTGGCGACCTCGAGGTCGACGATCTGGACGATCTCCTCCTGGCTCAGCTGCGGGAAGACGATGGTGTCGTCGACGCGGTTGAGGAACTCCGGGCGGAAGTGCTGCTTCAGCTCGTCGGTGACCTTGGCCTTCATCCGCTCGTAGTCGGTGCGCTGGTCGGTCCCCGAGGTGAAGCCCATCGCGCCCTTGGAGATGTCCCGGGTGCCGAGGTTGGTCGTCATGATGATGACCGTGTTCTTGAAGTCGACCATCCGACCCTGCGAGTCGGTGAGGCGGCCGTCCTCGAGCACCTGCAGCAGCGAGTTGAAGATTTCCGGGTGCGCCTTCTCCACCTCGTCGAAGAGGACGACGGAGAAGGGCTTGCGGCGCACCTTCTCGGTGAGCTGGCCACCCTCGTCGTAGCCGACGTAGCCGGGGGGCGAGCCGAAGAGACGGCTGACCGTGTGCTTCTCGGAGTACTCCGACATGTCGAGCGTGATGAGGCTGTCCTCGTCGCCGAAGAGGAACTCCGACAGCGCCTTGGCCAGCTCCGTCTTACCGACACCGGTCGGCCCGGCGAAGATGAAGGAGCCACCGGGACGACGCGGGTCCTTCAGACCGGCCCGAGTGCGTCGGATGGCCTGCGAGAGCGCCTTGATCGCGTCGTCGTTGCCGACGACCCGCTTGTGCAGCTCGGCCTCCATGTTGAGCAGTCGGGTCGACTCCTCCTCCGAGAGCTTGAAGACGGGGATGCCGGTCGAGGCAGCGAGCACCTCGGCGATGAGCTCCTCGTCGACCTCGGCGACGACGTCCATGTCACCGGCCTTCCACTCGGCCTCGCGCTTGGCCTTCTCGGCAAGCAGGTTCTTCTCGTCGTCGCGCAGAGCCGCCGCCTTCTCGAAGTCCTGGCCGTCGATGGCCGACTCCTTCTCGAGGCGGACCTTGGCGATCTTGTCGTCGTACTCCTTCAGCTCCGGCGGCGCCGTCATCCGACGGATGCGCAGCCGCGCGCCCGCCTCGTCGATGAGGTCGATCGCCTTGTCCGGCAGGAAGCGGTCGTTGATGTAGCGGTCGGCCATCGTCACAGCCGCGACGATCGCCGGGTCCGTGATCGTCACCTTGTGGTGGGCCTCGTAGCGGTCCCGCAGACCCTTGAGCATCTCGATGGCGTGCGGCAGCGTCGGCTCCGCGACCTGGATCGGCTGGAAGCGACGCTCCAGGGCCGAGTCCTTCTCGATGTGCTTGCGGTACTCGTCGAGCGTCGTCGCGCCGATGGTCTGCAGCTCGCCGCGGGCGAGCATCGGCTTGAGGATGCTCGCGGCGTCGATCGCGCCCTCGGCCGCACCCGCACCGACGAGGGTGTGGATCTCGTCGATGAAGAGGATGATGTCGCCGCGCGTCTTGATCTCCTTGAGCACCTTCTTCAGGCGCTCCTCGAAGTCACCGCGGTAGCGGCTGCCGGCGACGAGCGAGCCGAGGTCGAGGGTGTAGAGCTGCTTGTCCTTGAGCGGCTCCGGCACGTTGTCGTCGACGATGTCCTGGGCCAGGCCCTCGACGACCGCCGACTTGCCGACACCGGGCTCGCCGATGAGGACGGGGTTGTTCTTGGTCCGGCGCGAGAGCACCTGCATGACGCGCTCGATCTCCTGCCCACGCCCGATGACCGGGTCGAGCTGACCGTCGCGCGCCGCCTGAGTCAGGTTGCGGCCGAACTGGTCGAGGACGAGCGAGCCGGCGGGCTGCCCCTCGGCGGGGCCCGCGCCCGCGCCGACGCCGGCAGCCTGCCCCTCCTTGCCACCCTGGTAGCCGGAGATCAGCTGGATGACCGTCTGGCGCACCCGGCCGAGGTCGGCCCCGAGCTTGACGAGGACCTGCGTCGCGACGCCCTCGCCCTCACGGATCAGGCCGAGCAGGATGTGCTCGGTGCCGATGTAGTTGTGGCCCAGCTGCAGCGCCTCGCGCAGCGAGAGCTCGAGGACCTTCTTGGCGCGAGGGGTAAAGGGGATGTGCCCCGAGGGCGCCTGCTGACCGGGACCGATGATGTCCTGGACCTGCTCACGGACGGCGTCGAGGGAGACGCCGAGGGACTCGAGGGCCTTGCTGGCCACCCCTTCGCCCTCGTGGATCAGGCCGAGCAGGATGTGCTCGGTGCCGATGTAGTTGTGGTTGAGGAGGCGCGCCTCCTCCTGGGCGAGGACGACGACCCGGCGGGCCCGGTCGGTGAACCGTTCGAACATGGGATCTACCCCTTCACGTGGTGCTCTGACCTCGATGCTAACCGTGCTCGCCCTCTGAGCCGGGGGCGAACCTCTCACGGGGCACAACGCGGCGTCCTCCCAGCCTGTTCCACGAAGCGACGGGAGTGCCGCGGTGTTCGCTCACAGCGGACTGAGGCGTGCCGGCGGGCGGATCAGCCCTGCGACGGCGCCGGCACATCGATGACGACGTCGAAGCCGAGCAGCTCCGCCCCGGTGGCCACCGGCTTCCTGCCCTCGCCCGCGTGCGCGGCGCGGGCGCCGCCGTCACGCCACGCGGCGAAGGACTCCTCGTCGGCCCAGCGGGTCACGACGAAGTAGCGGTCGCCCCCTTCGGTCGGGCGGAGCAGCTGGAAGCCCTCGAAGCCCGGGGCGTCGTCGACGGTGCCCTGGCGCTCGGCGAAGCGACGCTCGAGCTCCTCGCCGGCCTGCGGGGGGACGCTGATGGCGTTGATCTTGACGATGCTCACGAGGTGACCCTAACCGCCTGCTGTGCGGCGGCGGTGGCCTCCCGGACGATGCGCCACCACAGCACGAGGGCCACGACCGCGACGACGGCGTTGACCTGCAGGGCCGCGACCCAGCCGTCGACGTCACCGGCATCGGCCAGCAGGCCGCCCGAGGTGTCGCGGACCGACCCGACGCCCATGAGCAGCCAGGCGATCCACCACGGCCAGAAGCTGCCGACCCGCGATCCGAGGGCACGGCTCGCGTCGGCCACGACCTGGTACGGGAACCAGAGGTTGACGATCGGCACGACCCAGCCGGCGAAGGCCCACCAGCGGGCCCGTCGCTGCAGATGACCCGGGTCGGCCCACTCGGCCACCCGTCGCACGCCGAGCAACCACCACCCGGTCGTCACGAGGCCGGCCAGGAGGGCGAGACCGCCCAGTCCGATGCAGAGGTTGGCGAGGTCCACCGCCGCAGAGGTCGCCGCCCGTCCCTGCACCCAGGCGTGCACGTCATCGCGACGCACGGTCACGACGGCCGCCGCGGCGACCCACGACACGGTGAGCGTCACGGCGGACACGAGGGCCGCGTGACCGGCGACCGTGGGGGCCGGGGGCGGTGGGCCGACCGGCGTGGTGCGCTCTTCGGCGAAGGGGCTGGTGACGTGAATCCGAGGCATGGCGATCACGCTAGGTCGGGACAGCAGTCGTCGCGCGGCCATCGCGCTGCCCCTGTGGACGACGTCGAGCCCTCCGTAGGCTGACTCCATGCGCACGGTCTTCGACCCCACCGACCCGGGCAGCCACGCGTACGGGCTGCTGACGAGCATCGTCGTGCCACGCCCCATCGCCTGGATCTCCACCCTCGACGCCGACGGGGTCGGCAACCTCGCGCCGCACTCCTTCTTCACCGTCGTCTCCGCGCACCCCGCGATGGTCAGCTTCACCTCCGTCGGCCGCAAGGACACGGTGCGCAATGTCGTCGCGACCGGTCACTTCGTCGTCAACCTCGTCACGGAGGACCTCGCCGAGCTCGCCAACGCGAGCAGCGCTCCCTTCGCCCCCGAGGTCGACGAGGCCCAGACCCTCGGAGTGCGGCTCGAGCCGAGCGCGGTCGTGCCCGTCCCCCGCGTCGCGGACTCGCCGGCATCGATCGAGTGCACCCTGCACTCGACGCTCGCCCTCGGCGACGCGCACCTCGTCGTCGGCGAGGTGCGTGCCATCACCGTCGACGACGCGACCCTCGTCGACGGGCTCCCGACGATCGAGGCGCTGCGGCCGGTCTCCCGGCTCGGGCGCGACGAGTGGGGGCACTCCCCCGAGGTCTTCCGCCTGCAGCGACCGCGGCGGCCCTGACTCAGCTGCGGCGCTGGCAGTTCCCGCACCAGTAGAGCGTGCGACCGGCGACGTCCTTCGCCCTCACCTTCGACCCGCAGACGACGCAGGCCTCGTCGGTGCGCTTGTAGACATAGCTCGTCCGCTCCGTGAGGTGGACGCCCTCCCCCTGCGCCAGGGCGGCCTCGACCTGCTCGACCTGCTCGTCGACGGTGACGATCCGGCTCGTCGCCACACCGAGCGGCAGCAGCCGGCGCAGGTCGGCCCAGATGAGGTCCCACGAGGCCCGCTTGAGGCGCTCCCCCGGCGTCGCGGGGTTGATCCGGTGCCGGTAGAGGACCTCGCAGCGGTAGACGTTGCCGACCCCGGCGATCACGTCCTGCTCCATGAGCAACGCCGCGATCGACTTGCGCGACCGGTGGACCCGCTCCCAGGCGGGCCCACCATCGGTGTCCCGCAGGGGATCCGGGCCGAGCTTGGCGTGCACGGCGTCCTCCTGCTCGGGGGTGACCACCGCGCACGTCATCGGGCCGCGCAGGTCCGCGACGTGCCTCTGCGAGGCGATGCGGCAGCGGACCTGACCGATGACCGGCCGCTCGCCGACGTAGGCGGCCTCGTCGATGGTGAAGGTCCCGATGAGCCCGAGGTGGACGTGCAGGATGCGGTCGCCGGCGAACTCGACGAAGAGGTGCTTGCCGTGCGCCCGCGCCTCGACGAGCTCGTGGTCGGTGAGCAGCGCCGCGCCCGCGGCGAAGCGCCCCTGCGGGGACGACACCTCGACGACCTGCCCGGCAAAGGTGGCGTGCAGGTCGCGGGCGATGCGGTGGAGGGTGTGGCCTTCAGGCATGACGAAGGGGGCTCAGCTCGCCTTCTTCTTCGGGGCCGTCTTCTTCGCGCTGGTCTTCTTCGCCGTGGACTTCGTGGCGGCGGTCTTCTTGGCTGTCGCCTTCTTCGCGGTCGCCTTCTTCGCGGTCGCCTTCTTGGCCGTCGCCTTTTTCGCGGTCGCCTTCTTCGCGGTCGCCTTCGCCGGCGCGGGGAACGACTCGCCGCGCGCGGCCTTCGCCTTCTCCACCGAGCGGGCCAGCGCGGCGAGCAGGTCGACGACCTCGCCCGACTCCTCCTCGTCGTCCTCGACCTGCTGGACCTGCCCTCCGTCGATCTTCGCGCGCACGAGGGCCTCGACGGCGAGCGCGTAGTCGTCCTCGAACTCGTCGGGGTCGTAGTCGCCGGCGAGCTCGTCGATGAGCATGCGCGCCATCGACATCTCCTTGTCGGAGAGCTCCTGGTCCTCGACGCTCGCGAAGTCGGCCGAGCGGATCTCGTCGGGCCACAACATCGTCTGCATGACGATGACCCCGTCGCGCACGCGCAGGACGGCCATCGTCATCCGCGTGCGGATCGAGACCGTGACGATCGCCATGCGTCCTTGGGCCTCGAGGGCCTCCCGCAGCAGGACGTAGGGCTTGGTCGCGGTCTTGTCCGGCTCGAGGTAGTAGCTCTTGTCGAGGAGCATCGGGTCGATCTGGTCCTCGGGGACGAACTTCTCGACGCTGATCTCCTTGCTGCTGCGCGTCGGGAGCTCGGCCATGTCCTCGTCCGTGAGGACGATCATCTGGCCGTCCTCGGTCTCGTAGCCCTTGGCGATGTCGTCGTAGGCGACCTCCCGGCCGTCCTTGCTGCAAAACCGCTTGTAGCGGATGCGGCCGCCGTCGGTGCGGTGCACCTGACGGAACTGCACGTCGTGGTTCTCCGTCGCCGAGTACAGGCGGACGGGGACGTTGACGAGGCCGAAGGAGACGGCCCCCTTCCAGATCGCTCGCATGGGTCCTCCTGACGACGTGTGGCCGTCGCCAGCCTACGCGTCGGGGTCGGGGCGCAGAGCGTAGATCCGCGAGCGCCCGTCCTCGTCCGCGGCGACGACGAGGCCCAGGCCGGAGCCGGTCACGCCGACCGGCACGCCGTCGGGGTCGGGGACCGCCTCGGGCAGAGGGGTGACCACTCCCCCCTTCGTCGTCGTGTGTCGCGGGGACCAGGCGCGGTCGTCGATGACCCGTAGGGTCTCCCACCCGCTCGCCAACGGCTCGGTCGTGCCCGTGCCGAGGTCGACGGCCACGGAGCCGGCGACCGCCCAGCTGCCGTCGGGCGAAGCCGCGAAGTCGTCCGCTCCCACGCGGCCCGGCACCGTCGTTGTCCAGCTCTCGGCCATGAGGTCGGTGACGTCGTAGCCCACGAGGTGGGTCGTGCGGTTGTTGCGCGTCCAGTTGACGACGAGGTGGGTACCGGCGACCCCGAGGACGCTGCCCGGCAGCGACCCGTAGGCCGGCGGCGCAAGGAGGGTGCCCGTCGAGACCTCCCCGCCGTCACCGGACTGCCACCAGTGGCCGGTCGTCCCGACGGACAGGACCCTCCCTTCGTCATCGGCGCCGACGGGGCTGCCGCCGCTCGGCAGGGTCCGGCGGCGCAGGGCACCGTCGTGGAGCACGAGGGCGGTCAGCGTCTCCTCGTTGGCGAGGAGCGGCACCGGGCTGCCCTCCACGAGCCGCACGTCGGCCTCGGTGAAGGTCCAGGTCTGCACCGTCGGCGCCGTGCCGCCGGACCCGAGGTGGGGCCACAGGTAGAGCTCGTTGCTCGTCGCCGCGATGACGGCCGGCCGGTCCTCCCAGGTGATGAGCTGCGGGGGTCCGGTGAGCGGCCCGTCGACGCGGCTGGACCACAGCTGGCTCCCGTCCGCCCCGCTGAGGGCGGTGATGTCGGGCTGCGCGACGTCACCGGTCGTCGTGATGACGGCGCCCTCACGCAGCAGGACCGTCGGGGCGCGCCCCTCGACGGCGATCGGCGACGAGACCCACTCGGCCTGGCTGGTCCACCCGTGGACGGGCGCGACCGGCGAGATGCGCACGGCCTCGTCCGCCGGGTCACCACCCCACGGCAGGCCACCGCCGATGACGAAGGGGGTGACCACCAGAGCGACGACGGCGACGGCCGCGACCCCGGCGAGCCACCACCGACGACGGCCCGAAGGCCGCGGGTCGTCGCGCCAGGGTCCGGCGGACGCTGCCGGCGCCCCACCGGCGAAGAGGTCACGCACGTCGATCCGCGGCTGCGTGTCCATCTCGTCGGGCGAGAGGTCGTCGGCACCGACGACCTGCTCGACCCGATCCCACGCCTCTCGCGTCGGCGGCGGCAGCGCCGACTGCCGCAGCGGCGCGACCGGGGCGCCGTCCTGATGGGGCACGGTGAGCGTCGCGCGGGCCAGCTCGGCAAACCGACCGGTCACCTCGCTCGGCGCAGGCTGCGCGGCGTGCGCCCGCGAGAGGACGACGACGGCCGAGCTCGCGAGCGCGGCCGCTCGACCACCCCGCGCGTGCATGGCCTGCAGATGGGACACGGCGGTGGCGACGTCGCCGGTCGTCGTCGCGACGACCACCTGGTCGGTGTGCTCGACGGCACCCGGCCAGTCGAGGGGGCGGGTGGCGACGGCGATGTCGAGGTGTCGGGTGCCGCGCGCGAGTCGGTGCACCGGTGCGGGCCCACCGGCCGGCGGGGCCGCGTGCTCGGCGAGCAGGGCGTACCCCTCACGACGCACCGATGCCCCGGCGAGCATCGCAGCGGTCGTGGCCGCCAGCTGCGCTCCACCGACGACGACGACGGTGCGCGTCGCGTTCGCTTCCCCCACGGGTCCCCCTGATGTCCTGCGCTCGTCCCTGCGGGCCCGAGGGGCCACCCAGCGGGGTCAGACTATCGGGGGCCTGCGGGCGCGACCGGGCAGGATGGCCCCATGCGCCCGATGCTCGCCACCCTCACCGAGGCCCTGCCCCAGGGGCCCGGCTGGGTGCACGAGGTCAAGTGGGACGGCATGCGGGTGCTCGCCGACGTGCGCGGCGGCGGCCTGACCCTCACGAGCCGGTCCGGTCGCGACGTCACCGCGTCCTTCCCCGAGCTCGTCGCGCTCGCCGAGCTCTACGACGACATGCTCCTCGACGGCGAGGTCGTCGCTCTCGAGGCCGGCCGGCCCTCCTTCGGCGCCCTCGCCGAGCGCATGCACGTCTCCGACCCGCGTCGAGCGGCCCGCGCCGCGGTGGCACGGCCGGTCACCTTCATCGCCTTCGACCTGCTGCGCCTCCTCGGCCAGGACCTCGTCGACCAACCCTGGTCGACCCGCCGCGCGTTGCTCGAGCAGCTCGACCTCGACGGTCTGCGCTGCCAGGTGCCCCCGACCTACGACGACGGCGAAGGCCTCCTCGCCGCCACCGTCGACCAGGGCCTCGAGGGGGTCGTCTCCAAGCGACGCGATGCGCCCTACGCACCCGGCCGCCGCTCGCCCGACTGGCTCAAGCGGCCCCACCGCGACAGCGTCTCCGTGGTCATCGGTGGCTGGCGACCCGAGGTCGGGGGCACCCGGCTCGGCGCCGTGCTCGTCGGGCTGCCCGACACCGACGGGTGGCGCTTCGTCGGCCGGGTCGGCTCCGGCCTCGCCGGCCGTGCCGGGGCGAGCCTGCTCACGCGGCTGCGACCGCTGGAGCGAGCGGACTCCCCCTTCGCCACGGAGGTGCCGCGTGAGGACGCGACGGGCACGACCTGGGTCGAGCCCGAGATCGTCGTCGACGTCGCCGCCCTCGGGCGCAGCTCGGGCGGCCGGCTGCGGCAGCCCGCCTTCCAGCGGGTGCGGACCGACCTCACCGCCACCGACCTGCTGGAGACGGGCGATGGCTGACCCCCGCGGCACCGTCACGCGCGTCGAGGTGGCCGGCCGGGCCCTGCGGCTCACCTCGCTCGACAAGGTGCTCTACCCCGCGACGGAGACGACGAAGGGAGAGGTGCTCTCGTACTACGCCCGGGCCGGTGAGACGGTCCTCGCCCACCTCGCCGGACGGCCGGTGACCCGCGTGCGCTTCCCCCACGGGGTCGAGGACATGAGCTTCTTCGAAAAGAACCTGCCCTCCGGCGCACCCGACTGGCTGCCGCGGGTGCAGGTCCACGACGTCACCTATCCCCTCGTCGAGGACCTCGCGCAGCTGACCTATCTCGTCAACCTCAACAGCATCGAGCTGCACGTGCCGCAGTGGCGGGTCGCCGACGGCGAGCCGCTCAACCCGGACCGGCTCGTCATCGACCTCGACCCCGGCAAGCCCGCCGGTCTGCACGAGTGCGCCCGGGTGGCGCTCCTGCTGCGGGAGCGACTCGACGCACTCGGCCTCGAGCTCTACCCCGTCACCTCGGGCAGCAAGGGCATGCAGCTCTACGCGACGCTCGGGGGCGACCTCACGAGCGACCAGGTCCGCGACCTGACCCAGCAGCTGGCACAGGAGATGACCCAGCGCCACCCCGACCTCGTGCTGTGGAAGATGACGAAGTCGTTGCGGCCGGGCAAGGTCTTCATCGACTGGAGTCAGAACGTCGCGGCGAAGACGACCGTCTGCCCCTACTCGATGCGCGGTCGGGAGGACCCGTGGGTCGCGGCCCCGCGGACGTGGGAGGAGGTCGAGGCCGGCGCCGAGGACCCCGGCGCGCTGACCCAGCTCGACCACGAGCAGGTGCTCGAGCGGCTCGAGACCGACGGTGACCTGCTCGCCCCGCTGCTCGGGTGACTCAGCCCTGCCGGGGGCAGCCCGCGCACGGCGCGCACCCGGGCAGCGCGTAGAGCAGGCAGCACGACTCCCGCTCCGGCGGCGGCGCACCGTGCAGCCGGGCCAACGCCATCTCCCACATGTCCTCGACCATGCCGAGGCGCTGGCGGCTGCTCATCTTCGTCGGCGTCGGCAGGGCCTGGGCGATCGTCCGGGCCGTCGCGACGTAGCCGGCCCGGGCCGCGTCCAGGCGTGCCACGTCGTCGTCGACGCGGCGGTGGTCACCGGGCCGCACCTGCACGGCGACCGGGTAGAGGTAGACGGGGTCGAGACCGGTCGACCACAGCGCGGGGTCCGCCGACAGCACGAAGGGGGTCCGCGTCGCCGCCGTCGCGATGACCGTGGCGAGCGGGTCGATCAGGTACTGCAGGACGAAGGCCGAGGGCATGCCCGGCGGGGCGACCCCCGACTGTTCGAGCGTCACCTCGGCGTAGCGCTCGATCCACGCGGGGGCCAGCTGCGTGGCCCGGGCCAGCGACACCCCGAGGTCCGGGTCGCCGTCGTCGGCGACCCGGACCCGGAGCACGGCGAGGTGCCGGTCCAGCTGCGCGACGGCCTCACGCAGCTCGGCACCCGTGGGGGCGGCGCTCAGCCGTTGGCCCGGGCGTAGGCGTCGCGCACCTTCTGGCTGATGCGACCGCGGTCGGAGACCTCGTGGCCGTTGGCCCGGGCCCACTCGCGGATCTTGGTCAGCTCGCTGCTGCTCGTGCGCGACGACGAGGCGCCACCCGAGCTCTTGCGACCGGCGACCCGACGACCGGCGCCGACGTAGCCGGCGAGGGCGTCACGCAGGGCGGCGGCATTGCGCTCGTTGAGGTCGATCTCGTAGGTCACGCCGTCGAGGCCGAAGGTGACGGTCTCGGTCGCGTCGCCACCGTCGAGGTCGTCCTCAAGGATGATCTGCACACGCTGTGCCATAGGGGATCCAATCATGAGAATGAATTGACGGATCCAGACTAACCATCACTGGCGCAGATGTCGCATTCGAGAAATGCTATTCCTTGTCCGCCTTTTCGGAAGGCTCGGAATGTGCACTTGAGGACTGCTGCTTCGCCTTCTGCTCGGCATTCCATCGCGCGAGGGCCTGGCGCTCTCGCCGGTCACCTTCGATCATGTACTTGATGATCCAGTAGAAGAGAAATGCGACGCCGACGGTCGGCAGCAGGGCTGCCGCATAGGGCCACCAGGTGTCGATGAATTCCATGGGATCAGGCCTCCGGCTTCAGGTGCGGGAAGAGGATGGTCTCCCGGATACCGGCACCGGTGAAGAGCATGATGAGACGGTCGATGCCGAGCCCGAGGCCACCCATGGGCGGCGCACCGAACTCGAGGGCCCGCAGGAAGTCCTCGTCGAGCTGCATCGCCTCGTCGTCACCGGCCGCGGCCCTTCGGGACTGGTCCTCGAGGACCTCCCGCTGGATGACGGGGTCGATGAGCTCGGAAAAGGCGGTCCCGCGCTCCACCCCGCCGATGAAGAGGTCCCAGGCCTCGATCTGGCCCGGCTTGTCGCGGTGCGGGCGCGCGAGGGGCTGGGCGATCGCCGGGTAGTCGCAGATGAAGGTCGGCTGGACGCAGGTCGGCTCGACGAGCTCGGCGACGAGCTCCATGGCGACCTTGCCCGCCTCCCACGACGGGTCGAGGTCGACCCCCTTCGCCGCCGCGATCTCACGCAGCCGCTCGACGGGCGTCGTCACGTCGACGGCCTCGCCGACGGCCTCGCTCAGCCCGTCGTAGAAGGAGAGCCAGCGCCACTCGCCACCGAGGTCGACCTCGCCCGCGGGCGTCGTGACGACGCGGCTGCCGGCGACGTCTGCGGCCGCGAGGTGCAGCTCCTTGATGAGCTCGGCCATCGTGAACTGGTCACCCCAGGCCTCGTAGACCTCGAGCGAGGTGAATTCCGGAGAATGCGTCGAGTCGACACCTTCATTGCGGAAGAGACGACCCATCTCGTAGACCTTGTCGACACCGCCGACAACTGCCTTCTTCAGCGGCAGCTCGAGGGCGATGCGCAAGGACATCTTCTGGTCGAAGGCATTCATGTGCGTGTCAAAGGGGCGCGCTGCCGCGCCGCCGTGCACCAGCTGCAGCACCGGCGTCTCGATCTCGATGAAGCCGCGCGCGTGCAGGGTCTCGCGGATGGCCCGCACGATGCCGGCGCGCAGCCGCACCATGTCCCGTGCCTCCTGGCGCACGACGAGGTCGGCGTAGCGCTGACGCACGCGCGCCTCCTCGGAGAGGTCCTTGTGCAGGACCGGGAGGGGTCGCAGCGCCTTGGAGGCCAACGTCCACGAGGTCGCCATGACCGACAGCTCGCCGCGGCGCGAGCGGATGACCCGGCCGGTGACGGCGACGTGGTCACCGAGGTCGACGTCGGACTTCCACGCCGCGAGGGCCTCCTCGCCCACCTCCGCGAGCGAGAGCATGACCTGCAGGCGGGTCCCGATGCCCTCCTGCAGCGCGGCGAAAGCGAGCTTGCCGGTGTTGCGCACGAACATGACGCGGCCGGCGACCGTGACGACGTCGTCGGTCTCCTCACCGGTCTCGAGGTGCCCCCAGGACTGCGCCACCTCGGCCAGCGAGTGGGTCCGCCCGACGCCCACGGGGTAGGCCTGCCGCCCCTCGGCGAGGATGCGGTCGCGCTTGTCGCGCCGGATGCGCATCTGCTCGGGCAGCTCGTCGTCGGCGGGGGTCTCCATGGGGGCGTCACTCACGGGAGCCACGATATCCGCGCGCCGCGCCGTGCCCGAATCCTCGCCTACTCCCGAGGGCGCAGCAGCTGCCAGCCGAGGAGGGCGAGCGTCGCGCCCACCGCGAGCGACCACAGCCCCCGGGCGTCGGCGGCGAGGACGAGCAGCCCGACGCCGACGGCGAGGTCGGGACCGTGGACGACGGCGCGCACGAGGCCCATCGGCAGGGCGCCACCGGGTGTGGCGACGACGAGCCCGAGCCCGGGCGGCGGCGGCTCGGCCGCCCGCACGGCCGCTGCGGTCACCCCGGCGGCGACGGCCACGGGCGCCCACGGCGGCAGCCCGAGCGGCAGCAACGCCAGCGAGCTGCCCACCCCGACGAGGGCGAAGGGGGCCACCGCCAGCACGGCGGCGACCGCACCCGGGTGAGCCGGCAGGGCACGACGCAGACCAGGGGTGGCGACCCATGCGGTGAGCCCGCCACCGGAGAGTCGCGCGAGGACGAGGCCGGCGATGCAGGTGAGCACGACACCGACCAGGGGGCCGATGAGCAGCCCGGCGGCGAGCGCGGCGAGGCAGCCGAGCAGCGCCGACAGCAGCCGCGAGCGGCGCCGGACGAGCGCCCGCAGCTCGTGGGTCAGCAGCCCGGTGAGCGGGCCCCCGACACCGACGGCGCTGGTGAAGCGTCCTCGGCGACCCAGCCGACGGCGTGCGGTCAGGGCGTCGAGAGCGGTGCCGTCGAGCATGAGGGTCGTCGCCCGGACGGCGGCAGTGACCTCTCCCGCTCGACGGAGGTCGGCGTCGGCCACACCGCGCGCGGCGGCCGCGATCGGGCGGGCACGCCCCTGCCGGACGAGTGCCGCGGCGGCGAGCACGAGGGCCAGGACGGCCCCCGCGACGGCGGTCAGCACGACGGGCGCGACGGGTGAGCCGCTGCGCCCGAGCCCGACGGCGAGGGCAAAACCGGTGAGCACGCCCCAGGCCCCGGCGGCCACGGCGGCGACCCCGGCGACCTGCAGCACCCCGCCGCGCAGGAGGGCTCCACGGTCGGCGGGCGTCGAGAGCAGCCAGGTGGCCCGGCCGGGGTCGGCCCAGGCCGGACCCGCCGCTCGCAGCCCGGCCGCGGCAGCGACGGCGCCGAGCAGCCCCATCGCCATGGCCATCCAGCGGTGCTGGGTGCCGCTGAGGCAGGTCGTCGCGCAATCGGGGCGCAGGATCGACGGCCCGGTCGCGGCGAAGAGCAGGGTGAGCAGGGTCGCGGTGACGAAGGCGCCCACGTACCAGTCCTGCAGCAGCTGCCCCCACCCGGCGGTGTGGGTGCCGCCCCGCACCGCCCGCACGGCGGCCCGCGCCGAGGCCCGGTCCCCGACGAGGTCACCCGGCGGGACGACCGGGCCGGCAGCCTCAGGCATCGCCCTCGACGGTCACGACCCGGGCACCGCTGCGGGAGATGACCTCGGGGTCGTGGCACGCGACGAGCACCGCGCGCCCGGCGGCGGCGTGAGCGGCGAGCCAGTCCCCGAGCCAGGCCCGGCCGGTGTCGTCGAGCCGCTGCTCGGGCTCGTCGGCGAGCAGCAGGGCCCAGGGCCGCACCATGGCGGAGGCGAGGGCGAAGCGCTGTGCCTGGCCCGACGACAGCGTGCCCGGCAGCTGGTCGGCGACGTGCTCGATGCGGGCCTCGTCGAGCGCCCCGGCGACGACGTCACGCGGGTCGGCCACGCCGTGACCCCTGGCGAGCACGTCGAGGTGCTCGGCGACGGTCAGCTCGGGCAGGACGCCGAGGTCGCCGAGCACGGTGCACAGCGCGCGCCGGGTCTGCGGGACACGGGTGTCGAGCAGCGCCTCGCCGAGGCGGACCTCGCCCGCGTCGGGTGACTCGCTGCCGACGATGCAGCGCAGTGCCGTCGACTTGCCGACGCCGTTGGGCCCGACGAGCGCCACGACCTCGCCGGCTGCGACGTCGAGGTCGAGCCCGTCGAGCACAGTGCGGCCCCCGTAGCCCTTGGTGAGTCCCCGGACCTGCAGCACGTCAGACGAGGTCGAGCGCGAGGTCGATGATCGGCGACGAGTGCGTCAGACCGCCGACGCTCATCCAGTCGATGCCGGTGGCGCCGTAGGCGGCAGCGACCTCGAGGGTCAGCCCACCGGTGGCCTCGATCTCGACCGTCTCGCCGCGCTCCGCGGCCCAGCCGCGCGCCGCCGTGACGGTCTCGCGCAGCAGGTCCGTCGACATGTTGTCGCACATGAGGAACCTCGCCCCGGCCTCGAGCGCCTCGATCGCCTGCGCGGTGGTCTCGACCTCGACCTCGATCGTCACGTCGGGGTGGCGCTTGCGGATCGCGGCGAAGGCCGCACCCACTCCCCCGGCGGCGAGCACGTGGTTGTCCTTGACCATCGCGACGTCGTAGAGGCCCATCCGCTTGTTGGTGCCGCCGCCGGCGCGCACCGCGTACTTCTCGAGGGCGCGGAGCCCCGGGGTCGTCTTGCGGGTGTCGAGCACGGTGCAGCCCGTACCGGCGAGCGCATCGGCCCACCGGCGGGTGTGGGTCGCGACGCCCGACAGGCGGGACATGATGTTGAGCAGCGTCCGCTCGGCCATGAGCACCTGCTGGGTGGCGCCGGCGACGACGGCGATGACGTCGCCGGCCTGCAGCCGGGTCCCGTCGGCGACCCGCACGTCGACCGCGGGCGGCCTGCCGCCCGTCCGCTCGGCGACCCCGGCGAGCACGATGTCGATGACGGGCGCACCGGCGAGCACACCGGCCTCCCGCGCGACGACGTGGCCGGTCGCCTGCTGGTCGGCGGGGATCGTCGCGGTGCTCGTGACGTCGAGACCGTCGGGCCCGAGGTCCTCGTCGAGAGCGGTGGCGACGAGCCGCCGAGCGGCCTCGGTCGGGAAGTCGAGCGCCGTCACTGCATGCCCTCCTGTGGGTCGTCGCCGTCGACGTCCTCGTCGCCCTCCGGCCAGGCCAGCGCGACGTCGAGCTTGATGACGGCGAGCTCGCCGTCATCGGGGTCGCGCACGTGCACGAGGTGGGCGGCCCACCGGTCGTCGTCGTGCTCGGGGTGGTCCCGGCGGACGTGCCCGCCGCGGGTCTCCTCGCGCAGGTGTGCCGCGGTCGCGAGGGCCTGACCGAGGTGGAGCAGGTTGGTCGTCTCCCACGAGCGGGGACCCGGCTCGGCCGGCCCGTCGGTGCCGGCAGCGAGGGCGGCGAGGTCGGCGAGCGCTGCGGTCGTGGACTGCGCGGACCGGAGCGGGCCGACCCCCTTCGTCATCACCTGCTGCAGCTGCGCCCGACGCGAGGAGTCGAGCAGGCCCGTCGTGCCCTCGCCCCGCGGCGTGGCCGGCGGCAGCTCGCCTGCGGCCAGCCGCGCGGTGAGGTCCTCGGCGATGCGGTGGGCGAAGACGAGACCCTCGAGCAGCGAGTTGCTCGCGAGACGGTTGGCCCCGTGGACCCCGGTGCACGAGGCCTCGCCGCACGCGTAGAGACCGACGAGGTTGGTCCGGCCGTGCAGGTCGGTGCGGACACCGCCGGAGGCGTAGTGCTGGGCGGGCGCGACGGGGATCGGCGCGGTTGCCGGGTCGATGCCGAGCTCGCGGCAGCGGGCGACGATCGTCGGGAAGCGGCGCTCGAGGAAGTCGCCACCGAGGTGCCGCGCGTCGAGGAGGACGTGGTCGGACCCGGTCGCCTCCATCCGGTCGAGGATCGCCCGGGCGACGACGTCGCGGGGCGCCAGGTCGGCCATCGGGTGCAGACCCGTCATGAAGGCCTCACCGGTCGTGTCGACGAGCACGGCGCCCTCGCCGCGCACGGCCTCTGAGACGAGCGGCTGCTGGCCCGTCGCACCGGCCCCGAGGTGCATGACGGTCGGGTGGAACTGGACGAACTCGAGGTCGGCGAGCGCCGCGCCGGCGCGCAGGGCCGCCGCCATCCCGTCGCCCGTGGCGACGGGAGGGTTGGTCGTCGCCGAGTAGATCTGTCCCAGCCCGCCGGTGGCGAGCACGACGGCGCGGGCGTGGGCCGCGCCGATGCCGTCGACCTCTCCCTCCCCGATGACGTGCACGGTCGCGCCGCAGACGACGCCCTCGTCGGAGGTCAGCAGGTCGACGACGAGCGCGTGCTCGATGACCTCGATGCCCGGGTCGGCGCGCACGGCCTCGAGCTGGGCGATGAGCGCCCGGGAGATCTCGGCACCGGTCGCGTCGCCGCCGGCGTGCGCGATCCGGTCACGGTGGTGACCCCCTTCGCGCGTCAGGGTGATCTCTCCGGAGGCGTCGGTGTCGAAACGCGCGCCGAGCCCGATGAGCTCGCGCACGCGGGCCGGGCCCTCGGTGACGAGGACCTCGACGGCGGACTCGTCGCACAGGCCGACGCCGGCGACGAGGGTGTCGTCGAGGTGCTCGGCGGGCGAGTCCTCGGGCGCGAGCGCGGCAGCGATCCCACCCTGGGCCCAGGCGGTGGACCCGGCCGAGAGCTCGGTCTTGGTGACGAGCAGCACCCGCTCGACGTGCTCGCGCAGCCGCAGCGCACAGGTCAGGCCGGCGATGCCGGAGCCGACGACGAGGACGTCTGCCTCCGTCGTCCACCCCGGCGAAGGGGAGGTCAGGAACCTCGGCAGGGTGACCGCCGCGGGGTCACCCACCGAGGGCGCCGTCCCCCGAGTGGTCGCGGTGGGTGACCGCAGAGGTCTTCAGCCCGTAGCCGTCGGGTACGTCGCCCGCGTCGTGGTACTGCTCGACGATCTTGTTGTCGCCGTCGACGAAGACGACGTTGGGCTCGAAGGTGCGCGCCTCGTCGTCGTCCATCGCGGCGTAGGCGATGATGATGACGAGGTCACCGGGCGAGACGAGGCGTGCCGCCGCGCCGTTGATGCACACGATGCCGCTGCCGCGCTCGCCCTCGATGGCGTAGGTCGTCAGTCGGTTGCCGTTGTCGATGTCGACGACGTCGACCTGCTGGCCGGGGAGCATGCCCGCGGCGTCCAGGAGGTCCATGTCGATGGTGAGCGAGCCGACGTAGTGCAGGTCGGCCTGGGTGACCGTGGCGCGGTGGATCTTGCTGTGGAGCATGAAGCGCTGCACGCGAGTGTCCTTTGTCGTGTGTGGCGAGGTGTGCGTCCCCCAGTCTCGCAGAGTCGCGCCGGGCCCCGCGCACTTCCCCGGCAGATGCCTGATGCGGGAGCACTGATCCGCATTTCCCTAGGGAAATACGCATGGTGGGGGCATTTCCCTAGGGAAATACGCATGGTGGGGGCATTTCCCTAGGGAAATGCGGACGAAGGGAGCGAAGGGGGTCAGCCGGCGGGAGCCGCGGCCGGCCCCTCCGCGAAGGTCTCCCGGGGCCCTCCCCCCGGGCCGACGAGCACCGGCAGGTTGTCGATGAGGCGGGTCGTGCCGACCCGCGCCGCGACGGCGAGCAGCGCCTCGCCCTTGTACCACTCGGGGACGTCCTCGAGGGTGGTCGGGTGGACGAGCACGAGGTAGTCGACGAGGGCGAGCGGCTCCTCGATGAGCACCTCGCGGGCGGCCCGCCGGATGGCGGAGGGCCCCTCGACGGCGCGGTCGGCCCCGGCACGCAGCGCGCGGGAGAGCGCGAGCGCCGTCTCACGGTCGCTCGGGGAGAGATAGGTGTTGCGGCTGCTCATCGCCAGGCCGTCCTCCTCGCGGACCGTCGGCACGGCGACGACGCTGCCGGGGAAGTCGATGTCCCGGACCATGCGCTTGATGAGCAGCAGCTGCTGGGCGTCCTTCTGCCCGTAGTAGAAGAGGTCGCCGCGGGTGAGGTGCATGAGCTTGGCGACGACGGTGAGCATCCCGTCGAAGTGCCCCGGCCGGGACTGGCCCTCGAGGACGTCGCCGAGCGGACCGGCGGAGATGCGCACGCCGGGGTCGCCGTCGGGGTAGATGACGTCGGGGGTGGGCGCGAAGACGAGGTCGACGCCTTCGCGGGTGCAGATCTCCAGGTCGGAGTCGAAGGTGCGCGGGTACCGCGAGAGGTCCTCCTTGGGCCCGAACTGCAGCGGGTTGAGGAAGATCGTCACGATGACGTGGCGGGCCCGCTCGCGGGCGGTGCGGATGAGGCGGGCGTGTCCCTCGTGGAGGGCACCCATGGTCATGACGACGGCGACGTCACCCTCGGTGAGGGCGGCGCGGGCCGGGCCGAGCTCGTCGCGGGTGCGGGCGACGACGGGGGCGGTGCTCATCGGGTCTCCTCGTCGAGGGTGGTCAGGATCCTGGCGGCGGCGTCCTCACGGAGTCGTCCGCTGCGCTGCGCGCGAAGGGCGGTGGCCCGGGACTGCGCCCGGTAGGCAGTGGCGACGTCCTCGGGCAGGGCGGCCAGCTCCGCGAGGTGCGCGGCCACGGTACCGGCATCGCCGCGGGCGACCGGTCCGGTGAGGGCGGCGTCGCCCGAAGACAGGGCGTTGTCGAGGCTGGCCTGCAGGAGCGGCCGCAGCACGCGGTCGGCGGGGTCGATGCCGGCCGACCGCAGGACCTCGAGGGCCTGGGCGACGAGCGTGACCATGTGGTTGCTGCCGTGGGCGAGCGCGGCGTGGTAGCGGCCCCGGGCCGCCTCGGGGACCCACACCGGCTCCCCGCCCATCTCCACGACGAGCGCCTCGGCGACCGGCCGCAGCTCCTCCGGCGTCGTGATGCCGAAGCAGCATTCGCTGAGGCGCGCGAGGTCGAGGCTGGTCCCGGTGAAGGTCATCGCGGGGTGGATCGCCATGGGCAGCAGTCGGTCGGCGACGGGAGCGAAGGGGGTCAGCCCGTGCCGTCCCGAGGTGTGGGCCACGAGCTGTCCGGTCACCCAAGTGTCGGTGGCGTGCAGTCCGGCGACGAGGTCGGTCAGGGCGTCGTCGGGCACGGCGAGCAGCACGAGCTGCGCCGAGCGCACGACCTCGGGGACGGTGAGGACCGGGACGCCGGGCAGGAGGACCTCGGCGCGGTCACGGGAGGCGTCGGAGACCGCGGAGACGCCGACGACCTCGTGGCCCGCCGACCGCAGCGCCGCGCCCAGGACCGCACCGACCCGTCCGGCGCCGACGACCCCGACACGCAGCGTGGGTCGCTGGCGGGGTGCGGGAGAGGGCTGCGGTGCGGGGCTGCTCACCGCCCCGACGCTACCCGCGCGGCCCCTCCCCTTCGCATCTCCCTAGGGAAATCCCCACCCAGACCGTCATCTCCCTAGGGAAATGCGCACGTCGGCTGACATCTGCCACGGGGTGTGCGCGCCTGGGGAGGGCAGGTACCTAGGGTCGTGGGGGTGGAGCGGACGTGGCAGGAGGCGTGGGCGGACGCCCTGTACGGCGAAGGGGGGTTCTACCGGCGCCCGGAGGCCCCGGCCGGGCACTTCGCGACCTCGGCTCAGGGGGGCACGGCCGGTGTCCTCGCGGCCGCCCTCCTCGAGCTGGCGCGAAGGGAGCACCTCACGACCTTCGTCGACGTCGCCTGCGGTCGCGGCGAGCTGCTGGCGGCCATGGCGGAGGTGGCGGTCCCCTCCCTCCGTCTCGTCGGGGTCGACGTCATCGACCGGCCTGCGGGCCTGCCGGAGCGCGTCGAGTGGGTCCGCTCCCCCGGCGGCCGAGACCTGCCCGACCTCGGGCGGCTCGACGAGGCGCTCGTGCTCGCCCACGAGTGGCTCGACGTCGTCCCGTGCCCCGTCGCCGAGGCCGACGACGACGGCGTGCTGCGCGAGGTGCTCGTCGCCCCCGACGGCGCGGAGCATTTCGGCGCCCCCCTCGGCGGCGCCGACCTGGCGTGGACGCAGCAGTGGTGGCCGGGGCCGCACTCCCCCGGCGACCGGGTCGAGGTCGGCCGCGCCCGCGACGAGGCCTTCGCCGGTCTCGTCGACCGCGTGGGCTCGGGGCTCGTCGTCGCCGTCGACTACGCGCACACCCGCGACGACCGCCCCGTGGCCGGGACGCTCGTCGGCTTCGCACACGGGTCACTCACCGCCCCCGTACCCGACGGGTCCTGCGACCTCACCGCGCACGTCGCCGTCGACTCGCTGGGCGCCGACCGACTGCTCGCCCAGCGCGAGGCGCTGCGCGGACTGGGTGTCGACGGCGCCCGCCCGTCGCTGGACCTCGCCCGCACGGACCCGGCGGGCTACCTGACCGCTCTGGGCGCCGCCTCGCAGGCGGCGGCCCTGACCTCAGGAGGGCCGGGTGGATTCGTCTGGGCCCTGCGCCGGGTCGCGCCCCGTGCCGGCTGACCCCGGGGTGTCCTGCTCGTCCTCGGGCGCAAGCGCCTCGACGAGGCTCGAGGCGATGAGCGGCTGCCCGTCGGCGGAGGGGTGCAGCCCGTCGATGTAGTAGCGCGAGCCCGGCCGTGCCGCCGGCAGCACGGCGGAGAGGTCGATGAAGCTCACGCCCTCGTGGTCGGTGCGGGCCGCCATCTGCCGCAGGTACCCCGACCAGTCCGGCCCGTCGGTGCCCGGCGTGAACCAGCCGACGAGCAGGATCGGCCCCTCGTAGCCGAGCGAGCGCGCCTGCCGCACGAGCGTGTCGAGGCTGCGCCCGAAGTCCGCGGGCCGCACCCCCGCCCGGCGGTCGTTGAAGCCGAGCGGCACGAGGACCAGGTCGGGGTCGAGGGACAGCGAGTCCTTGAGATAGGTCGGCGTCTGGGCGATCGTCTGCGCCGACACGCCTGAGCGGGAGGCGTCGAGCACGTGCACGCAGCGGCCCCGGTCCCCGCGGAAGGGGGTGAGGTCGGTGACCGTCGCGAAGTGCGAGCTCGTCGCCGGCTGGGGGTTGCTCACGGTCACCCGGTGGGAGCCCGGCCCCAGGTCGCCCGACGACCACACCTTGCGCTCCGCACTCGGGTCGGCGTCGGTGGGCACGGAGATGCCGTCGGCCGGCACCTGCCCGTCGATCTCGACGCGCAGCGGTCCACCGGCGAAGCGGGTGCGGTAGCCGATGTCGACGGAGCGGGCGTCCACGAGCCAGGTGACGCTCGCGCCCGGGCGCAGGGTGAGCCCCCGGCCCCCGGGCCCGAGGGTCGGCGCGGGGTCCGCCCGCCCGCCCACGCGAGGGTGCGGCAGGCTCTGGGCCCGGTAGTCGGCGGGCACGAGCGAGGTCGTGCCGTGCCAGCCACCGGGGGTCGTCGGGCAACCGGGGGCGCCGGCTCGCTGGCGCAGGCCGGCCTGGAGCCGGTCGACCCAGCGGCGCTCGAGGTGGTTGCTCAGGCCGTACCCCTCGCTCACCGAGTCGCCGAGGACGACGACATTGGCGGCCTCGACATCGGAGGTGCTCACGGCATCGAGCCACGGGTCGAGGACGGCCGTGCGCTCCCAGGTGGCGCCGCCCGTCGGCTCCGGGGCCTCCTCGGTGTCGGTGCAGCCGGCGAGCAGGGCGAGCCCGAGCGCGAGGGCGCTCAGCCCCGCACCCGCCCGTCGTCCCCTGGGTCGCACCCGACCATCGTGCCAAAGGCTCACGGGCCCACCGCCTGGCGCATACTGGCGGGCATGACGAGCGCACCGGGCCCCGCCGGTACCCGAACCCTTGACGTCGGGGTGGGCGATGGTTCGCTCGCGAGCGCCGACATGGTGCTCAACATCGGCCCGCAGCACCCAGCCACCCACGGCGTCCTGCGACTGCGGGTGGCTCTCGACGGCGAGCGGATCGTCTCCGCGGACCCGGTCGTCGGCTACATGCACCGCGGCGCGGAAAAGCTCTTCGAGGTCCGTGACTACCGCCAGATCACCGTGCTGGCCAACCGGCACGACTGGCTGTCGGCCTTCGGCAACGAGCTCGGGGTCGTCCTCGGGGTCGAGGCGATGCTCGGCATGGAGGTCCCGGAGCGGGCGACGTGGGCGCGCACCCTGCTCGCGGAGCTCAACCGGGTGCTCAACCACCTGATGTTCCTCGGCTCCTACCCGCTCGAGCTCGGCGCGATGACCCCGATCTTCTACTCCTTCCGCGAGCGGGAGGAGATCCAGGCGGTCATGGAGGAGATCTCCGGCGGCCGGATGCACTTCATGTTCAACCGCGTGGGCGGGCTCAAGGAGGACCTCCCGGCCGGGTGGCTGGACCGGGTGACCGCCGCCGTCGCGGCGGTCCGTGCCCGGATGCCACAGCTCGAGGCGCTGCTCGTGGGCAACGAGATCCTCGAGGCGCGCACCCGCGGCATCGGGGTGCTCCCCTCTTCGCTCGCCGAGGCCTACGGCGTCTCCGGGCCGATCGCCCGCGCCAGCGGCGTCGACCTCGACCTGCGGCGCGACGCGCCCTACCTCGCCTACGGCGAGCTCTTCGCCGCCGACGGCCCCGGCCGGGTCGTGACCCGGACCGCGGGTGACTCGCTCGCCCGCCTCGAGGTGCTGCTCGAGCAGACCCACGTGAGTCTCGACCTCGCCGACGCGTGCGTCGAGCGGATGCGCTCCCTCCCGCCGGGGCCGGTCAACCAGCGACTGCCCAAGGTGCTCAAGGTGCCCGAGGGCGAGCGCTACACCGCGACCGAAAACCCGTTGGGTCTCAACGGCTACCACCTCGTCTCACGGGGCGACAAGACGCCGTGGCGGCTCAAGCTGCGGTCGGCCTCTTTCAACAACGTGCAGGTGCTGAGCGAGCTGCTCCCCGGCGCTCTCGTCGCCGACATGGTGTCGGTGCTCGGCTCGATGTTCTTCGTCGTCGGCGACGTCGACAAGTGAGGCGAAGGGGGCCGGCCGCCCCCCCTCGTGCCGGCCACCGCAGGTGACCAGCTGGTAATAAAAGGCTGGGAAATGGTTGTGAGCCTTCTCAGCGAACGGTAGGTTGGCTCGCGGAAGGCGTCCTCAACGTGGTGGCGCGACCAGAGATCCAAGGGGAGAATTTCATGGCCAAGCGCCTCAAGACCCGCCTGTCCGCGGGTGCCGCAGTCGTCACCGGGCTGAGCGCCTTCGGGGTGGGCCTCATGGCGACGCCGGCCCAGGCGGACACCGTGACGCTCAACTACACCTGCTCCTTCGACGTGCTCAACGTCGGCGTGACCTACGACGCGGCCCCCGTGTCCGTCGACCTGACCGTCGACGCGCCCACCTCCGTCGAGGTCGGCGAGGAGATCGACTCCGCCGTCACCGCCGACGTGACGATCCAGAACGAGCAGCGCGACGCCCTCTACGGCCTGCTCGGTGTGCGTGCGGTCGACGGCCCCGACGCCGCCACTGCCGCTGCCGAGGACGGCGGGCTCAACACCAAGAATGCCCGCAACCAGGCGGACTTCACCCTGACCAACGGCACCGAGTCGGCCGACGGCATCATGCCGCTCGAGGTCCCGGTGACCGCCGTGCCCGAGTCCGGTGACCTGACCGTCTCCGCGACCGGCGCCGTCGAGCCCGTCAAGGCGGAGGTCCCCGGCACCTACACGATCGAGGCCGGCGACTTCCAGGCCTACATCCGCGGCTACTCCAACGCGGACGGCACCGGCTACAAGACCAACATCACGATGGACTGCACCAACGTCTCCGAGTCGTCGACGGTCGCGACCGTCGAGGTCACCGAGGCCAGCGGCGAGCCGAGCGAGACGCCCGACCCGAGCGAGACGCCCGACCCGAGCGAGACGCCCGACCCGAGCGAGACGCCCGACCCGAGCGAGACGCCCGACCCGAGCGAGACGCCCGACCCGTCTGACACGACCACGACCACTCCGGCCGAGCCCAACGACTGGTTCACCGAGCCGGGCAGCCTGCCGATCACCGAAGACGGCAAGCACTTCACCGTCGAGGGCACCGCCACCCAGGCGGGCACCGTCAACGTCGTCCTGCTCGACAAGGACAAGCAGGTCCTGCGCACCGAGGCTTGGGAGGTCTCGGAGGGCTCCAACAGCAAGGACTTCGCCTTCGCCGACGGCACCAACTACGTGCGTCTCGTCTCCGAGGACTGCGTCGACGCGGACGGCAACGACGGCTCGGTCGCCGGCGGTTGCAACGTCGAGTACGTCGCCCCGTGGGTCAACCCCGACGACGCCGGCTCCGGTGATGACGACGACAACGGCAGCTCGGACGACGACGGTGCCGGTTCGGGTGACGACGACGGCGCCGCCCCCGAGACGCCCGGTGTCGTCCAGACCGACGGCTTCACACGCGTCGAGCAGCCGGCCGACGACAACACCGCCGCTCTCCTGCTCGGCGGGACCCTCCTCGCCGGTGTCGGTGCCGCGTCGGTCGTCATCGTCCGTCGCCGCCAGAGCGCCCAGCACTGAGGCAGCACCACTGACCACTGTCAGTGGCTGACGTCCACGGGCCGTCGGATCGGGGTCTTCCCCGAGCCGGCGGCCCGTGGCACGTGCCGGGGGGAACTTCGCCGACTCCCCGGTCGTTCGCACCCGTGAGCACCCCCGTGACGCCAGGAGGAGACCTGTGACCCCACCGACGCGCCGTCAGCGCTGGCGGGACCGCACGCAGTACCGACGCACCACCGCGCTCCTCGCGGTCGCGGTCGCCGTCCTGCTCGGCGGCGGTGTCGCGGCCGGCACCTGGTGGGGCCAGCACGACGACGAGGCGGTCTCCCCCGGCACCTACGTGCCGCCGAGCCAGATCACGTCGACCACCCCCTCGTCGTCGTCCACCACGACGACAAAGAAGCCGAAGAAGACCTCGACGAGCTCGAGCACGACGGCCGCGACGCGCAGCGACGCGACCCACACCCCCGCCCCCAAGAAGGCGCCGGCGGGCACCCCCACCCGGGTCCAGGTGACCTCCGGGGGCCGCGAGCTCGTCGACGCCTCGCTCGGGGCGACGAAGCTCGACGCGCAGAAGGTCCTGGCGCCGCCCTACGGCACGGCCGGCTGGTACGCCGAGCCGGGCTGGCCGAAGCCGGGCAACAAGGGCGCGAGCATCCTCGTCGGCCACATCAACCACCAGGGCAACCCCGACGTCTTCTGGAACCTGCCGAGCGTCAAGCTCGGCGACATCGTCACGGTGACCTACGGGTCGGGGCGGCAGGTGAAGTTCAAGATCACCCGCTCCGAGGCGGCCCCCAAGACGGGTGTCCCCAAGGACGACACGATCTGGGACTGGGACAACCCCGAGCCGGTCCTGCGCCTCATCACCTGCGACCCCGACACCCCGCTGAGCGGCGGCCACTACGAGGGCAACTGGGTCGTCTGGGCCGACGAGATGGTCAGCTGAGGCTCGACCGCTCCTCGTCGTCGTCATCGTCGTCGACTCGGCACCATGCCTGGACGACGAGCCCGGCCACCGTCAGCAGCACCGCACCGACGGCCGCCACCGCCCATCGGAGCGCCATGCCTCCTCGACCGGCGTACCCGGCGTCGGGCGCGAGGGCGAGCGCCTGGCCGAGGTAGAGCCCGGCGATGATCGCTCCGGTCACGGCGCTCGCCTGCGCGAGCCCGAGGATGCGGGCGGCCACGAGCGGCTCGACGTGGGTGCGCCCGCGGCGCATCCGCCACATCCGGGAGCCGGTGACGAGGACGATGCCGCCCATGGCGAGCAGCAGCAGCCCGGTGAGCCAGCCGACGCGCAGCGGCGCGTGCCCACCGGCAAGCCACCAGTGACCGGCGGACCAGCTGAGGGCTCCGCTCGCGACGAGCACGACCGAGACGGTCGCGACGCCCAGGCCCCGCTGGAGCATCAGAGGTCCTCGATGTCGCTCGTGTCCAGCCCCGCGAGCAGCTCGGCCACCGCGACGGGGCGCCCGTCGACCCGCAGCACCGCGTCGGGGTCGACCCGCGACCAGGGCTGCAGGACGAAGCCGCGCTCGTGCGCCCTTGGGTGCGGCAGTGTGAGCGCCGCGTCCTCGCTCGTCACGTCGCTGCCGGTGGCAGGCTCGCCGTACTGGACGAGGTCGAGGTCGAGCGAGCGCGCCCCCCAGCGCACCTCGCGCACCCGCCCGTGGCGTGCCTCGACGGCGTGCAGTCGCGCGAGCAGCTCCTCGGGCGTGAGCGAGGTCGTCGCGACGGCGACCGTGTTGACGTAGCGGGGCTGGTCGGGCCCGCCGACCGGGTCGGTGCCGACGAAGGGAGCCCGCCGCACGTCGTGCAGGGCGTCGCCGAGGTCGTCGAGCGCGGTCTGCAGCGTCCGCGGGGCGTCGCCGAGGTTGGCGCCGAGCGCGATGACGACGGGCACCTCGCGTCGTCGGGTGATCGTGACGGCGACGTCGCCGAAGGGCACGCCGACGGGAGCGGAGGGCTTGTGGACCGTCACCTCGACGGCACGCACGCCCGGGCGCTCGAGCGCGTCACCGGCGATCTGCTCGGCGAGTGCCTCGATGAGGTCGAGCGAGGGCCCTTCGATGCGCCGGACGACCTCGGCGCCGACCTCGGCGTAGTTGACGGTCGCCGTGAGGTCGTCGCTCGTGCCCGCGGGCCGCAGGTCGAGGTGGAGCTCGACGTCGACGACGAAGTCCTGCCCGTCGCGCTTCTCGTCCGCGAGGACACCGTGGTACCCGCGCGCGCGCACCCCGAGGAGGCTGATCCGGTCGCTCACGGTCGCTCGCCCCGACCGCTCTCCCCGGTCCCTGAGGAGCCCCGACCGCTCTCCCCGGTCCCTGAGGAGCCCCGACCGCTCTCCCCGGTCCCTGAGGAGGTCGCGAAGCGACCGTCTCGAAGGGAACCGACCTCCCCAAGTGCCGTCGTCACGTCGATGGCGTCGACGGTGGCGGTCACGTCGTGCACCCGCACGCACCAGACACCGGCCCTGGCCGCGCGGGCGCTCGTCACGGCGGTGGCCACGGCGCGGCCGTCGAGGGGCCGCTCGTGGCCCTCCTCGCGACCGACGGAGCCGAGGAAGCCCTTGCGGGAGGTCCCGAGGAGCACGGGGTGGCCGAGGTCGACGACCTGCTCGAGCCCGGCGAGCAGGCGCCAGTTGTGCTCCGCGGTCTTGGCGAAGCCGATGCCGGGGTCGAGCACGAGCTGCTCGGGGGTGGCCCCGACGGCGCACAGCGCCTCGACCCGGGCCGTCAGCTCGGTGCACACCTCGGCGACGACGTCGGCGTAGTGGGCCCGCGACTGCATGTCGTGGGCGTGGCCGCGCCAGTGCATGACGACGAAGGGAGCCCCGCTCGCCGCGACGAGGTGCGGCATCTGCGGGTCGGCCAAGCCCCCGCTCACGTCGTTGATGATCGCGGCCCCGGCCTCGAGGGAGGCCGCGGCGACGCTCGCCCGCATGGTGTCGACGGAGACGGCGATGCCCTCGGCGGACAGCGCGCGCACGACGGGCACGACTCGGCGCAGCTCCTCGTCCTCGCTGGGGCGCTCGGCGCCGGGGCGGGTGGACTCTCCCCCGACGTCGACGACGCTCGCTCCGGCGGCGACGAGGGACCGGCCGTGGGCGATCGCGGCGTCGGTCTCGATCCACCGCCCGCCGTCGCTGAAGGAGTCAGGCGTGACGTTGACGATGCCCATGACGACCGGACCGGGCCGGTCGTGCTCCGCCGCGATCCGGGTCAGGACCGGGTGGGTCACCGAGCGGCTCCGGTGAGCAGGGCCATCGCCTCGGCGCGCGTCGTCGAGTCACGCAACTGACCGCGCACGGCGGAGGTGATCGTCGTCGCCCCCGGCTTGCGGACCCCGCGCATCGACATGCACAGGTGCTCGGCCTCGACGACGACGATGACGCCGGCGACGTCGAGGTGCTCGACGAGTGCGTCGGCGATCTGACTGGTCAGCCGCTCCTGGACCTGCGGCCGCTTGGCGAAGATGTCGACGAGCCGGGCGATCTTCGACAGGCCGGTGACCTTGCCGCTCTTGCCCGGGGTGTAGCCGACGTGGGCGACGCCGTGGAAGGGCACGAGGTGGTGCTCGCAGGTCGAGTAGAGCGCGATGTCGCGGACGATGACGAGCTCGTCGTGGTCGATGTCGAAGGTCGTGGCCAGCAGCTCCGCGGGGTCGGCCCGCAGCCCGGCGAAGACCTCGGCGTACGACCGCGCCACGCGGGCCGGGGTCTCGAGGAGACCATCGCGGCCCGGGTCCTCACCGACGGCGAGGAGGATCTCGCGCACGGCCGCCTCGATGCGACCCAGGTCGACGTCAGCCATGTCTCAGGCGTGCCCGGGGCCGTCGCCGTCGACGGCCTCACCCGGCGGGACCTGGCGGATCTCGGTCGTCGGGTGCTCCTCGGGGAGGACAGCACCCTCCTCCGCGGCGCGGTCGATCGCCTGGGTGACCTGCGGGTCGGTCGGGGGCGCGGTCTGCTCGGCGCGCTCCTGCTCGCCCTCGCGGGCCCGCAGGGCGGCCTGCTCGGCGGGGGTGAGCACCGGCGGGATGTCGGAGATCGTGCGGTGCTCGCTGCTCAGCCACGTGGGGCGCTGGGGACGCTTGCGCACGTCGGCGAAGATCTCGGCGAGCTCCTTGGCGTTGAGCGTCTCGTGCTCGAGCAGCTCGAGCACGAGCCGGTCGAGGATGTCGCGGTTGTCGTTGAGCGCGTGCCATGCCTCGTCGTGGGCCGCCTCGATGAAACGGCGCACCTCCTCGTCGACGATCGTCGCGACGTTTTCGGAGTAGTCACGCTGGTGGCCCATGTCGCGGCCGAGGAAGACCTCGCCCTGCGACTGGCCGAGCTTGACCGCGCCGATGCGCTCGCTCATGCCAAACTCCGTGACCATCTTGCGGGCCATGCCGGTGGCCTTCTCGATGTCGTTGGAGGCGCCGGTCGACGGGTCGTGGAAGATGATCTCCTCCGCGACGCGACCGCCGAGGGCGTAGGCGAGCTGGTCGAGGATCTCGTTGCGCGTCGTCGAGTACTTGTCGTCGACGGGCATGACCATCGTGTAGCCCAGGGCCCGACCGCGCGGCAGGATCGTGATCTTGGTGACCGGGTCGGTGTGGTTCATCGCGGCTGCGACGAGGGCGTGGCCCCCTTCGTGGTACGCGGTGATCTTGCGCTCCTGGGCGCTCATGATCCGGGTGCGCTTCTGCGGGCCGGCGATGACCCGGTCGATCGCCTCGTCGAGGATCGCGTCGTCGATGAACTGCTTGTCGGTGCGCGCCGTGAGCAGCGCGGCCTCGTTGAGGACGTTGGCCAGGTCGGCACCGGTCATGCCGGGGGTGCGGCGGGCGACGGCCAGCAGGTCGACGCCGGGGGCCATCGGCTTGCCGGCGGCGTGCACCTCGAGGATGCGGTGGCGACCGATCATGTCGGGGTTCTCGACGGCGATCTGACGGTCGAAGCGGCCCGGGCGCAGCAGCGCCGGGTCGAGGATGTCGGGGCGGTTGGTCGCCGCGATGAGGATGACATTGGTCTTGACGTCGAAGCCGTCCATCTCGACGAGCAGCTGGTTGAGCGTCTGCTCCCGCTCGTCGTGGCCGCCACCGAGTCCGGCGCCGCGGTGGCGACCCACGGCGTCGATCTCGTCGACGAAGACGATGGCCGGCGAGTTGGTCTTGGCCTGCTCGAAGAGGTCGCGGACCCGGCTGGCGCCGACACCGACGAACATCTCGACGAAGTCGGACCCGGAGATGGAGTAGAAGGGCACGCCCGCCTCGCCAGCGACGGCGCGCGCGAGGAGCGTCTTGCCGGTACCGGGCTGGCCGTAGAGCAGGACGCCCTTCGGGATCTTGGCCCCGACCGCGAGGAACTTGCTCGGGTCGCGGAGGAACTCGACGATCTCGTGGAGCTCCTCGACGGCCTCGTCGGCGCCGGCCACGTCGGCGAAGGTGACCTTGGGGGTGTCCTTCGTCGCGAGCTTGGCCTTGGACTTGCCGAACTGCATAACCTTGGAGCCGCCGCCCTGGGCCTGGCTGAGGATGAACCAGAAGAGACCAACGAGCAGGAGCAGTGGCAGGAGGGAGAAGAGCAGGCTCGACCAGACGCTCGGCTCCTCGACGGTGTCGTTCTGCACCCCCTCGACGTTGGCCTCGACGACCTTGAGCATGTCGTCGGCGCGGGCGTCGATGAACTCGGTCTCGACCTTGTCGGCGTCCTTGACCGAGTCACCGTCGGAGTAGGTCTGCCCGTCCTTGAGGTCGAGCTGCAGCAGGTTGTCGGTGGTGAAGTGCGCGTCCTTCACCTTGCCGTCCGTCACGAGCTTTTCGGCAGCGGAGGTGTCCACCCGCGCGTACTCGCTGTTGCCGCGCGTCATGAACATCAGGACGAAGACGGCGATGAGCAGCAGTGCCCAGAAGGCAGGGGCACGGAAGATCTTCTTGGCGTTCATACGGGTACGGGGACTTCCCGGACTTCCTGACTCGACGACGTGGCGGCCACCGGCTGTGCCGGGACATCAGGACGAAACTACCTGACCCCCGCTCACCAGCGGCTAACAGGCCAACGAGCACCTGCGCCCCGGTGTTCCCGTGGCCAGCTCCGTGGTCGACACAAGCAGCACCCGGCGCTGGGGATGAAGCCCCGCTCGTCGGCCTGCTCCTCACGCGGTCCTGAGGCGGGGCTTCATCCTTGATTCGCGCCGCGCACTCCTTGCGTCTCCCCCTCGCTCCCTGAGGAACGAGCGCCCCACCCCCGCTCCCTGAGGAGCGAGGAACGAGCGTCTCGAAGGGAACGTCAGGAGTAGACGTGCGGCGCGAGCGTCGCGACGTCGCGCAGGTTGCGGTAGCCCTCGGCGTAGTCGAGCCCGTAGCCCACGACGAACTCGTTGGCGATGTCGAAGCCGACCCAGCGGGTGTCGATCTCGACCTTCGCGGCATCGGGCTTGCGCAGGAGGGTGAGGATCTCGACGGAGGCGGGCGAGCGCGAGTCGAGGTTGGACCGGATCCACGAGAGGGTCAGGCCGGAGTCGATGATGTCCTCGACGATGAGCACGTGCTTGTCGGTGATGTCGGTGTCGAGGTCCTTGAGGATCCGCACGACACCGGAGGACTTGGTGCCGGAGCCGTAGGAGCTCACGGCCATCCAGTCCATGGGGGCGGAGCCGGGCAGGTGACGCATGAAGTCGGCCATGACCATGACCGCGCCCTTGAGGACACCGACGAGGAGCACCTCCTTGTCGCGGTAGTGCTCCCAGACCTCGGTGGCCAGCTCGGCCAGCCGTGCCTGGATCTGCTCCTCGGTGATGAGCACCTCGACGAGGTCGTCCTGGATGTCCTTGGAGTCCACGGTTCTCCTTAGCGAGCGGGCCTGGGCGGTCTCATTGTCCACCAGTGACCGGGGTGATGTGCACCCGGCCGTCGGCCCTGCCCACCCGCAGGTTGCCGGGCACGTGCAGCGGGCCCTGACCGTGCCAGTCGGTGACCAGCCCGTCGCACGCGGCGACGTGGGCGGCGGTGACCGCGCCGGCGGGCGAGCCGGCCCGCAGCAGCAGTCGGCGCCACACGCGGGAGCGAAGGGCGGGAGCAAGGTCCGCCAGCACCCCGACGGGCACTCCGGCCGGGTCGTCGTCGGGCACGGCCGCCTCGGCGAGGTCGTCGAGCAGGTCGGCGTCGTCGCGCAGCAGGTCGGCGCTGCGCGCCAGCGCCTCACCGAGCCCCGGGCCCAGGTCGTCCTCGAGCATCGCGAGGGCCTGACGCACCCGCACGCGGGCGTAGGCCCGGTCGGAGTTCATCGGGTCCTCCCACGGCACGAGTCCCCACGCGGCACAGGCCTGCTCGGTCGTTTCGCGGGGCAGGTGCAGCAGCGGCCTGACGAAGGGAGTGCCCTCCCGCACCACGAGCGCGGGCATGCCGGCGAGCGAGCGAGCGCCCGACCCGCGGGCGAGCCCGAGCAGCACCTGCTCGGCCTGGTCGTCCCGGGTGTGGCCGAGCAGCACGACGTGCGCAGGGTGCTCCTCCCCCATCGCGGCGGCGGTCTCGGCGAGGGCCGAGTAGCGGGCCTCGCGGGCGGCTGCCTCGAGCCCGTCGCCGCTGGCGGCGACGACGGCCTGGACGATCGCGACGGGCGCGAGCCCCAGGTCGCCGCACTGCTGCGCGGCGAGCAGGGCGGTCTCCGCGGAGTCGGGCTGGAGACCGTGGTCGACGATGATCGCGCCGACGGTGACGTCGTGGGGGGCGCCCTCGGCGGCCAGCGCCCCAGCGAGGGCGAGGGAGTCGGTGCCCCCGCTCACGGCGGCCAGGGCCAGGGACCCGGCGGGCAGCCCTTCGAGGACGGCGCGGACCCCCCTTCGGCAGTGGGCCTGCGCAGGGTGACCGGCCCCCATCAGCCGTGGACCCGCCGCACCCAGGTGGTGGGGTCGGTGATCTCGAGCGGAGTCGGCAGGGTCTCCGGCGAGGTCCACACGGCGTTGAAGCCGTCGACGCCGACCTGCTCCTGCACGCCACGGACGAAGTCGGCACCGTCGCGGTACTGGCGCATCTTGGCCTCGAGACCGAGGAGCCGGCGCAGCATGCGGTCGGCGGCGCCGGCCCCCTTGCGTCGGCGGGTGAAGCGCTCGCGGATCGTCGCGACGCTCGGCACGTGCTCGGGGCCCACGTCGTCCATGACGACGTCGGCGTGCCCCTCGAGCAGCGACATGACGGCGGTGACGCGGGCCATCTGCTCGCGCTGCTCGGGCGTGATGACGAGGTCGGGCAGGCCCTGGCCCTCGCCGCTGAGCACCTTGGGCAGCCGGGCGGTCACCTGCTCCAGACGCGAGCGCAGCGACTCCATGTCGGGTGCGAGCTCACCGGCGAGGTCGCGGGCCTGCCCGATGAGGTGCTCACGCAGCCAGGGCACCGCGGTGAACTGCACGCGGTGGGTCTCCTCGTGGAGGCAGACCCACAGCCGGAAGTCGCGGGGCGTCACGCCCAGCTCGCGCTCGGTCGCGACGATGTTGGGGGCGACGAGGAGCAGCGCCGGGGTGCCGTCGGGGGCGATGTCGTACTGCCCGAGGACCTTCGTCGAGAGGAAGGCGAGCATGCCGCCGGCCTCGACGGCCGTGACCTTGGAGCCGATGGCCTGAGCGGCGGCCGAGGGCTCCTTGTCACGGCGGGAGGCGACCCGCTCCAGCGCGGGCTGCAGCAGCGCGGCCATCGAGTCGGCGTTGACCCCGATCCACGTCGGGCGGTCGACGACGAGCGGCGCCGGGGCGTCCCCGGGGGCGGTGAGTCGTGAGGTGGCCGCGACCGGCGCGACGGCCGCCGCTGCCAGCTCGCGGATCTCGGCGACGGCCTCGGCAGCCTCGTCCTCGCTCACGTCAGGGCCCGGCGGCACGAGCCGGGCACCGGTGGACTTGGCGAACTTCCAGTCGACGTACTGCGTCACGACCCCATCCAAACACCCCGCGCGCCGGCCCGACACCTCTGTCAGTCGCAGCCGCAGTCGGTGATGCCGGCGACGATCCGGTCCAGTGCGGCCCGGGCGCCCAGCGTGCCGGTCGTCGAGGGGACGCGGTCGGCGATGATGACGTAGGTGAGCAGCCGACCGTCCGCGGTCGTCGTTGTGCCGGCGAGGGCCGAGGTGCCGGTGAGCGTGCCGGTCTTGGCGCGGGCGATGCCCGCGGCGTCCCGCGACTCGTCGGTGCGGTAGCGCTCGTGCAGGGTCCCGGTCAGGCCGGCGACGGGCAGCTGCGAGAGCACGACGCTCATCGTCTGCGCCGAGCCGGTGATGCCGAGCTGCATGACGTCGGAGATGACCCGGGCGGGGACCACCTGGCCCGAGCTGAGCCCGCAGTTGTCCTTGAGCTTGACCCCGGTGAGGTCGATGCCCGCGTCGTCAAGGGTGGAGCGCACCCAGGCGGTGGTCTCCGCGAAGGACGCGCCGGCCCCGTCGGCGACGGCGGCCTGGCGGGCGACGTTTTCGGTCAGGGCGTTGTCGCTGTCGTCGAGGGCCAGGGCGAGGACGTCGCCGAGGGGCGCCGACTCGACGGAGGCCAGCTGCTCGCCGTCGGCGGGGGCCGCCCGGCGCCACGTCGTGGGCGAGTCGTCGACCGTGACCTTCACGCCCGCCTTGTCGAGCTGAGCGGCGAAGGACGCGAGCACCGCCTTCTCCGGGAAGGTCGGCGACGGCTTGAAGGGCTCGGGCCGGTCCCCCGCCAGCCCGATCATCGAAACACCCTGGGTGTAGCCGGCCGCGACGTCGGCACGGTCCCAGGTCGGCGCGTAGCGCTCACCTGCGGCGTACGTCGCGTCGAGGCGAAGGGAGCGGGACCCGCCCCCCTTCGTCCCGAGGGAGTCGGCGACCTGCTCGGCGAGGTCGGCGAGACCGGCGCGGCCCTCGACGGCAGTCGGGTCACCGTCGCCGCGGGCGAGCATCGTGTCGCCGGCGGCGACGAGCACGAGGTCGTCCCCGTCGGCGACGACGGTCGTCTTCATCGTCCGGCTCAGATCGGTGCGCTCGGCGACGGCGGCCGCGGTGAGCAGCTTGGCGGTGGAGGCCGGGGTCTGGGGGCGGTCGGCCCCCTTCGTCCAGACGGGGTCACCGGTGACGGCGTCACGCACGACGATCCCGACCCGCGGGCCGAGGGCGGAGGAGCCGACGTCGTCGGCGATCGCGTCGCGCAGGCCGGCCGCGGTCGGCAGGGGGGCGGACTCGTCGGCGGGCGGGAGCACGGGCGTGGGCTCGACCGGCTCGGGGGGCTGCTCCGAGGCCGCCTCGTCGATGGTGAGCACGCCGGGGACGCGGTCGTACGCGTCGGCCACCCCGTAGCCCACCGCGAGCGCGGCGACGGTGGTGACGGCGACGAGAGCACGTCTCACGGGCGGCCCCTTGCGGTGTTTTGGCGGAGGTGGTGGAACACTGGCCTCCGAGAGTAGTTCACCCATTCACGGACAAGAGGTACACCTGTGGAGTTCGACGTCACCATCGAGATCCCGAAGGGCCAGAAGAACAAGTACGAGGTCGACCACGCGACGGGCCGCATCCGTCTCGACCGCATGCTCTTCACGTCCATGGCCTACCCGAGCGACTACGGGTACATCGAGGACACGCTCGGCGAGGACGGCGACCCGCTCGACGCCCTCGTGCTGCTCGACGAGCCGACGTGGCCCGGCTGCCTCGTGCGCGCCCGGCCGATCGGCATGTTCCACATGCGCGACGAGGCCGGTGGCGACGACAAGGTGCTGTGCATCCCGGCCGGTGACCCGCGCAAGGAGCACATCAAGGACCTCGAGGACGTCAGCGAGTTCGATCGTCTGGAGATCCAGCACTTCTTCGAGACCTACAAGGACCTCGAGCCGGGCAAGTCCGTCGAGGGCGCCCACTGGGTCGGCCGCGAGGAGGCCATCCAGACGATCCTCGAGGCCATCGAGCGCGCCAAGGCCAATGGCGTGACCACCGCCCGCTGGAACATGCCCAACTCCGGCCACGCCCCGCAGGAGGACGTGACCCACTCGGAGGAGGACATCAAGGCCGCCGCCGCCCGTGCCCGCGAGGAGCTGGCGACGAAGGAGAAGCCGCTCAGCGACGACTGAGCGATCGCGCCAACCCGCGGCGGCCCTGCCGCATCATCCACGCGTGGTTGGCCCGCAGCACTGCAGGCGCGAGGGTCGCCGCCCGGGACCACCGGGCGACGACCCTCACGTCCTGGTCGAAGGTCGCGCACACCCCGCCCTGCGGATCGCTGCCGACCGACCACTGCGCCCACCCCTCGAGGTCACCGTCGACGCGAACCCGCAGGCGGCCCCGTGCGTGGTCCTCGATCTCGCGGGTGAGGACCAGGTGCAGGGTGAGCGGCAGGGCGCTGCGGATCCGGGCCCGCCCACTCCGCTCGTCGAGCCGCCCGACGGAGCGCACCTGTGGCCACCACGCCGGGTATCCATCGATGTCGGCGAGTGCCGCGAGCACCGCCTCCCGGGGGGCAGCGAAGGACCACTGGTGGTGGAAGGTGAAGGTCGGTCCGGTCACCCATCCATCCTCTCCCCGCGGCTCCCTCCTCCCCCGGTCCCTGAGGAGCGAGGCCGTCCACGGCCCTCCCGTCCCCCCGGTCCCTGAGGAGCGAGGCCGTCCACGGCCCTCCCGTCCCCCCGGTCCCTGAGGAGTGAGGCCGCCTGCGGCCGAGCGTCTCGAAGGGACGTCACCAACCTCCCTTCGAGACGGTCGCAGAGCGACCTCCTCAGGGAGCGAAAGTCTCCCCTACGGTCCCTGAGGAGCGAGGCCGCCCACGGCCCTCCCGTCCCCCCCGGTCCCTGAGGAGTGAGGCCGCCCGCGGCCGAGCGTCTCGAAGGGACGTCACCAACCTCCCTTCGAGACGGTCGCAGAGCGACCTCCTCAGGGAGCGAAAGTCTCCCCTACGGTCCCTGAGGAGCGAGGCCGCCTGCAGCCCTCCCGTCCCCCCGGTCCCTGAGGAGCGGGGCCGCCCGCGGCCGAGCGTCTCGAAGGGACGTGAACTACGTTGGCCCCGTGCGCTACTACTCCCGCGACGGACTGACCTTCGACGTTGACGACACCGGCCCCGAGGGCGCCGATCTCGTCGTCCTCCTGCACGGCTGGCCCCAGGACCGGACGGCCTGGCAGCACGTGACGCCGCGACTGACGGAGGCCGGGCTGCGGGTCATCGCGCCCGATCTGCGCGGCTACTCCCCCGGGGCCCGTCCGGGCAACCACCTCGAGTACGGCCTCGACGAGATCGTCGGTGACGTCGTCGCTCTCATCGACGCGGCTGGAGCCGAGCGGGCGCACGTGGTCGGGCACGACTGGGGCGGCGCGCTGGCCTGGGCGGTCGCCGCGCGCGAGCCCCACCGGGTCGAGACCCTCACCGTGCTGTCGACACCGACCGGCGCGGGCATGGCGGCGGGCTTCCGCGCGGGCGAGCAGCACAAGCACAGCTGGTACATGGCGGCCTTCGCGCTGCCGCTCGTGCCGGTGCTCTTCTTCCGCCTCTTCGCCCAGCAGATCCTCGAAAAGATCGGCATGCCCCGCGAGCGCGCGGCCCACGACGCCTTGCGGCTCAAGACGCCCGGCGCGGCCCAGGGCACCTTCGCCTGGTACCGGGCGGCGCTCTCCCCCACCCTCATGTGGCGAGCACGCCGGACGAAGGGGGGTCCCCGCAGCAGCGAGCACCGCCGGGTCATCCCGACGGCCTACCTGTGGGGACGCAAGGACCCGGCCTTCGGCGAGGTCGCGACGACGCACACCGTCGAGCAGCTGCGGCGCCGCGCGGGCGACCGGCCGGAGCTGGCGATCACGCGCGAGCTCGACGCCGGGCACTGGCTCATGGAGACCCACCCGGACGTCGTGGCCGACGTGGTGCTCGAGCGGATCGGCAGCGGGCGCGACGAGGCGCTCGCGGACTGATGCGCACCTCGCGTCGCGCCGTCCTGCTCGGGGCGCTCATCCTGCCGGTCGCGGCGTGCGGCCGGAGGAGCGACGTGCCTGCCGTGCAGGCCGCGCTGCGCTCCGCGGTCGAGGCGCTGCCCGAGCACGTCGCCGGACTGGTGCAGTACCAGGACTCGACCTCGGCAGGCACGACGATCAGCGGGGTGCTGACCCTCCAGGGCTCCGACCGCGCAGCCGTCACCGCCTCCCTCGAGCGCGTCCTCGAGGCGGTGGCCCGCACCTATCGCGACCAGGCCGACGCGCGCACGGCCTTCGTGCGGCTGGAGGCTCATCCGGCCGACGACCCGGCCACGCGGGTGCTCACCACCGAGGTCGTCGCACCGTCCGAAGACGCCAACACCACGACGGACGACCTCGACGCGCACTTCGACCTCTGAGGCGCGCGACCCGATTACGCACCACAGGCACTCATCCGTATACTTGTGCCTCGCGTCCTCGGGCGCACGCCGCCTTAGCTCAGTCGGCTAGAGCGTCTCACTCGTAATGAGAAGGTCGTCGGTTCGATTCCGACAGGCGGCTCCACACGAAACCCTCGAGAAATCGAGGGTTTTCGTCATTTCCAGAGCCTTTCTGGTCACGGCTGCTCCCCCATCGCGCGCGAGTTGGTACCCCCCTGGTACCCCCATCCAAAATTGAGCCTCTCGAGACCCGCCCTGTCGGCCCCCGTTCCGAGGAAGTGCAGGTACCGATTCGTCGTTGACGCGGACTCGTGTCCCATCCACGCCTGGACGGTCCCGAGGTCGACCCCGCGGGCGAGCCAGAGGCAGGCGGCGGTGTGCCGCAGGTCGTGCAGCCGCCGGCCCCGCCCTGTCTTCTCCCACTTCAGCGTTCGGATGAAGGCGGTGCGATTGAGCAGCCCGCCCGCGTCGGTCGTGAAGAGCGGGTCCCGCTCGTGGTTGCCCGCCGCCAGCGCCTCGAGATGCGGGACGATTCCGTCCGCGACAGGCACCCGGCGCCACCGGCGGCCCTTGGTCGACTTCGTGCCGATGCCTTCTGACCGCGAGCGACGCACCATCAGACCGGCCGTCGGCAGCTGGACGACGTCACCGACCGCCATCGCTCGAGCCTCGCCCCACCGCAACCCGGTCCAGCCGAGCACGAGGACGATGCTCGCCAACCGTTCGTTCTTCGCGCGGCAGTCTTCGAAGACCTCCCAGAGCTCGTCCTCGGTAAAGGGCATCATCTCGGCCCGCTCCTCGGATCCCTTGGGGACCTTGGCCGACGTGACCGGGTTGGTCAGGATCAGCTTTTCGCGGACACACCAGCCGAAGAAGGCCGACAGGCTGGCCCGATAGCGGACCACCGATGACTCGACCAGCCCGTCGGCCAGGAGCTGCACGAAGACGCGGCTCACTTCCCTTTCGGAGATGGCCGACAGTTGCAGAGCCAGCATGCTGGTCGGGGTCAGCCGCATCAGGTCGCAGTCCGCACGGTGCGTCTTCACGGCGACCGTGGTCCGACGGATCTCCAGCCAGCGCTTCAACGCCTCCCGCATTCGCTCGCGACCCGCTCGAGGGTCGACACCACCGTCTAGGGCGGCACGTTCCCGAGCCAGCCAGGCCTTGGCCTCGCGCTGGGTGTCGAAGGTGCGGCCGGCGATGAAGTCGCGCCCGGACTTCAGTTTGGCGTAGTACCGCCCGTTTCTCTTGATGATTGTCATCTCAGGCCGCCGCGTGCTTGAGCCACTTCTGGACGTCGTCCCACAGGTAGCGCGGCATGGTCGGAGACAGCCACGTCACGCGCGGCCCCTCTCCTCGCTGGCGCCATCTGCACACGGTGGAGGCATCCACCCTTGCCAGTGTGGCCAGTTCGGCGGTCGTCAGGTAGATCGGCAGCTCCAGGTCTTGCAGTTCTTTCGTGCTCATCGTCGTGCCCTTTCCCCTTGTGTGGTCACTTCGTCGTTGCTGCGCGGTGCTGTGCGTACTCGCGCGCTCGAGCAGCCGCAGCGGTAGCGATCTCGGCTTCCCCTTCGTTGGCCCAGCCGGTACCGACGAACTCCCAGACGCCGACGACGAGGGTGGCCGATTCGTCGGCCTCTTCCCGGAGGGCTTCCTCGACGGACTTCGGGTCAACCGGTCGGCCGGCCCGTCGGGCGCGCTCGGTCTCGTCGCTCATGACCTGTTGGAATCGTGCTCGGCGACGACGCAGGGTCCGGTAGGTGACGCTGTAGCGGCGCGACTTGGACGAGTAGTGCCCGCGGTAGCCAAGCTCTTTGGCCCACTTGCCGATGAGCGCGTAGTGGTCCCTGCCCTCAGCGTCGACCGGGGCCTCGAGGACTTCGCCTGCTCTTCGACGCTCGGCACGAAGCACCGCGAGATCGTGCACCTCCTGGCACGTGGTTTGCAGACGGCGCGCGTGCTCCCCATCGGGCACCGACAGGGACGTGTCCTTGGTCGAGTACTTCGCGAGGTAGGCAGCCACCTGCTCCCCCGTGATGGGCCCGTCCGGGTCATCGGTCCGGCAGCCGTCACGCACGACGCGCACGTCGATCTGGCGTCCCCACTTCAGAACCCGCTCGAGGTCCTGCTCGCCGGTCTTGGGAGCAACGACGCGGGTCCGAGCGAAGGCCGCGTGAATCGCGTCGACCATCACGTCGACGTCAACGGCACATGTGGCACCGATGCCGTGCTCCGCTGGGCCATCGAGGCGAAACAACGCGTGGAAGTGCACCGCCCCTCGGGCCTGCATCTCGGCGGTGCGGCCGTACTGACGTGAGGCGAACTTGGAGACCTTCGAGACCGGGACGCCCAGGCGCGCGGCGAGTTGGCGGCTGACGTCCTGGACGGCTCGACGCCACAGCTCGGGTGCGTGGAACTGCCACACGACGTGGCCGAGGTAGTCGTAGCAGTCGTGGCAGATGGGCGAGCCGACGACGTCGTCGTCCTTGTCGTGGCGTGCCGTGCACGAGAGGGAGCGGCCGTGCTCGCAGGTCTCGCGCCCCCGGGGATGACACATGCGGCCCCCGCGGGTGGAGTGGACAGCCCCGAAGGACGGTGCAGTGACCGTGACGAAGACAAGAGGGTTCTCAGCGACCGCGCCGGGGACGCCCTTCCCGCCCTCGAGGCCGCATCGGATCAGCTCGAAGGTGTCGCGCGCGTAGACGCGGGAGCACGAGGTACACACGGACTCGCGCCGGTTGCCGCAGCGGGTCAGCAGGACGCCGGTCGGCGCTTCGTCCGAGGAGAAGGTCGAGAGCACCTCGCCGGTGGTCTTGTCGACGCTCGAGGAGTGCCCGGCCAAACGAATGGGCCGCTGGCAGAAGCCGACTCGGCTCGCGGCCTGCGCGAAGTCCTCGAGGTGCCTACGCGACAGCAGCTCTTGGACCGCCTCCAGTGAATGTTCGGTCAGGCCCGCGAGAGCGCCGTCGAGTCGCTGGCCGCTCGTCATGCCGTCCACCAGCCCAAGAGATGCAGGACGAGACGCACCAACGCGAGGACCGCGAAGGCCGCAGCGACCCACCGCATCCGTCCCCGGGTACCCGAGTCCCGCATGGTGCTCACGCCTCCCGGGCCGGAATGACCCTGGAAGTTGGGGTCAGTCCCAGGCCCCGTGACTTGGGCATCAGAACTCGCCTACAGCGCCGCGCGCGACCACGCAGTCTTCGCACACGAGATGGTCGACGCCCTCGCCGACGACGTACGCCCAGCCTTCGCAAAAGGTCGTGGCCGCCGCGATGGCATCCGAACTCGTCGGGAAGATCACCCGCCCGTCGACGCGCCGCACGAAGACGGTCTGACACTCGTCGCAGGCAACTGCGGCGCCCCTGCCGAGTCCCGAGCGAAGGGGCAGGACCTGCGATGGCGCGACGGCCAGCATCCAGCTCATGCCGTCTCACCCAGCTCCAGCCCGGGGAGGGTCATGTCGGCCCATTCCGCGGGGATGGTCAGGAGCTGGCGCTTGTGGCGCTCGTCGTCGGTGCTGCCGCCCCACACGCCCCGGTCGTCCCACGTCTGCGCGTAGTCGCGGCACATGCGCTGCACCGGGCACGTGTCGCAGACGAGGAGCGCCTTGTCGGTGTCGTCGTGGCCGCGCTCGGGAAACCACCAGTCGGGGTGCGGGTGGCCTACGCAGGCGCCGTGAGTGTTGAGGGTCGCGAGCGTGCGCGTCGCGGCGCGGGTTCGATCATTCGGGAGCATCGCGGATTCCTTCCAGTGCAATGACGTTGGTTTCTTCAGTCCTGTGAGCGGGGCGTCGCGGTGACCTCTTGCGTGGGCCTCGCGGTCTAGGTGCCCGGCCTCCTTCGTCGGGCTGCGCCGCGGCTGCCTGGACGAACTGCGCTCCTCCCGTGGAGGACTCCTCGAGCGGTGGCACCCAGCGCTTGGCGGCGGGGTAGTGGGCGGCCGTGGCCTTGATCAGGAGATCCGGCCAGTAGTGGGCGCGCACCCGAGCCACAGCGCCTTCCTCGGTCACGAGGTATCCGGCGCCAGGCATGTTCATCGGGATGCGGTGGGCGGGGGCTTCGTCGCTCATGCCCTGCCCCAGGACCATGCGGACCTCGTCGGCGGAGGCGAGGCGAAGGGCGATGGTCTGGGTGAAGAGGCCGCGCGCCGGGACTGTCTCCTTCTTCGGGTCCTGGACGAAGGCCACGACGACCACGCCCATGGCTCGGCCCTGCGTGAGGATCTCGGCCAGGAGCCGATTCCCCTCCTTCTTCACCTCGGCATCGGCGTAGGCCGTGAGCGCCGCGAGCTCGTCGATGACGAGGACGTGAAGTGGATCGCCGGGCATGGCCTCGTGAAGTCGGGACTGGCCGACCATGCGGGTGGCCCGCTCGTCAATGATCGTGAGCAGGTCGCGCAGAACCGTCAGCGCCTGCTCAGGTCGGTAGGCGGTGCGGTACATCAGACCGTCACCCATGGCGATCTCCACACCGCGCTTGAGATCGACGCCGTGGACACGGACGGTGTCTTGGGCGATCCACGGGGCCAGGGAGGCGACGGACCCCCAGAGGACGGAGCCCTTGCCGGAGCCGGATCGGCCAGCGACGAGGGTGTGACGGCCGACGAGCGAGAGACGCCACGGCATCCCGGACTCATCGCGGCCGACGTCGACGGGAGTGAGCATGGACCCGACGTCGACTTGCTCCGGCAGATCCGCGACCGTCGAGGCGGGTGAAGGTAGTCAGGTCAGGGCGCGTGAAGGTAGCGTCAGGCACGTCGAGGTCTTCCGGACGGGTTGTGTGAGAACTCCCATCATCGGAAGACCTCGACCCTCACCCCGACACCGACGCGCCGCCCCAGGTCGCACCACAGCTACACCCTCATCTGTGAAGAGCCGTCAAAAGAGTATTGACAGGAAATGTTTTCTGGGTCGGTCGGAGTTGACACTCGGGACAGAGCTCAATCAAGAGGAGACAGCTCATGGCCTACCGCACCGAGAACCCCGCCACCGGCGTCATCGAGAAGGAGTTCACCTCCGCGACGGATGCTGACGTGACCCGCGCCATCGAGCGTGCCGACGCCGCCTTCAGCACCTGGCGTACTACGGAGGCCGCCGAGCGTGCCGCCGCCCTCGCCAAGATCGCGGACCTCTACGACGAACGAGCCGACGAGCTCGCGGGTGTCATCGGCACCGAGATGGGCAAGCCGCTCGCGCAGGCCCAGGGCGAGGTTGCGCTCGCATCGTCGATCTTCCGCTGGTACGCCTCGCACGGCGAGGACCTCCTCGCCGAGGAACAGCTGAGCATCGGTGACGACGCGAAGTCGGTCGTCGTCACCGATCCGATCGGTGTGCTCATGGGCGTCATGCCGTGGAACTTCCCGCACTACCAGGTCGCACGTTTCGTGGCGCCGAACCTCATGCTCGGTAACACGATCCTGCTCAAGCACGCCTCGATCTGCGCGCGCACGGCCGAGCTGATCGAGGAGATCCTGCACGCCGCGGGCGTGCCGCAGGATGCCTACATCAACCTGTTCGTCAGCAACGAACAGATCACGTCGATCATCGAGGACCCGCGCGTGCGCGGCGTCTCCCTGACCGGCAGCGAGGGCGCTGGCAAGGCCGTCGCGGAGACGGCCGCGCAGAACCTCAAGAAGAGCGTCCTCGAACTCGGTGGCTCCGACGCGCTCATCGTTCTCGACGACGTCGATGTCGCCGAGACCGCCGAGACCGTCGCCACCGCGCGCATGAGCAACGCCGGCCAGGCGTGCAACTCGCCGAAGCGCATCCTCGTGCCGTCCGCGATGTTCGACGAGTTCGTCACCGGCGTCGTCGAGACCGTCGACACCATGACGGTCGGCGATCCCGCGAACGAGAGCACCGACATGGGGCCGCTGTCGTCGATCGAGGCCCGCGATGACGCGATCGCCCAGGTCGAGCGCGCCGTCGAGCAGGGCGCGACGCGGCACACCGGCGGCAAGGCCCTGGAGCGCGACGGCGCCTGGATGTCCCCGGCCGTCCTCACCGGCGTGACCCGGGAGATGGACGCGTTCACGGAGGAGATCTTCGGGCCTGTCGCCGTCGTCTACCCCTACGACTCGATCGAGGAAGCTGTCGAGATCGCGAACGACTCCTCGTTCGGCCTGTCCGGCTCGGTCTGGTCGAAGGACACGACGAAGGCCGAGCAGGTCGCACGTCGTCTCGAGGTCGGGATGACCTACGTCAACGAGCACGGCACGACGAAGGCCGGTCTTCCGTTCGGCGGCGTCCGACGTTCCGGGTACGGGCGTGAGCTCGGGCGCTGGGGCTTCGGCGAGTTCGCCAACACCAAGCTCGTCCGCGTGGCGAAGTGACGCCGACGCCCCGGGCCGAGCCCGCCCGGGACACGAACGATTCGAGGAAGAAGCATCGAATGGCACGGTTCACCCGACTGACCGAATCGCTGCGCTCGCTGGCCGAGCCGGCGCCGCCCGCCACTCGCGGTCAGAACGCGGCCCGCCTCGGCCTCGGTACCTTCATGTCGTTCGCGGGCGCGTCGCACCTGACGTTCGCGCGCGACGACTTCCAGGCGCAGGTGCCCGACTGGTTCCCGATCGACAAGGACGCGGTCGTGCTCGGTTCGGGCGTCATGGAACTCGCGTTCGGTGCGGCTCTGCTCGCGCTGCCGAAGCGCCGTGCCGCCGTGGGGGTGGCCCTGGCCGCCTTCTACGTCGCGATCTTTCCCGGCAACATCGCGCAGTACGCGGAACGTCACGACGCCTTCGGGCTCGACACCGACGGCAAGCGTCTCGCCCGTCTGTTCGGCCAGCCGGCGCTCGTCGCGGCGGCGCTCATGGCCGCCGGCTTCCCACGTCGAGGGATGAAGAAGCGCTGACCCGGAGCCCCCACCGGCCCTCAGGCGGGGCTTGGGGGGTGAACCGGCTCTTCGCAGTTGAGGGTGTAGCCCGGGACCGCCGGCTGGTTCGCGGATAGGCGTCGAGGTCTTCCAGGATGGAAGTTCTCACGCTCACCATCCGCCGGAACACCTCGACTTGCACCACCCTACGTTCGTGACCCCTGACCTGACCACGTTCTGCCGTCTCGACGAGCTCGGCCTTCAAGCCGTCGGGCAGCTGCTCGAGGCTGATCGGGCGGTGCTGGAGTGCCGCGTCGTCGAGGACGACCCGTGGTGTCGGAAGTGCGGCGCGGAGGGCGTGCCGCGTGACACGGTGACGCGGCCGCTGGCGCATGAGCCGTTCGGGCATCGACCGACGACGCTGCTGGTCCGGGTGCGCCGCTACCGGTGCACGCACTGCCGCCGGACCTGGCGGCAGGACACGTCGAAGGCGGCAGCGCCGAGGGAGAAGATCTCCCGCGGCGGGATCGGGTGGCACTCACGGCGATCGTGGTCGACCACCTCACCGTCTCCCGCGCCGCAGCAGGGCTCGGGGTGTCGTGGCATACCGCGAACACCGCGATCATCGCCGAAGGCAAGCGTCGCCTGATCGACGACCCGGCGAGGTTCGACGGGGTCACCACGATCGGTGTCGATGAGCACGTCTGGCGTCACACACGGTTTGGCGAGAAGTACGTGACCGTGATCATCGACCTCACCCCCGCGAGGAACAAGACGGGCCCGGCCAGGCTGCTGGACATGGTCGAGGGCCGCTCGAAGCAGGTGTTCAAGGAGTGGCTCGCCGCCCGGCCTGCGGAGTGGTCGAGCCGGATCGAGGTGGTCGCGATGGACGGGTTCTCCGGGTTCAAGACCGCCGCGGCCGAAGAGCTCCCCGACGCGGTCCCGGTGATGGACCCGTTCCACGTCGTCCGCCTGGCCGGCGACGCGCTCGACCGGACCCGGCAGCGCGTCCAGCAAGACACACTCGGGCACCGCGGTCACGCCGGCGACCCGCTCTACGGGGTCCGCCGCACCCTCCACACCGGCGCGAGCTTCCTCACCAAGAAACAGACCGCGCGGCTCGACGCGGTGTTCGCCGCCGAGGAGCACGTCGAGGTCGAAGCGACCTGGGGCATCTACCAGCGCATCGTCGCCGCCTACCGCGAACCCGACAAGAACAAGGCGAAGGAGATGATGCGGGCGGTGATCGACTCTGTCAGCAACGGCGTCCCCGCGCTGCTCAAAGAGATCCGTCACCTCGGCCGCACGCTGAAGCATCGCGCCGCGGACATCCTCGCGTTCTTCGACCGCCCCGGAACGAGCAACGGCCCAACGGAGGCCATCAACGGCCGGCTCGAGCACCTTGGCGGTTCCGCCCTCGGCTTCCGGAACCTCACGCACTACGTCGCCAGATCGCTCCTCGAAGCCGGCGGATTCAGACCGCTCCTACACTCTCATTCGCGATGAGCCCAATTAGCCCTCCCCGGAAGGACCAGCGATGGGAACAGCAACGCCGCAACCGAAGCGAAGTGAACCGCACTGGGTTGGT